>CAUQYP010000013.1:0-43400 GCA_963522035.1 uncultured Noviherbaspirillum sp. | reverse complement strand
AAGCAAAAGCAAAAGCAAAAGCAAAAGCAAAAGCAACTGTCGCTGCGCGGGCAACTGCAATGGCAAGCGCCGGTCGCCACGGGGCGCCAGTTCAGGCCGCTTCCGCCACCCTGACCCGGTTACGCCCCGCATGCTTGGCCTGGTAGAGCGCCGCGTCGGCCCTGGCCAGCAGCGTGGAAAACGACTCGCCGGCGTGCAGCGTGGCCACGCCGATGCTGACGGTATAGCCGCTTGCGGCGGCGGAAGGGACAGCCGGCTGTTCCAGCACCTGCCGCAAGCGCTGTGCTACCTGCAAGGCGGCGGCAGCGTTCGAATGTGGCAGGAAAAGTGCGAATTCCTCGCCGCCGAGGCGGGCGAAGCAATCGACGCCGCGCACGATGGCGCTGGCGCGCAGGACCAGGTCGACCAGCACGCGATCGCCCTCGGCATGGCCATGCCTGTCATTGATCCGTTTGAAATGATCCACGTCCAGCACCAGCAGCGACACCGGTTCGCCATGCCGCGCTGCGCGCCGCAGTTCGCGTTCAGCCATTTGAAACAGCGCACGCCGGCTCCAGGCGCCGGTCAGATAATCGCGGTTCGCCTGTTCTTCGGCCCGCATGACGAGGCGGTCGTGCACCATCATCATGCCGCCCATGGTCAGGAGCGGCAGCACCAGCGTGCCGACCGACAGGAAAAACAGGTTCCAGGCAGTGCTCTGGTAGTCGGCAGTCTGCATGTCGCTCTGGAGCGCATACATCAGGCCGCGCCCAAGATGGCTCGCTGCCAGCAGCAAGGCCACGCCAGCCGTGAAAAAATAGGAATAGCGCGACCCTGCCCGGCTGCGGTGACGCAGGATCGTACTGCCGATCGCGGCGCATACGGCGCCATGGAACAGGGAAACCGCCACGGTGCGCATCGCAATGGCGTCGACCAGGTAATGGAAACCGGCGACGCCGGCCATGGTGCAGAGCCAGCCCGCAGCCAGGAGGCGAACCGGCGCCGGGCGCTGGAAAAACTGCTGGAAACCGGCGTAGATGACGGCAATGCACAAGGCCAGCAAGCCGTTCGCCGCCTCGATGCTCAACACCGGCGGCAGTGTCCCGCGCCCGGCGTACAGCAGCAGCGCCACCACGGCAAAGATGTTGGCGGCAAACCAGGACCGTACGCCCGGAATGCCGCTGCGCACGAGCGAACCCAGCACCAGCAGCATGGTAACGCTGAGGGCCGCGGTGATAAGCAGGAGGGTAACGGGGCTAAGCATGGGAAGAAAAGGCTGGCGGAAGGCTGGAAAAATGCCGCAAAGTATAGCGATTCCACCAGCCAATAAGTCATTGCAGCGCCTTGCACGACGGCGCTTGAATCGGCGTTGATCAACAGGTGGATAGCGGCACAAATCCAGATAACTTGAGCCGGGGCCTGGGTTTTCCTGATGCACGCCGGAGAGCCCATGAAAAAAGCCCGCATGGCTAGCGGGCTTTTTTCAATAGCTGGACGGCTCAGGCCTGGCTGCTCCTGGCCTGTTTGCGACGCGACGCGGCAAAGCCGAGCAGGCCGAGGCCGAGCAACGCCGTGGTTGCCGGTTCAGGAACGGACGCCGGCGGCGCGGGCAGCTTTTCGAATACTGCCAGATCCTGTTTGCTAGCGCTGGTATAGATGCTGAGCGAGTACGTGCTTACCGTCGGCAGGTTGGCAAGCCAGGACTGCGCCAGCGACTTTTGCGCAGCGCTTATATTGTCTACCTTGAAGTTGCCGGCACCCAGGTTATAGACCGAGGATGTTTCAGTGACGATCTCCCATGCAGCCAACTGGAAAGCGCCTGACGTGATGTTGTCTTTCACCAGATCCAGTGCTTCCGTGGCCAGCAGCGCAAGCTTGCCGGCGTTGAAGCCCATGGCTTCGCTCGCGCTGGCAAGCTTGTAGTCCGTTACTGCTGTATTGAATACGGTCAGCTGAAATACGTCCACACACCAGGCCAGGAAGCTGTCGGCGCCACTCGTTGCCCTGAACTCGCCGGCGTGGACGTTCAGTTTTGTCGAACCTGACTGGATGGACGCGCTTGTCGGGTTGCTGTATTCCATGCCAGTTACCGTAATGGTCATTGCTGCAGCCGGCTGGCTTATCGCAATTGCGCTGATTGTTGCAACTGCCATGCCCAGCAGTGTTTTTTTAAGAAATTTCATTGCAAACCCCCTGATATTCATTGTGAACGCCGATTCGTACGTCGCCTTGGACGTTGCCGCCCGATAATTTACTCTATAGCAATGTTTATTCCAGTAAATATATTTACCTTAATAAACAATTGCTTGAATGTTATCGATGCGAAGTAAGCGAAATGACAATAGTGCCGTTGTAAAATGTTTCGACACGGAAAATAAACTTGGGGTGGGGGTGTTGCCATGGATCTGCGCGGCAGACAGATTCAGGATGCCTGTCACAAGGTCATGGCGAACGGACTTGCAGATGGATTCGGGATGGAAGTCGCTCGCCAGTCATTTCCGCCTATGGGACAGACGAGCATGCAGTGTTTTGGGCAAAAGCGCGGCACTTGTCGACTTAACATACATCGGCCTGACCGCTACCAGACTTCCTGTGCTGTCCCTCTACAAAAACAGCAGACCGGCACGCTAATGCCGGTCCTGCAGCGGGAAAATGGCATAAACACAGCCCGCTGATGCAGCTGAAACTATGTGACTACCGCATTCACGGCACGACCTGGTTATTCGCCGGATTAACCTTGATTTCTTTTTCCCGGCCGTCGGAGCCGACAATCGTCACCTCAATCACCACTTGGCCGTTATGCGTATCCACCTCGACTTCCTTGACGTTTCCCGGTGTCGACGCTGTTGCACTTTGAATGGCGGCAATCAACTGGCTGGCTGGTAGCCCTTTTTCATCCGCAGCATAAGAATGCGGCGCTACCGCGAACAGGAAAGCGGCTAGGGTCGGTGCACAGGCGGTGAACAATTTCATGTTTTTCTCCAGGTTCAGGGGAAAAATTTGAGTTGAAAAAATCGCCATCGTTCCATGCTATGCCACGCTATACCGGGTCGAAATCTTTGCACACGCGCAACCCAGGTTCGGAACGCTGTCGACAGAAGCCGGCCGGACATCCGATAGCACGACTGCGAACGATCATGCATGTTTATCGCTAACGGTAAGCATGCAAACATTTCATGTGTCATGCGTTGACCAGGCTATAGACACACTATTGCCACTTCAATATCATCACCGGCTTTATTCCTTTTGCGTAGCAGCGCAACGGAAGCGAACAAGCAAAAAAATCAGGAGATATCATGAACAGCGGCTTTCTTGCCTTGCTGGCTTTCACCCCCATCCTTCTGTCCGGCGTCCTGCTGGTGGCGTTCAGGATGTCGGCTAAGGTGACAATGCCGATCGTCTTTCTCGTCACCGCTGCGATTGCAATGGGCGTCTGGGGCATGAGCCTTAATCGCGTGCTGGCGTCGTCGCTGCAGGGCCTGATACTCACGGCCGGCCTGCTGTGGATCATCTTCGGCGCGATCATGCTGCTCAATACGCTCAAGTATTCCGGGGCAATTTCCACTATACGCGCCGGCTTTGCCGATATCAGCCCCGACCGCCGCATCCAGGTCATCCTCATCGCATGGCTGTTCGGCAGCTTCATCGAAGGCGCATCCGGGTTTGGCACGCCTGCCGCAGTAGCCGCGCCGCTGATGGTGGCGGTGGGCTTTCCGGCCATGGCGGCCGTCGTATTCGGCATGATGATCCAGTCGACGCCGGTCTCCTTCGGCGCCGTCGGAACCCCGATGCTGGTGGGCGTGCAGGGCGGCCTGGACCGGGTGGCGCTGACTTCGGCGCTGGCCGGCAAGGGCCTCGAATGGGACGCGCTGTTTCGCGTGATCGTCTCCGAGGTGGCGATCCTGCATGGCATCTGCGGCACGCTGATGCCCCTGTTCCTGATCATGGTGATGACGCGCTTCTTCGGCCGTAATCGCTCGTGGACCGAGGGGCTGTCCATCGCCCCCTTCGCGCTGTTCGCAGCCTTCGCCTTTACCATTCCGTACATGCTCGCCGGCGTTTTCCTGGGCCCGGAATTTCCGTCCATCATCGGCGGCCTGCTGGGTCTGCTGGTCGTCACGCTGGCAGCCAGGAAGGGCTTTCTCGTGCCCAGGGACACCTGGGACTTCGCGCCGCCGTCCGAGTGGCCGGCAACCTGGGTCGGCACGCTGCAGATGTCGCTCGACCGGATGGGCGAGAACAAGATTTCGCGCTTCATGGCATGGTTGCCCTATGTGCTGCTGGCCCTGTTGCTGGTGCTCTCCCGCACTGTCAAACCCTTTGGCGACGCGCTCAAGTCGGTTAACCTGAAGTTCGCCGACCTGCTGGGCGAACGCGGCATCGGCGGCGATTTCCAGGCGCTCTACCTGCCGGGCGGCCTCCTTCTCTTCGTCTGCATCCTTACCTTCTTCCTGCACCGCATGCGTGCCGCCGACTTCATGCGCGGCGTGCGCGACTCGGGCGGCACCATCCTGGGGGCAGGCTTCGTGCTGATCTTTACCGTGCCGATGGTGCGCGTGATGATCAACTCCGGCGTCAACGCGAACGACCTCGCCAGCATGCCGATTTCAATGGCGCGCGGCGTTGCGGACCTGATGGGCCATGTCTATCCGCTGCTTGCGCCGTCGGTCGGCGCACTCGGCGCTTTCCTTGCGGGCTCCAATACCGTCAGCAACCTGATGCTTGCGCAGTTCCAGTTCGAGACCGCCGGCCTGCTGACCCTGTCGGGCGCGCTGATGGTGGCGCTCCAGAGCGTGGGCGCTGCTGCCGGCAACATGATCGCCATTCACAACGTGGTGGCGGCGTCCGCGACTGTGGGACTGCTGGGCCGTGAAGGCCTCACGCTGCGCATCACGATACTCCCGACCATCTATTACCTTGTGCTGGCGGGCGTGCTTGGGATGATAGGACTGCATGTGCTGGGCCTGACGGACCCGCTGATCGGCTATGTGACTGCGCCGGTTGTGCCGAAGTAGCAGCCTACCGTTGTTTCATCACTGCCAGACCTGCCAACTGTAGAATACATGGCAAGTATTCTCTGCGGAACGGCAGGTACCTTGCCGGGTCTGACTATTTATTCCCATAAAGGTGCATATGATCATCGACCGCATCATCGTTGTTGGCGCTTCGGCTGGCGGCGTCGAAAGCCTGATGGCTTTCAGCGCTTCGCTGCCTGCAGACTTCGGTGCGCCTGTGTTCGTCGTGATGCACATCGCGCCCAACTACGTCAGCAAATTACCGGAGATCCTCAGCCGCAGCGGCCCGTTGCCTGCGCGGCATCCGGAAGATGGTGAAAAATTCAGGCCCGGACATATCTACATCGCCCCGCCCGACCATCATCTGCTGATCGAGGGCGACCGTGTCATCGTCACGCGCGGCCCAAAGGAAAACCGCAACCGGCCATCGGTCGACGCGCTGTTCCGCTCCGCTGCCTTCCATTATCGTGAACGGGTCGTCGGCATCGTGCTGTCGGGCGCGCTGGACGACGGCACTTCGGGGCTGTGGAACATCAAGCGCATGGGCGGCGTTACGATTACCCAGGAACTTGCCGAATGCATGGTCGACTCGATGCCGGCCAGCGCGATGCAGCAGGTGGACATCGACCATGTGCTTTCCGCGTCCGACATGGGTCCCCTGCTGGACCGGCTGGTCAGGGAGGGCGCAAGACTGGAGCATAGGGGCAGCGAACACGCCCATCAGGCAATGGGGCTCGAAGTCAGCATTGCCGTGGAAGGCGACGCGTTTGAAAAAGGCATCATGGACGTCGGCAAGCTGTCGCCGTTCGCCTGCCCGGAATGCCATGGCGTACTGGTCCAGTTAAAGGAAGGTGGGCGCAGCCGTTTTCGCTGCCATACCGGCCATGCCTATTCGTCCAGCGCACTGGTGTCGGAAATTACCGAGTCGGTCGACAAGAGTTACTGGAAAGCGATGCGCGGGCTGGAAGAAGCGGCCATGCTGCTGGAACAGGCCGGCAAGGAATTGCATGACGACCGCCAGCTTGCCGCTGCGGAAGTGTACAAGGCGCAGGCAAAGATCGCGCGGGAGCAGGCGTTGAAACTGCGGGACACCGTGCTTTCAAGCCGCCAGTTCAGTGGCGACAGCCTGCTCGAGGAAGCCACGGAGAAGGATGAATAAATAGCCTGTGTTGGCCGGTGCTTCAAGTCATCGTGCTTACATATTGACCGCTTACACTCTTGGCATGCGATTTCCGGCGTCGGGCATGTTCCCGACCATGACCGGCCGCATCCTCCGGAGCTGGCGGTAGGCAACAATACCAGCACCATATTCGCCAGGCAGGGAAAGTCCTACAACAGCTTCGGGCATTCGCTGACTTACATCCCCGGCAGCCTGCCTTACCATGCACCTGTCTCCTCCATTCCCCAAGGTATGGATTTCAGCCCGCTGCGTTCAAGCCAGCGGGCTTTTTCTTGCCTGGAGTAAATGCTGCACTGCATGTAGACAGGGGATGCATTTGCATTCATTATTCGTCCACAAAATCCATGCCTAAGAGCTGGGGAGCGAGAAGACAGGGGAAGCCCGCATCGGTATCGATTGCGGGTTTTTTCTTTGGCGAGCCGGAAAACAGCGGCGATGCCGTCCATCCCTTCACTGGCTTCCAACCGCGGCCTGGCCTTCCAATGCTGCATCGCGCGGGCTTTGCTCAACGCTTCCGTATCCATCCTATCCCGCGATGAATTCACCCGATACCTGGAGTACCGGATGTGTTGAGGGTTTTGCATCTTATCAAGCCGTCTTGCCGGCCATAGAATCGCTGCAGTCCTGTTTCATCCATCTGGACGCGATGCCGGCTCAGGCCTGCACACGTTCGTACTCCGAAGGTATTGCCGCGACATGCCATTCCATCCAAGTGAATTCCTGCACGATTTGTATGCCAGCGCGGTAGACGCCGTCAGCGCGGAGCGCTGCCTGCCGCCCTTCCTTCCAGCGCCGCCCGAAGGCGGCCGCACGCTGGTCATCGGCGCTGGCAAGGCCGCCGCAGCGATGGCGAAAGTAGTCGAGGACAACTGGAACGGACCACTGGAAGGCCTGGTAGTCACCCGCTACGGCCATGGTGTGCAATGCCGGTCCATCGAGGTGGTCGAAGCTGCGCACCCGGTGCCGGACGCGGCCGGCCAGGACGCAGCGCGGCGCATGCTGCAGATGACTGCCGGCCTGCAGCCGTCCGACCTGGTGCTCTGCCTGGTCTCCGGCGGCGGTTCGGCGCTGCTCAACATGCCGGCGGAAGGCATTACGCTGGCGCAGAAGCAGGAAATCAACCGGGCGCTGCTGAAAAGCGGCGCGACCATCTCGGAAATCAATTGTGTGCGCAAGCACCTGTCGCTGATCAAGGGCGGCCGCCTGGCAGTGGCCTGTGCGCCGGCCACGGTAGTGACGCTGCTCATTTCCGACGTGCCGGCGGACGACCCTGCCATGGTGGCAAGCGGCCCGACCCTGCCGGACGCGACCACCTGCGCCGACGCGCTGGCGGTGCTGCAGAAGTACGCCATTGCGCCGCCGCCTGCCGTTTTCGAGCACCTGGCCAGCGGCGCCGGTGAAACGCCCAAGCCCGGCGATGCACGCTTTGCCGGCAACCGGCACCAGGTAGTAGCCACTGCCCAGCACGCGCTCGAGGCTGCCGCCGCGGTTGCATTAAAGGCAGGCGTCACGCCTTATATCCTGTCGGACGCGATCGAGGGCGAGGCGCGCGACATCGGTTATGCCCATGCAGCGATCGCACGCCAGGTTGCGCTGCACGGGCAGCCGTTCAGGAAGCCGTGCGTCATCCTCTCCGGCGGGGAAGCCACGGTGACGGTGCGCGGCGAGGGCCAGGGCGGGCGCAATGCCGAGTTCCTGCTGGGCCTGGTCTGTGCGCTGCAGGGCATGGAGGGCGTGCATGCAATCGCCTGCGACACCGACGGCATCGACGGCTCCGAAGACAATGCCGGCGCGCTGGCCGCGCCCGACACGCTGGCACGCGCAGCCGCGGCGGGACTTGCCGCGCGGCCCATGCTGGAAGCGAACGACGCCTACGGATTCTTCGCCGGTCTCGGCGACCTGGTCATGACCGGCCCTACCCGGACCAATGTCAATGACTTCCGCGCTGTGCTGGTCCTGTAGTGCCGGCCTGCGCTCCCTTCCACTCCTCCCTAGTTAAAGCACATTCCGATGAGACGCCTGCGTAATGCCAAGATCGTTGCCACCCTCGGTCCCGCCAGCGGCGACGCCGCCACCATTGCCGCGCTGTTCGAGGCCGGCGCCGACGTGTTCCGTTTCAATTTCAGCCATGGTTCGCATGAAGACCACCGCGCCCGCTACGGCATGGTGCGCGAGATCGAACGGCAGACCGGCCGACCCATCGCCATCCTGGCCGACCTGCAAGGCCCCAAGCTGCGGGTCGGCCGTTTCACATCGGGACCGGTGATGCTGGAGGAAGGCGCGCCGTTTACACTGGACATGGTCGACCAGCCGGGCGACGCCAGCCGCGTGTTCCTGCCCCACCCGGAACTGTTCGGCGCGGTCTCGGCCGGGCACACGCTGCTGATCGACGATGGCAAGCTGCGCCTCCTGGTCGAGCAGGTCGACGCCGAGCGGATCCGCACCCGGGTGGTGGCCGGCGGCATGATCTCGGAGCGCAAGGGCGTCAATGTGCCGGATGTCATCGTCCCCATTCCGGCGCTGACGGAAAAGGACAGGCGCGACCTGGCGTTCGCGCTGTCGCTCGGGGTCGACTGGGTGGCGCTGTCTTTCGTGCAGCAGGTGTCGGACGTGCTGGAAGCGCGGGAGCTGATCGGCAACCGTGCCGGCATCATGTCCAAGATCGAGAAGCCGGCGGCCTTGAACCAGCTCGAAGGCATCATCCGCGCCAGCGACGCGGTGATGGTCGCGCGCGGCGACCTGGGCGTGGAGCTTCCGGCAGAGCGCGTGCCGCCGGTGCAAAAACGCATCCTCAGCATCTCCCGCAAGCATGGGAAGCCGGTAGTGGTGGCGACCCAGATGCTGGAGTCGATGGTGTCGGCCACGACGCCGACCCGGGCCGAGACGTCCGACGTGGCCGGCGCCGTGTACGACGGCGCCGACGCGGTGATGCTCTCGGCCGAGTCGGCCAGCGGCAAGTACCCGGTGCAGGCGGTGGCGATGATGAACCGCATCATCGAGGAAGTCGACCGCGACCCGCTCTACCGCACGCTGATGGACGCGCAGCAGCAGCCGCCGCTGCCTACCCATGCCGATGCGATCTGCTCGGCGCTGCGCGACGTCACCCGCATCATCCGCGCCACGGCCACGGTCAGCTATACGACCTCGGGCCATACCAGCCTGCGCGCAGCGCGCGAGCGGCCGGACGCGCCCATTTTGAGCATCACGCCGAACGTGCATACCGCGCGCCGGCTGGCGCTGGTCTGGGGCGTGCATTCGACGGTCAGCCCGGATGTGCGCTCGGTGGAAGAAATGGTGGAAGTCGCCATCGCGGCGACGCTGCGGGAAGGCCTGGGCCGGGTCGGCGAGAACATCACCATTTCGGCGGGTGTGCCGTTCGGCGAGTCGGGCAGCACGAATTTGCTGCAGATTGCGGCGTTGCGGTGAAGAAGAAAGCCGGCTGACGCGTGACGCGCGCGGCACGCCGGTAACCCATATTCCGGCAACATGGCACATGTATTGCCGTAATGCCAGGCATGGAGTCGTGCGATAAACTGTGGGAAAATTGCCCGATGGAATTTCATCCGCAAGACCAGCACAGTTGAATGCCATCCAATGACGTCGCCGCACAAACCAGGCCGGGCAGACACCCGCGCCCATCGTTTGATGGTGCGCGGCATCTTCCTAATGCTTGCGGTCCTGCTGCATAGCGAGGCGTTCCGCCACTTCAGCCCGAAATACGAAGAAACGCGCGCCAGTACCAGGGTGCCGCTTGTCGTGCAGTTAAAGCCTGCACCGGCATCATCCCTGCCGCTGGCGCTGCCACCACCCGTGCCATCGGCTGCTGGTCAGGCGCCTGAAACAGGGGAGGCAGCAGCGCCGCTATCGAAGAAAGCGGCTTCGTTGCCGGAAGCTTCCCCGCCCTCACCGCTACCCGTCTATCACCCGTCGGATGCGCTGACACGACCGCCGGAACTGGTTGAAAACGCGCCCGAGGAAATAGAACTGCCGGAGTCGCAGGGTGCGGGACATGTGCTGCTGAGGCTGGCGATCGATCGCCATGGCGTGGTCAACGCGGTCAACGTGCTGCGTTCGACGCTGGCGCGGCAACTGGAAGGGCAGGTTGTGCTCCAGTTCTATCGCGCCCGCTACCGGCCCGGCGAGATCGATGGCGTGCCGGTCAACAGCGAGCTGCTGCTGACGGTGGATCTTCAGTAAACACGGCGCATTACCAGCACTGTGCGACGCCGCCGGTGCCGGAAGCGGTCCTGGCGCCGGTGCTGTCCAGTCGCAGTGTGCCGCACAACGCATCGGTCGCGGCTGGCGTGGCAGTGATCGTGTAGCCATCGGTAATGGCGGTCGGGCCGCCAGGCGCAATAACGCCAGCAGAAACCACGACGCTGTACTTCGCGCTCGACGCACTGCCGCCCGAATAGTTTTGCCACCCCGCCGGCGCCGCAGCAGGCAATGCGGCAATCGCCAGGTAGGTGCCGTTGTTGGTGAAATACCGCTCCTGGTTCTGCACGAGGTTAAGCATCACCGCCTTGGCGGCGCCGCGCTCTGCCTTCAGCACATAGTTGCGGTAGCTGGGGATCGCTACCGCGCTCAGTATGCCGACGACCACCACGGCGATCATCAATTCAATGAGCGTAAAGCCCTGCTGCGCTGGTTTCATGTCGTTTCCTAACGGTTGATCTGGCGCCAGTCCAGGCGGCCATACTTGCCCGGCTTGGTCTTGCGTATGCAAGTCGGCTGGGTGTCGCCGATCGAGGCCGGGAAGCAGTTCAGCGAATACTTGCCGGCGCTTGCAGTGGGGCCGCTCATGTTGCGCAGGAAACCCCAGCCGGGTATGAACGTGCTGTCGCATGCAACGCCGGACGTGCCGCCGCACACGGTAATCGTGGTCGCTGCCGGCGTCGAGTTGAACACGGCTGGCGTATCGCTGGCGCCGCCGCTGATGGTCTTGCTGGCCACGACCACCGAGATCGGCTGCGAGGTCGCGCCAGGGACGGCAGTGGTCGACACCAGACCGGTGCTGTTGCCTGGAAGGACGTAGACGGCGCGACTCGGTGCACCGCCGGTCAGGATGGACAGGTTGTATTCGACGCCTGTGGTGTTGCCCGAGCAGGGGTCCGTCGCCGGCATCAGCGTGGTGAAGCTCACCATGTTGCCGCTGACCCGCGGCGCGCTCGAACGCGTGCGCTCCCCACTGCCCGGCAGGTCCAAGTACCAGCCCATCTGCTGCTGGCCGGTATTGCCGCTGGCAACCTGCAGGGTCGGGCACAAGGCGCTGGCCGCGGTGTTGCGCTGGACGCCGCCGTAGTTGGGCTGGCAGTTCGATATAACGCCGTAGCAATCGTCTGTGCCGGCCGTGCAGGCAACCCCTGCGGCCGTGATGTAGGCCAGCGTCCGTTGCTGTTGCAACTGGCTGCGCGCGACGATGGTGCTGTGGTCGTCCTTGTCCCATATGCCGTAAAAACTATTGGCGGTGTATGGCCCGAACGGGTCGCTGGTGTCGACCCAGGAGCCGGTGCCGAACATCACCATGAATCCGCCGTTGGGATGTGCCGCAACTTCGATACCGGTGGTTATCTGCTGCATCGCCCCGGAGACCGATGCGGTGAACAGAGGCGACGCCCGGCCGCCGCTGGTCAGGTCCGACGCCCAGCTCGATGGTGTGGCGGACGACAAGTCGACTTTCCACAGCTGGCCGTAGCGGTCGCCGGCGTACACGATGTCGGCGGTGCCGTTCTGGTCGCGGTCGACCGCGCTTACGGTGCTGAGGCCGTTTGCCGGTGACAGCGGCGTGGCGACTTCGGTCGGCGAGACCAGCGGAATCTTGAAGTAATTGGTGTTCCTGACCCAGCGGTTGCCATTACCTGGCCCATCGACATACAGCACATATAAATAGGCCCTGCCGTCGGCGCTGGCGCTGCCGTCCGCCGTCGTGTTGTTATAGCCGTTGCCGAAGATGACTGCCCATTTCTTGTTATTGAGCTGCACGATCACCGGCTTGCTGAAGGTATAGCCGAGGTCGGGATCGTCGCGGTCGGTGAATTCCCACAGCACCTTGCTGGCGCTGAAGGCGGTCGGGTCGGTGACATCGAGGGCGTAGACGCCCTGCCCGCCCGCATTGAGGCCGCCGACCAGCATGGTCTTCCAGCTGGTGGCGCTGCCGCATGCGGTGCCTGCAGCATTGCCGAAGCAGGCATCGGCCACGGTCGGACTGCCATCGACGAAATACTTGTGGCTATAGTTGGGCGCCATCAGCTGCGGCATGTTCCGGTACACGGCACTGGGCACATAGGCGAACAGCTCGGTGCCGCTGGTGCTGGTCGGCTGCGGCATGCCGGCGGCCGTGAGGGTGTACGACGCGTCGTACGCATGCAGCATGCCGTCGTTGCCGCCGACATAGATTGCCGGCCTGCGGCCCCGGATGCTCCGGGCGTAGGTGGTGAACCCGTCGCCAGGCTGCGCCGCCGGTTCGGCCACGAAGACCGGGTTGGAGTTGACAACGTCGCCCAGCAGGTTGGTCAGGCCGGTGGACGCCGATGGTGAACGCGAGCGCCAGCCATAGTTGGGGTTGGTGTTGGCCGTGGTCGTGCCGGCTGCAAGCGCTTCCTTGGACTGGTCGCCACGCACCCAGCTGACGCGATCCGCGCCGTAGCTGTCGGCGACGCCAAACTGGTCGGTGTTGAGCAGCGCCTGCTGGCGGCTCGACAGCGTGGCGAAGCTGGCGGCGTCGAACGTGACGCCACGGCGGCTGTTGGCGGTGGTCTCGGCGTTGCCGTTGGCGGCCAGGCCGTCATTGAACGTAAAGATCCTGCGCTGCGCCGGAAGCGGCAACTTGGTGGACGCCTTCCATGCCGGCGACGCAGCAATGGCGCCGCTGGTGTCGATGGCAAGCGCCTGCAGGTCGCCCTGCCAGCCGCCGGAGTTGTAAAGCGCCCGGTAGATGTAGGCGCCGGTACCGGTGTCGAGCGTGCCCGAGGACTGCGCCAGCGCGGCTTCGTCGCCGATCTGCGCGGCGATGGTAGCCAGTGCGCTGCGCACCGAGCTGATCATCGACTGCGGGTCGCCGGCGCGCAGCAGGTTCCTGGGCCAGGCGCTGCTCGGCGGCGGGTTGGATGCGCAACCGCCGGAGGGCAGCACGGCGGTGCCCATGGCCGGGTTGTTGACGGTCAGCCAGGCGCCGGCGGCGTCGTAGGACTCGGGAATACCGTATTTCGAGGTCAGCCAGAACTGCGAGCGGTAGCCGCAGTCGCGCGCTTCCTGGACATCGATCACGTAGCTTTGCACATGCTGGGTGCCGGGCAGGTCTGGGCGGAAGTCCCGGCTGGCTGCCCAATACGACAGGCCTGCCATGCCGTAGCCCGCGCCGCCGGCGCCGGTGTAGTTGGTGGCAAGGTTGGCGACGCCTTCGAGCGCGCCCACGGCCGACGTCAGGGTGCCGACGTTGATCTCGTTGTCGCCCGGAAGCGAGCCGAAGTCCGATGCATGCGCGTTGCCGTTGCCGTCGGTGTAGGCGTTGCATGCCGCATTGCCGTTGCCGCCATGCGAGTCGCCGGGCAGGCGCTTGTCGCACCAGGTGTGGGTGTCGCCAATCGTGATGATGTAGTTCTTCTGGCAGGCGTACTGGACCGGGTCGTCCCACTGGGTAATCACCGGGAAGCCGTCGGCGTTCGACACTTTTGCACCCTTGTAGAAGTCGAGCGTCGCGGTCTTGCCGCGCAGGTATTTCAGCGTTTCGTAGTAGAGCTTGCCGACGGTGTCATAGGTCTTGTACGACTGGCTGGCGGTGCCGAACTTGTTGATGTAGTTGATGACGCCGGTATTGCCGGTGGCGCCGACGAAGGAATTGGCCGTCGCAGCGTCGCTCGCGTCGGGGTTGGACACCAGGGTGCCGTCGGTTGCCGACCACTCCGCATTGGGATTGGCAATCGGCTGGCCTGCCGCCGAGTACTTGGTCGGCGCCACGTACTTGAGCTTGGAACGCAACACCGCGTTGTCGATGTCATTGGCCTGGAAGTAGGACGTCACGCCAAAGCGCATCATGTCGCCGTTTTCCTGGATTACGCCGGCTGGCTTGTACACGCTGCCGTACTGCTTGCAGTTGGATTCCAGGCCGATGCTGCTGTCGCATACCCGGACGCGGACGTTGTAGGTCTGGCTGGAGCCGAAGGCGACATCGTAGGCCGAGACGTAATAATAAGTGCTGCTGGGACTGGTGCTGCCCTGATAGGTTTGCGTGTAGTAGACAGTCGACGACGTGTTCCTGGTATAGGTAATCCTGTAGTCGGTGTAAAACCGGACGCTGACGCCGTTGACGGTCAGGCGCGCGGTGCCGCTGTTGTTCCTGACCGAACTGCTGACATAGTTTTCGCCAGAGCTGGCCGCATTGCTGGTCTCGTTGAAAAAGCCGAAGCTGCCCGAGCACCGGTAAGTTCCGGAGCTATCGGTCGTGAATGTCGAGCACACTGCCTTGTCGTCGCTGGCCGGGCCGTTGGACGACATTGGGCAGTTCAGCCTGGGACCGCTGGCATCGCCCGTGCAGCTGATGTTTTCGCTGATCTGCGAGCCGGCAGTGGTCGTCGTAAAGTTGCTGGTCGTATTTCCCGTGCCGTTCGGGGTGAATGGCACGCTGCCTGCGCTGCTGGAAAAATTTCCGAAGCTGGTGCACTGGTAAGGCGAAGCCTGGGTGCCGCTGCCCGTCCAGCTGGAGCAGCTGCCGGTTGCGCCATTGCCCATGGTCAGCGCGCAGGAAAAGGGGGGCGTGGCAAAGCCGGGATTGCTGCAGGTGACCGTGGCGCTCGACGACATGGTGCCGCTGCTCGCGGTGGAGACGGTTTTTCTCGTCGCCGTGCCGGTAATGCCGCCGCCATAGGAAAACGCCGTGCAGATGTAAGGCGAGGCGCTGGTGCCGCTGCCGCCCCATGTCGTGCAGGTGGCCGTGGTGCCGGAAGCTGTCAACGCCATGTTCCCGCAACTGAAGCTGCCATTGCTGAGCGTGGGCGTGGTGCAATTGATCGTGTCGCCGCCGGAGGGCAATATGACCATCTGGCTGCCGCGCGCATGATTCTGTATCGTCACCGTCGCGCCGTTGACGGGAAACGGCGTGGTGGAGCCGTTCTCGACGAAGGTCTTGTTTGGAAAGTTGGACGAAGCAGAACCCTGGTTGGACAGGTAGGTGCGTTCCAGCACGGTCAATCCCGCCGTGTCGAGCACGCGCTGGCCGCCAGTCATCGCATAGCGGAATTCGTCCAGGCCGGTCATGGTGGCCCAGTTCAGGAAATTGCCGCTCCAGGTGCTGCAGCTATGGTTGGCAGCAATGCCGACCGGGGAAAAGTAGCCGTTGGCGCTGCTGTAGGAATAGCACTTGTCAGGATCGAAATAGCCCAAATACTCGTTGGTCGCAGCGTAGTCGCTCGCGCCCTGGTACGCGGCGGTGATCGCTGTCGGGAATTCGGTAGACAGCGCAAACATCACGTTCGGCGGCACCCCGCCCTTCAGGCTCAGCGGAATGTCGGACAGGGTGCCGGCATGCCCGGAAAGGCTGCATAGCGACAGCAGCATGCCTGCCAGGAAGCGATAGAGGGAGGTCATGAGTTTGTCCGGTTGCATGGCGTTCTAGTTTCCAAAATCGGCAGGCAGGTAGACTTCCTGCAGCACGACCAGGGTATTGGGAAGACGGCCGCGGCTCTTGGCGGTAATGCGGAATGCGGGGGTCGTGCAGAAGCCCTTGAGTGAATTCAGCGTCGTGCATACCTTCTCGATCATGTAGCGCGGCTGGTCGCCGGTTCTCAGGCCCGAAACCGCCGCCGTGCCGGTAACCGTGCCTATCCGCTGGCTGTTCGCGCCCACGCCCGATGTGCTGTAGAAGTCGACATCGTTGACGGAGGAGAAAGCAGGGGTCAGGCTCGAGTCGCATAATCCGTTGGTGCAGGACGTGTCGAAGTCAATCGCTTTGAGCCCGTTGTAAGGCCACTGGTAAGCGCCGGTCAGATGAAGCTCGGCGTCCCTCAGCGCCGCCTCTGCGGCGGCGAAAGCTACATCGACGTCGCGCGTGTTGCGCGACATTTTTTCCTCGGCCGTAGTGGAGTTGACGACAGACAGGCCCAGCAGCGTGAGGATGACCAGGAAGATCAGCGACGTGATCAGTGCTACGCCGTGCTGGCCATTCAACCGGATGCGATAAAAGTGCATGGCAGTCTTGTCCTAGTTGTCGCTGTCGCAATAGCCGAAGTTGCGAATCGCAATCTCGGTCGTGAATTGCTTGCGGAGGCGGTCGGTGGATGCCGGCGTGAACACGGCGCCGGCGTCTGAATTGGCAGCCTGGTCGTAGCCGGGAAAATGCGCAAAGCTGGTTCGCACCGTTCCCAGCGCCAGCGCATTCGGCCCGCGCACCACGGCCGACACCTTGACCGCCGACACCTTGTGCACCTTGCTTACCAGCTGCCACGGCACATAGCGATTGATGATGCCGTCGCTGTCCGTGTCCTCGCCGTACAGCATTTGCAGGCTCTCGACGCCGGCGACCAATGGCAGCGCGCCGGGATGGGCCGCCGTCACCGGCGCCGGGTTGCTGGTGTGGCACCACAGCGTGGGCTCGTTGCCATTGGCCGGATCCGGCGCGACGTAGAGCGTTTCCTGCACCAGCTGGTTGGCTGCAACCGGATAGCCGTGGCAGTCGGTGATGGCTTCGGTGCCATTGCTGGTCTCGCCGTAAAAGCGGACCTTGAGCACGTCGCTCAGGTTGCTGACCGCGATGGCCGTGCCGCTCAGGTCGGCGCTGGACGTTGAAATACTGGCGGCGTCATTGACGCCGATATAGGCCGACTGCGGGAGCGGCCCATCGGTCGGGCAGAACTCGCTCACGCTCGCGCTATTCTGCTGCCAGGTGTTCCGGAAGCCGGCCTTGCGCAGCTCCCGCGACATCAGGTCGAAGGTGAAACGTGCGGACTCGTTGAGCAATGTCGCATCGTTCTGCGTGCGCTGGGTCGACATGCTCGACAAGTAGACCTGCGCGATGCCCACCATCAACAGCAGGCCGATGGTGACCGCCACCATCATCTCGATCAGGGTCAGGCCGTCCTGGGACGCGGGCAGGGTATGGCGCTTCATATCGCGGTCCAGGTGCAAA
Organism: uncultured Noviherbaspirillum sp.; assembly: GCA_963522035.1. Taxonomy (GTDB): domain Bacteria; phylum Pseudomonadota; class Gammaproteobacteria; order Burkholderiales; family Burkholderiaceae_D; genus Noviherbaspirillum_A. Next base: position 26,107 of record CAUQYP010000013.1, on the reverse strand, counting down.
GCAGGTTGCTGCCACCGCCGCTATAACCGGCCCCGGCCGCGGTTGTGCCTGATACCTCCACGCGCGATTCATTCCAGCAGACTTTCACCACGTACTGTCCGCTGCCGCTGCAGTTCCAGTTAATGGTGGCGCCAGCGGTATTGGGCGGGTTGGATGCGGCGGCGTCGTCGCGGCAAACCGCACCTGCGCCGCGCGGCAGGTTGGCCTGGACGGCCTGCTGCCACATATAAACCGTGTTGTTGATAAAGGCGCTGCGGCCGCAGCCCGCGGCCTTCACGCAATTCGGGGTACTCGCCGGGGTCGTGGAACCGAAAGCAATGTCGCCCGTTGTCGCAATGCCCAGCGCGGCCGGGTTCGCCCTCAGCGTCTCGGCCATTGCATAAGCCTGCTGGGCGGCGATGGTGCGGTAGTTCGCCGTAGTCGTGAATTTCAGGCTGTTGGCCGTGAGGCTCAACATGCCGAACAGGCCGATCGACAGGATCAGCAGCGCGACCATCACCTCGATCATGGTGAAGCCGCCGCTGGAGCGGAGTTGGGCGTGGCGCAGGGAATTCATGGGCAAGTCACCCTGGAGGAAGATGGACGGCCGCTGGCGTCGACGCGCACCTGGCGCCCAGTGGCAGAGGACGCGGAGCACAGCCTGAACGTGCCGCTGGCGGCCGGAACGCCGCCCTGGAGCAGGCCGCCGTAAGGACTGAACGTGATGGTGGCGTCGGCAAACCCGGTCGACGCCATGCTGGTGGCGCCGGACAAGGCGGTCACCGAGCGCAGCACCGGCTCGGTCGTCGCACGGGTGCCGCTACGGTCGCTATCGACGAATACCATGCGGCCTCTCGCCCAGTCTGCAGCGGACGCCGAACAGGTCGTCCCGCCGTCCGCACTTGGACAAACGACAACCCAGGCACCGCGCGTCGCCGCCTCGCTGCGCCCGAGGCGCAGGTCGGCGACCAGGTCGTTTGCCTGCGACCCCAGGCGGTTGCTGATGAGTGCAGCGCTGAAGTTGGGCGCAGCCACCGCAAGCAGGATTGCCGAGACGGCAATCACCACCATGAGTTCTATCAGCGTGAAGCCCCCGGAAAGACGGAGCTGGCTTGCTTGTCGGTCCAGTAACATGACTGTCTTTTGGAAGTGTTTCGGATATCGTCAACAGAAAGCCTAACACTCTTGCTGCGCAGAAACACAAAATAATGATGTGCGGCAACAAATAAATGATGGTCGGCAACTGTTTCTGTCTGAAAATGGTCAGATAATTGCGTTATCGTCAGCAATCGGGAAATCTTGAAACTGGGCGCCGCCGCCGCTTCAGGCGCGTTCGGGATGGATGGGAAGACGTGGCGGGCAAGCGCCGCCGGCCTTGTTGCAGCGGCAAGGAATTCGGGTAACATGGCCGTCGCTGCACAGTGCAAGCACCCCTTTCTTCAAACGGAGCACACCATGAGCAAGAGCCAGGACAGCAAGAAAGCAGTGAAGAAAGAACCCGCCAAGAGCCCGAAGGAAAAAAAGGAAGCGAAGAAGATCAAGAAGGAAGCCAGCAAGCGGCAGTAACGATTCGAACTTTGCGTTGGGCTTTAATTAAAACAAACCGCGGCGAGTCCGCGGTTTGTTTTTGCCTGCCGCCGCCGGCGCTGCAACTGCGCGCTTACTTCTTCGGAGCGCGGCGCTTGCCCGGCGTGTGCGGCCGCGACTTGTTCCTCTGCTCGAAGATGGTTGCCGCATCCTGCTCGGCCCGCTCCAGCGTGCGCATCTCCGGCAGGTCGTCATGCAGGCTGAAGTAGCCGGCCGCCTGCGCCCGCACCACGTGCTTGATCGCGTCTTCATCGCTGACGTCGTATTTCTCGGTGATCAGCGTCGTCACTTCATCCAGGTATTCTTCGTACGTCATCGTGCCTCCGGTTTATCAGGTCCACATTCTCGCGCAGTTCGGCAAAACCGGATGGTACTATCCGCGCTCCGCCACCCTGCCCCGCCGCTCCCACCCCATGAAAGTCCCGAAACGACTCCAGCCCCTGGTTGACGAGGGCCTGGTCGATACCGTCCTGCGCCAGCTCATGAGCGGCAAGGAAGCCACTGTCTATGTCGTGCGCTGCGGCGACGACGTCCGCTGCGCCAAGGTCTACAAGGAAGCCAGCCAGCGCAGCTTCCGCCAGGCCGCGTCCTACCAGCAGGGGCGCAAGGTCAAGAACAGCCGCCAGGCGCGGGCGATGGAAAAAGGCACGCGCTACGGCCGCAAGATGCAGGAAGAAGTGTGGCAGAACGCCGAGGTGGACGCGCTGTTCCGGCTGGCGGCGGCCGGGGTGCGCGTGCCGCGGCCGCATGTCTGCTTCGAGGGCGTGCTGCTGATGGAACTGGTCACCGACGCCGCCGGCCACGCCGCGCCGCGCCTGGCCGAACTCGACCTGGGCGCGGAGCAGGCGCTGGCTTTCCATGCGCAACTGCTGCGCCAGGTGGTGCTGATGCTGTGCGCCGGCGTGGTCCACGGCGACCTGTCCGAATACAATATCCTGGTCGATGCAGGCGGCCCGGTCATCATCGACCTGCCGCAGGCCATCGACGCGGCGGGCAACCTGGAAGCCGGCCCCATGCTGGAACGCGACGTCGCCAACCTGGCCGCTTGCCTGGGCCGTTTTGCGCCCGAGCTGCTGGCGACCCAATACGGCAAGGAGATATGGGGACTGTACAGCGCCGGGCTCCTGACGCCGGAGACGGTGTTGACGGGTCGGGTCGCGGCGCCTGCGCGGCCGGCCGATGTCGGTGCGGTATTAAGGGAAATCGATATCGCGCGGCGCGAAGAGGAAGAGCGGCAGCGTTACCTGCAGCAGGAGTGAGGAAGGGTGCAGCGCGCCCGGCGCGCTGCACCCGATGAATCCTGATACCGGGGCGGCACAACAATGCCGCCCCTTTTTCATGCTTACTGGTTACCCTTGTTGGCGCGCTCGAAGCGCACCAGCAGTTCGTCGCCACGCTTGACTGCCGCGTCCAGCGCTTCCTGCGGCGTCTTCTTGCCGGCCCAGACGTTTTCCAGTTCCTCGTCGACCACGGTGCGAATCTGCACGAAGTTGCCGAGGCGGATACCGCGCGACTTTTCGGTGGTCTTGACGATCATCTGCTTGACCGCGACATCGGTGCCCGGATTCTTTTCATAGAAGCCGGACTGGCGGGTCAGGTCGTACGCTGCCTTGGTAATGGGCAGGTAGCCGGTTTCCTGGTGCCACTTGGCCTGGATTTCCGGCTGCGACAGGAACTTGAAGAACTTGGCTGCGGCCTTGTATTCGTCCGGCTTCTTGCCGCCCAGGGCCCACAGCGAAGCGCCGCCGATCACGGTGTTCTGCGGTGCGCCCGCCACATCGTTGTAATGCGGCAGAGGCGCCACGCCATACTTGAACTTGGCGTTCTTGGAAATGTTGGCATAGGCGCCGCTGGACGAGGTCACCATCGCGCAGTCGCCGGAATAAAACGCCGCTTCCGGCTCGTTCTTGCGGCCGTTGTAGACGAAGTAACCCTGCTTGGCCCAGTTGGACAGGTTGGTGATGTGCTTGACATGCAGCGGGCTGTTGAATTTCAGGCGCGTGTCCAGGCCGCCGAAACCATTGCCCTTACTGGCAAACTCGACGTTATGCCAGGCCGAGAAGCTTTCCAGCTGCACCCATGACTGCCAGCCGGTGGTGTACGGGCATTTCTCGCCGTTGGCCTTGAGCTTGGCCGCGGCAGACACGACTTCCTGCCAGGTGACCGGCGCCTTTTCCGGGTCCAGGCCAGCCTTGGCGAACTTGTCCTTGTTGTAGTAGAACACCGTGGTCGAGCTGTTGAACGGGAAGGACAGCATGTCGCCGTTGGGCGCGGTGTAGTAGCCGGCCACCGCAGGCACATAGCCGGACGGGTCGAACTTCTCGCCGGCCTGCTTCATCACCTGGGTGATCGGCATGATCGCGCCCTTCGAGTACATCATGGTCGCGGTGCCGACTTCGAACACTTGCAGGATGTTGGGCGCATTGCCGGCGCGGTAGGCCGCGATGGCAGCCGACATCGACTCGTCATAGGCGCCCTTGTAGACGGCGTTGACCTTGTACTCGGACTGGCTCTTGTTGAACTGGTCGGCCAGCGCGGCGACGCGCTCGCCGAGTGCGCCGGTCATTGAATGCCACCAGGTGATCTCGGTGGCGGCCTGGGCCGAGGCGCCTGCCGAGAGCAGGACAGCGGCGACGGTGATGGCGCGAATGCGGTGTTGCATGTATTGGTCTCCTGAAAATGCCGAATGGTAGCTGCCTTGCGTGACAGGACCGTTACCCGTTTTCCGGTTCGGGGCCTAGCCAGCGGCGGCGATTATAATCTGCCCTTTTGCGCAACCTGGGCGAATGCCGACTTATTTTAAAGCAATGTCGCGATTTCAACTCTACATTCGCCTTGTACGCCTCGACAAGCCCATCGGCATCCTGCTGCTGCTGTGGCCGACGCTGGCCGCACTATGGCTGGCCTCCGGCGGCAAGCCGCCGCTCCACGTGGTGTTGATTTTCACGCTCGGTACCGTGCTGATGCGTTCGGCCGGCTGCGCCATCAACGACTACGCAGACCAGGACTTCGACCGCCATGTAAAGCGCACCGCCGAGCGGCCGCTGACGTCCGGCCGCATCGCCGGCTGGGAAGCCGTGCTGGTGGCGGCGGTCCTGGCCGTGATTGCGTTCCTGCTGATCCTGCCGCTTAATACATTGACCAAGCTGCTGTCGGTGGCGGCCGTAGCGATTGCCGCGAGCTACCCGTATTTCAAGCGCTTCTTTGCGTTGCCCCAGGCGTATCTCGGCATTGCCTTCGGTTTCGGCATTCCGATGGCGTATGCGGCGGTGCTGGACGCCGTGCCGGTGGAGGCCTGGGTGCTGCTGTTGGCTAACATTTTCTGGGCGCTGGCCTATGACACCGAGTACGCGATGGTGGACCGGGACGACGACCTGAAGATAGGCATACGCACCAGTGCCATTACCTTCGGCCGTTACGACGTGCTCGCTGTCATGCTGTGCTATGCGGTCAGCCTTGGCATGGTGACTGCGGTAGGACTGGCCGCCGGGCTGGGCGGCTGGTTCATTGCGGGGATGGTGGTGGCTGCCGGCATGGCGGTTTATCACTACACGCTGATCCGCGAGCGCGAACGCATGGGGTGCTTTGCGGCGTTCAGGCATAACAACTGGCTCGGCGCGGCGGTGTTTTTGGGAATTGCGCTGGATTACGCATTGGGGTAGCGGCCTGGAAACGGCGCCGGGCCAGGGACATATTGCACCTCAGCTTGACCAGCTATCCTAGCTAAGCTAGCCTAGGCTTTTCCCGGGAGACGAGATGCAGGCAATTAACATGTTCGACGCGAAAACTTCACTGTCCCGACTTGTCGAAGCCATCGAACAGGGGCGGGAGCGGGAAATCATCATTGCCCGCAATGGGCGACCTGCGGCAAAACTGGTTCCGGTCGATGATGTTCCACCGGCCAAGCGCATAGGCGTAGCAAAGGGCGCTTTTCTTGTTCCCGACGATATCGATGAAAGCAATGGGGAAGTAAAGCGGCTGTTCCTTGGCGCGGCAGAGTAGTGAACCTGTTGCTCGATACCCATGTGGCGCTGTGGGCAATCACGGACCATCCCAAGTTGACGCACAAGGCGCGTGAGCTGATTCTGGCGCCAAAGACCGCTGTCTGGGTAAGTGCTGCGACCTTATGGGAAATCGCTATCAAGTACGGACTGGGACGTGGCGACATGCCTGTTTCCAGCAGCAGCGCACTGCGCTATTTCGGCGAAGCGGGATTTCGCCTGCTGCCTGTCGAGGCGGAACACGCTCTTGCGGTGGAAGATCTGCCGCCGCATCACCAGGATCCGTTCGACCGCATCCTGGTTGCGCAAGCCTTGGTGGAACCCATGCGGCTGATGACCCATGATCCGGTCGTGGCGCGATACAGCGATACCATCATCAAGATATAGAAGCCAGGCAGAAGTCAGCCGAATTGCAGTGTGCAAGCGCGTGCTTGCTCAATCCCGTCCGAACTCCTCGCCCAGCTCCCTGCCCCGCGCTGCCGCGGCCCGCAGCGCCTTCACGATTCCCTCCTTGACGCCCGACGCTTCCATGCTGGTCAGCGCCGCATACGTCGTCCCGCCCTTGGACGTTACCCGCTCCCGCAGCACCGACACCGGGTCCGGCGATTGGGCGGCCAGTTGCGCAGCGCCTGTGAAGGTGGCGATCGCCAGCTGCGTGCCCTGCTCCGTGCTCAAGCCCAGCTCCTGCGCCGCCTGCTGCATCGCCTCGATGAAATAGAACACGTAGGCCGGGCCGCTGCCCGATATTGCGGTGACAGGGTCGATCAGGCTTTCGTCGTCCAGCCAGACCGTGGCGCCGACCGCGCGCATGATGGCGTCGGCTGCCTCGCGCTGGCCGGCCGAGACGCCCGGCAGCGCCGCCATGCCGGTGATGCCCTGCCCGATCAGCGCCGGCGTGTTCGGCATCGTGCGCACGATGGCGCTGTGGCCGCCCAGCCAGCGCGACAGGTCCGCTCCCCGGATGCCGGCAGCGATCGACAGCACCAGCTGTTGCCCGACATGCGGCCGCAGTTGGGCAGCGACGTCCGGCATCTGCTGCGGCTTGACCGCCAGGACGACGACGTCGCTGGCGGCCACGGCAGCATCGACCTGCGGCGCGACCGTCACGCCGAACTGCTGCTGCAGCCGCGCGAGCGCGTCGGCATTGATATCGACGACGTGGATGTTGGCGCCGGCGGTCAGCTTGCCGGCCAGGCCGCCGAGCAGGGCCGCGGCCATGTTGCCGCCGCCGATAAACGTGATCTTCAAGTCATTCTGCATAGTGTCTTTCTCCAAAAATGGCGGTGCCGATGCGAACCATGGTGGCGCCTTCGGCGATGGCCGCGTCAAGGTCGGCCGACATGCCCATCGACAGCGTGTCGAGCGCGATGCCCTGCGCGCGGAGCTGGTCGGCCAGTTCGCGCAATGTGCGCAGCGGCCGGCGCTGCCCGGCTTCGGTCGTCGCCGGCTCGGGTATCGTCATCAGGCCGCGCAAGCTGAGTCCGGGCAGGCCGGCTATCGCTTGTGCCAGCGCCGGCAGGTCCTGCGGCGAACAACCGCTCTTGCTGGCCTCGCCGCTGACATTGACCTGGATGCAGATATTCAGCGGCGGCAGCCCGGACGGCCGCTGTTCCGACAACCGCTGCGCGATCTTCAGCCGGTCGACCGAATGCACCCAATTGAAATTCTCGGCAATCGGCCGCGTCTTGTTGCTCTGTATCGGGCCGATGAAGTGCCATTCGATGGCCGGCGCCTGCTCCTTCAGCGCCGCCATCTTGTCCAGCGCCTCCTGCAGATAGTTTTCCCCAAAAACGCGCTGGCCTGCGCCATACGCTTCCAACAACAAATCCGGCGTAATTGTCTTGGATACGGCTAACAGTGCGATCTCCGAAGGGTCACGACCGGCATTTCGCGCTGCAGCAACAATCTGCGCAGTTACCGCTTGCAGCTTATCCGTTATGTAGGACATAATTTAGTGACTTACGGAAACATTTTAGTTTAATCAACGATTCCGCCGGCATCGTCTCGATGCGGCTCCGGGCCGGCGCAACCCGCAGATTCCGGATTTACCACTTTTGCGGGCCAAGGATTATAAATGGACATTTCCGAACTACTCGCCTTCTCGGTCAAGAACAAGGCTTCCGACCTGCACCTTTCCGCCGGCCTGCCGCCGATGATACGGGTGCACGGCGACGTGCGCCGCATCAACCTGCCGCCGCTGGAGCACAAGGACGTGCACGGCATGATCTACGACATCATGAACGACGGCCAGCGCAAGGCCTACGAGGAGCACCTGGAGATCGACTTCTCATTCGCGATTCCCGGCCTGGCCCGCTTCCGCGTCAATGCGTTCAACCAGGACCGCGGCGCTGCGGCGGTGATGCGGACCATCCCGTCCACCATCCTCAGCCTCGAACAGCTCAATGCGCCGAAGATCTTCGCCGACCTGGCCCTGAAGCCGCGCGGCCTGGTGCTGGTCACCGGCCCGACCGGTTCCGGCAAGTCGACCACGCTGGCAGCCATGGTCAACCATGTCAATGAAAACGAGTACGCGCACATCCTGACCATCGAGGACCCGATCGAATTCGTGCACGAGTCGCGCAAGTGCCTGATCAACCAGCGCGAAGTCGGCGTGCACACGCACTCGTTCTCGGCTGCGCTGCGCTCGGCGCTGCGGGAAGACCCGGACGTGGTGCTGGTCGGCGAACTGCGCGACCTCGAAACCATCCGGCTGGCGCTGTCGGCGGCCGAGACCGGCCACCTGGTGTTCGGCACGCTGCATACGTCTTCCGCGGCCAAGACCATCGACCGTATCGTCGACGTCTTCCCGGGCGACGAAAAGGAAATGGTGCGGGCAATGCTGTCAGAGTCGCTGCAGGCAGTCATTTCGCAGACGCTCCTGAAGACCAAGGACGGCAACGGCCGCGTCGCCGCGCACGAAATCATGCTGGGCACGCCGGCCATCCGCAACCTGATCCGCGAAGCCAAGATCGCGCAAATGTATTCGGCGATACAGACCGGCGCCAGCCTCGGCATGCAGACGCTGGATAGCTGCCTGGCCGACCTCGTGCGCCGCAATGTCATTTCGGTCGGCGCCGCCCGATCCGCCGCGAAGACGCCGGACAACTTCCCCGGCTGATACCGGGCCGCTTCACACGCAGTATTCACCAAGGATGTCGAATGGAACGCGAACAAGCCACCAGGTTCATGCATGACCTGCTGAAACTCATGGTGAGCAAGAACGGTTCCGACCTGTTCATCACCACCGACTTTCCGCCCGCCTTCAAGATCGACGGCAAGATGACGCCGGTGTCGAACCAGCCGCTGACCGCCGGCCACACGCTGGAGCTGGCGCGCGCGATCATGAACGACAAGCAGGCCGCCGAGTTCGAGGCCAGCAAGGAGTGCAATTTCGCGATCAGCCCCGGCAACCTCGGGCGCTTCCGCGTCTCGGCCTTCATCCAGCAGGGCAAGGTCGGCATGGTGCTGCGCGTGATTACCACCGCCATTCCCAAAATGGACGACCTCGGCCTGCCTGCGACGCTGAAGGACGTGGTCATGACCAAGCGCGGCCTGGTCATCATGGTGGGCGCCACCGGCTCGGGCAAGTCGACCACGCTGGCGGCCATGGTCGGCCACCGCAACGAGAACAGCTACGGCCACATCATCACGGTGGAAGACCCGGTCGAGTACATCCACCCGCACAAGAACTGCATCGTCACCCAGCGCGAGATCGGCGTCGACACCGCCGACTGGGGCACGGCACTGAAGAACACCCTGCGCCAGGCGCCCGACGTAATCCTGATCGGCGAGATCCGCGACCGCGAGTCGATGGACTATGCGGTGGCGTTTGCCGAGACCGGCCACCTGTGCCTGGCCACCATGCATGCGAACAGCGCCAACCAGGCGCTGGACCGCATCATCAACTTTTTTCCCGAAGAGCGACGCCAGCAACTGCTGATGGACCTGTCGCTGAACCTGAAGGCGATGATCTCGCAGCGGCTGGTGCCGCTGAAGGACACCAAGGGCCGCTGCGCCGCGGTAGAGATCATGCTCAACTCGCCGCTGGTGTCGGACCTGATCTTCAAGGGCGACGTCCACGAGATCAAGGAGATCATGAAGAAGTCGCGCGAGATCGGCATGCAGACCTTCGACCAGGCGCTGTTCGACCTGTACGAAGCCGGCCGGATTTCCTACGAGGACGCGCTGCGCAATGCCGACTCGGTCAACGACCTGCGCCTGTCCATCAAGCTCAACGGCAAGGAAGCCAAGGACCGCGACCTGACGGCCGGCACCAGCCATCTCGGCATCGTCTGAACCGCGGTGCCCGGCCGCCCACCAGGGCTGGCCCGGCACCGCCGCGAATGATAAACGCACCTCTACAAACAATACCGCCCCGCCTACCGGTCCTCCCTGCCTGCACTCCCTGCTCCCTGCGGCATGTCAATAACCCCTTTGTGCAAGCGCAAGATCCCGCCTGGTCCACAGCCGCAAGCTGCGGAGCTTGCGGGAAAGCCTGTTGCCGGTAATCCGTCTGGCGAGGCCCTGACGGCTGCGAAACCAGGCAAGGCGATTTGCCCCAGATACGAAGCTTTCCTGCGACCTGCTTCCCGCAACCAAAAAATGCAGCCGCCAAAAGGGAGACGACGGGGATGGACAGCTTATCTTCAAGCAGTGGAAGGTCGCAAGCGCGCATTGGGCAGCCGGTGGTGGACCCGGACAAATCGTCGCCGCCACGAAGGCGGCTGACATACCCGCCAGGCACGCCGGATACGCCGGATACAGTCCTGAGCTTCGCCAGCTTTCAACGCTCGCAGACGCGTCGTGAGGGCCGCCCGGAAAACACCGGCGCACTGAGTGGAAACCCACGGGTCGAGCGCCAGATGCAGCAGTTGTGCAATGAACTGGAACGCAACGCCGGCAAGATCAAGGCATTGAATGACCGTGCTGCCGGCCCGGCCAGGGCGGGCGACGGCGCCCGACTGGAAGCGCTGCGCGCCAACCGGCGCCAACTGACGACACAGCTCAAGGATTGCATGCGCGTGCTTGAACCGGACCTGCACGGCACGATCATGGAGCGGGTGAAAAGCCAGGCGACCAGGGACCTTGAACAGACCTGCCTCCATGTCTGGAACGACTATCAGCGCACGCAGAAGGCAAGCTACACCAAGCACCTGTGGACCATCCTCTCGGGCGGCATCGCCTACACCATTCCGTTCGGCACCGCCACCATGCTGGCGCGTGGCACCGAGATACCTGCTCTTGGCCTGCTGGCCGGTCCGCTGCATACACTGGCCGAACCCTTGTGGACGATGTTGCGCGCCACGACCTGGACCAACCCGGCTTCCGAAGCCTACACCGGCAGGCAGCGCGCGCGCGCCCGGTCCAACGGAGACGCCTGGCGCTATCTCGCCCATGTGCCGCCTAAGACCAAGATGCTCTGGATAGACCCGGTCACCGGAAAGCGTGCGCTGCTCACCGCCGCGCAAGCGCTCGCCACCAACCAGGAACTGTGGCTGTGGCTGCACAAGATGTCGTCGGACGACTTCCCCTTCTTTACCTTCTCCGTGCTCTATTCGGTCAAGAACGTCCTCGGCGACGTCTACGGCCCGGCCCTGTTCGACCGTACCAGGCCCGAGGGCAAGCGCAACGACCTGGGTGCGCAGTACGGCGCCGGCTTCCTGAGCGGCGCGATCACCGCACTCCTGGGGCAGCGCATCCGGCGCGCCATGGCAGGCAGCACCGGTGGTGTGGAGGTTGTGACAAAACGGCTGCACGACTGGCAGCTGCAGGCGCTTTACCTGAAGTCGTATGCCGAAGACATCAAGGACATGCTGGCCCGAGGCGCCGTGCCGGACAACGATGCGCGGCTGCTGCGCGCCAAGTTGCGCGAGGTGGAAATGGAACTCGCCAAGGCCAGCGCGAAGTCGACGCTGTTCGGGTCGATCGCGTATGAGTACAGCGTCATGTTCCAGAAAAAAAGGCTGGCCTCCGGCACCGACCCGGACATGCCGGGAAAGCGGCTCGATACCCTGTGCAACATGCTTGGAAAGACCACGACCCTGCTGCCCAGCCTGGCCGCCACCTACCTGTGCCAGCCCTACGCCAGGTCGCCCGAGCGCATGACCCGGATGATCGCGCACCTGGTAGTGCCATTCACCCTCGTTACATGGCCCGGCTTTGCAATGCGCACGGAAATGCAGGACTGGTACCGCTCCCTGTTCGGCGCCTGCAAGGGCATTGCCAGCGCCATACGGGCCGGCTGCTGCTGCAGCGTCGACGATCCGGACGAAAGCGACAGCAGCGAAGAGGAAAGCGATTTGTCGACGAATGCGGAGGAAAACGATCCGGATGCAAGCCCTTCCGCCCCCTCCGGCGGCTCCATCGCCGACAGGAGCGTCATGAGCAATCCGGACAGCGATAGCGACAGCGTGTTCTAGCTGCTCGATCCCGCACACCAGGGAGAAACGCTGAACCGCAGCAGTAATCGGGTTACTCAGCCGCGCATGGCGCAAGTGCCAGGCCGCCGTATGGCGCAATGCAGCGCCGCCCGGGGCCGGCCTACCGTCCCACCCCATCGGCCTGACATGACGGAAGCGCCGATGATTTCCGGAGCAGATCTTGAAAGAAACCGAATACAGAAGCTTGTGCCGCAAGCTGAGCGTCGCACTGCAACAACCCGATGTCGACGCCCTGGGTGAACAGGGACGCATTGAAATCTACGGCGTCGAGATTGCCCTCTTCTTCGACGAACAGGCCAATCCCGACACGCTGTTCTGCTATGTCGACATGGGCGCCATACCCGAGATGTCGCGCACCGAGATATATGAACAGCTGCTCGCCATGAACCTGTTATCAGGTTCCAAGACCAACGGCGTCTACTCGCTTGACCCGAGCAGCGGCAATGCGCTCTTCGTTGTCCACTTCATGAACCCCGACACACTGGATGCTGCGCAACTCGCCGAGGCTTTCCAGGTGTATGCAACCCAGACCAACAGCCTGCGCGCCATGCTGGACGAAGACAGCCAGTCCGATCCGGCGGCTGCACCAGCCCAGGCGAGCGGGCACGGCGCATCTATGCTGAACCTGGCCTGACGCGATGCAAAGTCCCTCTCGCGTCCGCTCCGGCAGCACTACGCCCATGCTGGAAAAACACCGCAGCAGGACGGCCGGCGACAGCGCGCCTGACACCAGCATCATGGTGGAAGACGACCGGCATGACGACCGCGCCGAACTGCAGCACATGGGCGCCACGACGACCCTGGCCAGCGCGCATTCGACTAGCCGGAATGCCGCCGGCCCGGGCTTCGATGCGACACTGGAACGCAAGCTGATCAAGACCAGGCGCAAGCTTGAGCTTGCCAGTTTCAGGCTGAACAAGGTGCATGCCGCCGGCGGCGACACCAGGCAGGTCGTCAAGGACCTGAACACCGTCATCGAGGAACTCGGCGCCTTCATTTCAGCCGCGGACCCGGCCCAGCTGCTCGACGACGTGATGCGCCCCGCCACCCGCCTTGCCCGCACGGCCTACCTGCAAAAGCTCGGCGCGTTCGAAACCGCGGTAAAGGCCGGCTATGGCAAGCATGGCTGGAACCTTGTCGCTGGCGGCGCCGGCAACCTGGTCTCCTTCGGCCTTGGTGGCGCAATCAGCACGCTGACATCGAGCCCCCTGCTTGGCCTCGCGGTCAATACCACCCTCTGGACCTTCGCCGAACCCCTCGTCAGCATGATCCGCGCCACCACCATCACCAACCCTTGCCTCGACCTCTACATGGTCCGGCAAGGCCTGCAGGCGCGTGCCGCCAGGGAGGCGCTGGAAGGCACCTCCCACCTGGAACGCAACCATAAATTCGCATGGCGAGACAAGGTCAGCAGCGAGACCGAATGGCTCAACGCTGCCGACTGGCTTGCGCGCACCAGCTGGCTCACCTTGTGGGGTGGCAAGCACATGACCGACGACATGCCGTGCCACATCTACAGCGTGATCTACAGCGCCACCAACTGCCTGCCCGAATTCACCCATCCGGACTTATACGACAACAGCAACGCCGGAAAATGGACACGGACCGGCCTACGCACCGCTGGCGGTGCGGTCGCAGGCGCCTGCCTGCAGGAATGTGTACAGCTGCTCCGGTCCTGGCAGGCAGACAAGACCGGCGGCAAGGAAACCGTCACCAGGACCACTGCGCTGTGGCGGGAAGAGGCGCGGGTCGTCGGGATGATACTGGAGGATATCGACGCCAGGCGCGCGGCGCCAAACCTGGCGAAGCAGCAGGCGCATGCGTATGCCATGCTGCATCGCTCATTCACCTTGTGGCACCAGAAGGCAGTCGCCAAGTCCACGCTGCTCAGCTCTGTGCTCTATGAGTGGGGCGCCATGCTGCAGCCCAAGCGCCATGCCATAGGCATCGACCCCGAGGTGCCGGCCAAGGGGCTGTATACCGCTGCAAGCTTTATCGGCAAGGGCTTGTCGCAGCTGCCGGGCCTGGCCACTTCGCAACTGGGCGCAGAGGCAGTGAAGTCGTCAGTGCCCTGGATACGCTGGCTCGGTTACGTGGTGCCGCCGTTCGCAATGATCGGTGCGGCAGGCTTCGTCGTCCGGCGAGAGCTGGAGGTAGCGGCGCACACCATGCTGGGTGCGGCGCATGGCGTTGCCCGGCGGTGCTGCCCGCACGAAGCGGAGGACTGAAAACCGGGAAAGGTCGACCACGCCGTCACCGCATAAGGTTCACATCATGCGGTCACGGCGTGGTTCGCTGCAACATGGTTAACAGGTTTTCAGGACGCTATTCATTGGGCTTTGCATTCCTCGCCCCAGGTTGCTGAAATAGTTGCCGCGCCAGCTCGATGAACTGGTTCATCGTCGCCGAGGGAACGACAGCAGGCGAACTGGCACCGTTGGCGCTGTGTTCAAGCTCCCGTTCGTTGCTGCTGTAGTGCACGGTGAGCATGCGCAACTTGGCATCGATCGCGTACTGCCGCAATGCCGTCCAGCGCTGTTGCGCTTTCATCCCGGGCTTGAGTTCCGGCACAGCCCTGATCAGCTCGAGCATTGCATCGAATGCCGCGAGCCCTGGCAACCCGCTGGGAACACATAGCAGGTAAGGAATGACGTCCCGGGTAGCGCAGTCGATCCGCTCGGCGGCAGGCCTGGACATGCTCGCCTGCACTAGCGCCTGCAAGGCCACGGGGTCGGGCGGCTCAAGCTTGCAAATGCGGGCGCAGATCCGCTCCATCTGCGGCATCGCCCCCTGTTCCCAGGCGAGCGTGGCCAACTGCCTGAGCATGGCCAGTCGTTCGGCAGGTGCGGGCCAGGCATCCACGCGCTCGACCAGTTGTTCGCCGATATCGTGGCGAAGCAGGCTCGTTGCCACGGCCGATAGCGCAAGCGCCAGCGAGGTGTCCGGAATGGCCCTGATCAGATCGCGGCCATCCATTTCGGCCTGCTTGCACATCGCCGAATTTTTCCCGGCGAAGGCAAGCGTGATGGAAAGAAGCGCGGCCTGGCAAGCCGCCGACTTGCCCGGGAAAAGTAATAAAGCCTTGCTTGCGAACGCGGCCTTGAGGTTGGCAACCTGCTCCCATCCGGCATTTTTTCGCAGTATTTCCGTACCGCCTTCGATCACGATGAACGTATCGGTGCAGTGATTGCACAACATGGTCAAGGCACGGTCGCCCGCCTGGCTGTCCTGCATGCCATTTGCGCTATCCATCGCAGCAAGCAGGCTGTCCAGGTGGTTAAGAAGCTGTGGGAATGGAACGGACGCAGGGTCGATGTCTGCATCAAAAAAATCGGCGGCAATGCGCACCTCTTCGTCGGTGACCGGCCAGAACTTCTCCAGCTGCGGCGCGCATTCCGACCTGCGCTGGTAATCATGAATGCACAGCGTCATGCACGCCTGCCTGGTGGCTGGCCCGCACTGCTTGCCGATCGCGTTGCATTGCGCCAGCACGAACTGCATCGCATCGGCGTGCAATGTCGCAGGCAGTTGCGACAATGTGCCGACCAGCTCCATCAGCAGAGAATGCTTCAGTGCGGACGGAAAAGCGCTGTTCATGCAATCGGTGATCAGGCTTGCAAGGTGTTTTTCAAGCTGCTCCCACGACTCGGTCGCTATTTTGTTCCTGATACGGGTTTGCACCCTGCCGGCAGTGCGGAGGTAGTCGGTGCCGGCAAGGTAGTTGCGGTTGATGAGCCTGAATGCGTTGCGCGCTGTTTTTACCGGCAGGTAATGGAGAATTGCGTGAAGTAGGTCGTCGGGCAAACGCTCCAGAGCGGCGGGTGCTGAAGGGCTCTGGGATACGCTGGAACTGTCGTCTATGGCTTCGGTGCTTGCTTGCATTGAACGAAATCGGCGAACGACAGGCTCCAGCAACGCAATGAGTTTAAACTTCATCGCCGCGCGAGCGCTGAACGGCGTGCCGGATCGGAATTTGTAAGCAAGGTCCAGCAACTCCTCGGCGATATACCTCATCCGGCGGCGCATAAGTTCGTCGTCCGGCATCGAAGTGCCGAACAGTGCTGCGATCAGTTTCTTGTAACTAGCAAGGCAGTTGCCCAGTTCTGCACGCGACTGTGGTTCGCCGATAAACCCTTTATCGGATTCGTAATAATCGAATAGGTAGCGCGAGGTCATCACGACCAACGTAAACCTTCCATGTACGCTTGTCGGCAGGGCAATCACCGACGGAATAAGTTCGCACACGATAAATTCAACACGCGCCTGGCCAACGGCATCGGCATGCTGGTCCAGAAGGTCGCATATCGTGTCGATGCTGGGTGGAAGCAGCACAGTGACCATCGCGCAGAGGCGATCCATTTCGCTGAAATCGCCCTTGTCATAAGCCGCGCCGGCGAGCTGGCGCAACATGGTGGCCCTTCCCTGCAGGTCTGGCCATGCGCTGGCCCGTAGCGTCAGCGCCTTCACGACACCGGCGCGATACAGCGCCTTGGCTGTAGTCTTCCAGTGCGCAAGCAATGTGTCGTCCGGCGTTTTCCGGACCAGGCGGCAAGCGGCCTGCACAGCCAGGCGGTACGCATCACGGTCCTTCGCCGACACTTCCAGCGCAAGCGAGAGCAGCGCAGCCTGCGCCTGGATCGGCTGCGCCGGCAAGATCCGCATGGTGGTTTGGGCCAGCTTGCTGCGCAGGGCCTGCGCCCGTGGGAGGGCGCCGCGCTGGCGGAACTCCTCGTCCATCAGGTTGAACATGATGAACGTAGTCACGCCATGACGGCACATCTTGCTCAGCAGACGAACGCGTTCGTCGGCATCGGCGACTTTTTCCGCCCAGCCCAGCGCAGAACACAGGTTCTCCATATGGCTCAGCATTTGTCCGGTCGACGCGACAGTGCGATCGAGGCCGTAGTTGAAGTGCCTGGCGGCCAGCGCCGCTTCCTCGTCGTCCACCGGCACGAAGCCTGGCAACTGCGCTTCCGTTGTACTGCGGTGCTGGTAGGCCGTAATGCATCGCTCCATGCACCGTTCCCTGACTTCATGCCCTGCCCTCTCCCCCAGCATTTTGCTGGAAGCCAGCACCAGACGCGTCGCCGTCGGCAGATCGGCAGTGGGAAGCGCCGGCAGCAGATCGACCAGTTCCATAAGCAGCGAGCTTGTCGTCCCGGCCGGCAGCCTCTGGTCCATGCAGTCATGGGCCAGAACGGTAAAGCGCTGCAAGGCCTGGGCCTGCGTTGTTTGCGCAGCCATGCTCCTGATGCGCGCCCGCACCAAGCCGGCAACGCGTAGATAGTCGGTGCTTGCCAGATAACCCTGGGACAGCAGCCTGAACACATTCCGGGCGCCCTTGATCGGCAGGTAATGCAGGATGTGCTGCAGCACATCTGGCGGCATCTGTTCAAGCCCCGGGGCGGGGGTTGTCAAGGCCGTATGCGATGAGGCGGGATGTGCAAGTTTGTCCATGTGCAAGGCTCCTGGTAGTGAATGGCTGCCTTAGCGACTTGCAACATAAATAAGTTCATTTTTAGTCTGATTTACATCGGTAATTGCGAGAAGCCAGCGGTGAGACCGGTGATCGACCAATGAACCTGCATGGTAAGGAATTTAATAGTCTAGTGCACCGCACCATTGCGGAACAGCATCTTTCCTCGCGTTACCTAGGCCGCTCTCATCCAGATTACCGGTCGGCGTTATCCGCCAACCGCACGCTCACAAGGCATGCGCCACGACCGGTGTACCAAGTTATTCGTTGCAAGCGCCAATTGCGGTTGCAACGACCACACCCAGATTCGCGGCGCATTGCGCACCCCGGCGCTTTGGCTGCAGCCAACATATTCGATAAAAGGATAAGCGCATGGACACCCACACGGTAGGTAGACGGAATACCCAAGTTATTGAATCAAGCAGTTCCTCGGATTCAGTAAGCGAGTCCGGAGGCAACAACATCGACGGGACCGATGACAGCGCATTTCCTAAGCCGACTAACAACAGTCCTCGTGTTCTCAGTGGGAATCGGGCGGCAGGCATGTTTGCAGAGCGTGGTGCCCGCGTTGACGAACCAATTCATCTTAAGGATGGCATCGTCGAAGAAAATGGTTTAGGACCGGCCTCACTGAATGCAAAACAACTTTATTTAATGATTCAAACAGACCTAAAAAAAGCGATTGATGGCGAAAGTTCCAGATTCGACAAATATCCAGGAGAAAAAGACGCGTTGCTTAAGGCGAACAAAATTCTGGAAACATTGATAAATGCCGACATCGATTATTACAAGGATGGGCTCAGAAAAGAGCTATTGACCGCGTCTTCCGGGGCATTGTCTTACCTGCTCACATTTTGCACAGGCACCCTATTGGCAAGTGCCTTGAACACGCCATTGCTATCGCCTTTAGTCATTGGCATTTGCTGGACGCTTTGCGAACGGTTTCCACCGATGATGCGTGCCACAAGCTGGTCGAACACACATGCCGACGTAAGTTACCCCGACATCATGTACATGGCAATGCGCTCTTCACAGGACTGGGTACGCCAATTAGCCGGACTTAATCCAAAAAAATTCATCCGCGACGGCAAGGTAATGACCGCGTTTGAAATATTGAAAGAGTACGAGGTGTTCAGAGCCTGGGCGGGCAAGGTGTTGTCGGATGACCTGCCGAGCCATACCTTTACGCTGACTTATATCATCCGCAATGTTTCTTTGAGACTTCTACCGGATCCAGGTTTTCTGGCCACGCTTCCAGGCAAGGCAGTTTCGCTCGGAAGTCTGGCGTTTGCCGGACTATGCGCGGGTGGAACCGCCGCGCTGGGTTTCCAGGGAATTCGGGGCTGTCAGTATAAGGCGGCCCATCCGCTGGACAGGGAGCGCGGAGAGACCCTCGTGAAGTCCCGGGAAATTTGGAAGGCGGAATTCGAAAAAGAAAAAGCCAAGTATGCACTTGCCGAAAAATATCTGGAAGAAGCAAAAGTAGATATAGAACAAGGTAACCTTGAAGCTGTTGTTGAAAAGACGGCACGCGTCATTGCGTTCATGAAAGCCGATATGGATAAGGCAATCGAGAAGTCGGAATTTTGGCGCTCCCTGCTTTATGAGTTCCTGTGCCTGTTTCGGGGGAAAACACTTTTAGGTGAAAGCGACAGTGGTGAAGTGGCGGGTAAACTGCGACAGACCATCAGTGGTTTTTTCGCAAAAATAGGTTGTTTGATGCCGTCAGCATTATTCAGTACCTTCGTACTCCCGGCTTTTGCAAGTTCAAATGACAGCCTGACGCAACAACTGGGCTTGCTTATCCTTTCGCCCATTATCCTGATTCTTGGCTTCGGACTGCGCAAGGAGCTGGAGATAATCGTTTCGGCGATCATGGGTCTAGTAGCGGGCGTGATGGATGTGCTGAGTTTCAAGAAGACAGGCAAGGACAAGTATAAGAATACGCTGAATCCGGGTGCCGGAAAGACGCCAGCCGTTCGGAACCCAACCGGAATTGGCGGAGGCACGCCAGGAACGCCGATGAAATTCCCCAGCAACGCCGAGGACGAAAAAAGCCAAGCAGTAAAAGTCGATTTCCTATCGGTTTCAAGCTCTGAGGATGAGGTCTGACCAGACAGCAGCAGGTCAGCCGAAAGCTCCACCACTGCGCGTTACTGTCTTAATACGACAATGACGCGCGCGGCAAGCGCCAAGCGGCATAACTGCGTTTTCTTGTATCGCATTTCTTGGGAAAAATTTCTAAAGAAAAGAAAACGCTTTTAAAACAACTGGTCATTTTTAAATGTGCCACGCACGTTTCTACGCAAAAACCGGATCTATTAACAACTTGTTGGCTTTACGGTATGAATCACCTTTCTGACCCGGTTACCCAACTGACCCTGGCGATCTCATCATAGCTTATCAATTCAGGCAGCACCTACGAGGGAAGATTTATGAACTCATGCTCCAGCTCAGAATATGCATCTGATGTGTCAGAAGGCGGCAGGAGATTCGTTTTCAAGGTACGCGCCTCGTCCGCTTTCGACAAAGCCAAACCCGAAAAATTAGGGGGGTACGGATCGTTATCTCCAGACGGCGCCGAATCGTCGACAGACGACGAGGATGCCCGACCTAGCGTCCGTGCGCAGAGCGAACGGCTACCTTTGTTAAACGCCGAGACCGCGCACCGCGCCCAGGCAGCGACAGCCACATCTGTCCTTTCAGTAAGATCATCCGGCCTTTCAGCGGCATCCGCGCCTCCTAACCAGCCGTCCGCTGCCCTAACGCAAGTGCCCATAAATTCGCCCACGAATCACCACGAAACGCGTCGGCCGCCTGACACACTCCACCGTGGTACGACCAAAAAAAATGCATTGAGCGACTCATCCGTGAGTTCGTCACTTGTGGCCACCAGTTCAGATGACGACCATCCCTTGCCGCTGGTAAAAAAAACTTTGCCCCAAGATAGACGACCGGATTGGGACAGGCCGATTGGCCATCATTCGTCGGACGGTGTTCACCAGCTGATCTATAACGGTAGTCCCTCCGTCCTTCCCGAAAAGTCGCATAACGCCCATGGCGGGCTACCCAATACACCGCCTCAACGCAAAAAAGGCAAGCAAGTTGTTCAGCCAGCTTCTTCCAGCGTCGTAAAGCCCAAACTAGGGCTACGGGAAGCTGACATAGTGCGAAAGTATGCGGTCGAAGCGCCATTCAAAAGAATTACTGCGAAAGGCCCGGCCCAACACGGAAAAAGACCAGCGACACTCAGGGAACTCCGACAAATAAAATTGATGATGCGCGAACGCGCATTAAATAAATATGAGGTAAAACCGGGAGTTAACCGCTTCGAACTACTTTTTACAGACAAACGATATGCGCATATCGATGACGCCTCCAAGATTAAAGGATTGTTTGGCGATATAACACCTATTTCTTCCAAAACTACTTCCGACGAAGAACAAGATGCATATTATGCAGAAGTAGTTCGCTTATACCTGCTGAATACGGAGAAAAAAGGCGAAGTACAAATCGCGAAGACAAACTTTGAGACGAACAGAAAAAAGTCTGAAGAAGAAAAAGATGAATGTAGATTTGATGCATTAAAAGAATTTTTGTGGGAACTGACACCAAATCAACGTCATGGGTTGCGAGAAAAGTTTCACAGCCTTTATGGCAATTCGGTTTTGCGCGATGACACAGACTGGATGTTTTTCGACACGATTATCCGGTCGTATACTTTGAACGACGAAGAACAGCGAAAGTTGATGAACGATATTTCCTCAGCTACAAAAAATAGACTACCTATAATAGATAAACTATGCAATAAGCTTGCAGGCCTTTCCACCCGAAAAATTTCTTCACTCGCAGAACTACGACTACATAAAAGAGATGAACTATGCAGTAAGATTCAAGGCCTTTTCACCCAGAAGCAGCGAGATGAGATAAAACGCGTATGCAAGGAGCGCCATAACAGTTTTCTGTACAGTCGGCTTCCGCTGCTTCAGGTAATTATTCTGGAAAAAAATCAACAGGCGTTGGAGGATTACGAAAATACCGTCCTTCGATTCATACATGCCAATCACTTCTTCGAACTTTTTAACTGTAGAAGCCGCACATTGGACAAAAATCCAGGATTCAATGGAGACGGAGCGTTTTTCACCATGGCGCAACTCGGATCGATTGACATGATGCTTCATTTCCTCACATTTATCCTGACAAACGTGACTCTCTGCGGAAGCGAAAAAGTGCATATCCTACAGTCCTACAGGCATAGCGATAACGCAACTGCGTTTCACATGATTATGGCGGCAGGCGATTACGATCGAGCCAAGGCAGTTTTAATGCATTTTAACTATCTGGGTCAGCAACTGGAAAATGTCTGGGGCACCCCGAAAGTTAAATTTAACGATACCGAGGTTAGCACATTTGTCTACTCTGAATCGATAGCCCTGATAATGGGCGAAGTTTTTTCTTCAAAGATGAATGACCCATCGCGCAGAGATAGATATATTAATGGCTACACACGCGCAATCGATCACGGCCATATGAGATGCGCCAGAATGTTTCGCAAACGTTTAAGATACAACTGGCTATTACATGTGGATGTTTTGAGGGAATACGCGACAGCGTACTACAAGGCCTGCTTTAAACCTAATGGAGATCCATTCGAGAAGGACGTGTTAAAAGCCGCAAAGGAGAAAGAAAAAAGGGAAGAGAACGTCAAAAACAATGGATTAAAGCTTTTCCGGACGAAAATGAAAGAAAAAAAGCAGAGAACGAACTTCACGAAGCGTCATTGTTAAACTACAAAATAGCTGAGGAAGCTATTGCCAAAGAAGAAAAGATCCTGGCGGATAGAGAACATGCTAAAAGAAATAACCTCCCGCCAAGCGAAATAAAAACAGAATCCGAAAGATATCATGAGGATGATACAAGGAGCTATCTTAAAGGCGTTATCTCCAAATCTCATTGGAGTCTTCGTGCAATGGATGAGAATACTGCGATGATGAATAGATGGGCGCAAAAAAAGCAAAAAAGAACAGAAAATCCGACACCGTTGCAATCTGCAATAAAGGCAGTGACGCCAATATTAAAACCAAATGGCATGGGCACACCAAAGTCTGAAACGAAGCCTAAAAAGATGCCAAAGTATATTGCAAGATCAGATAGCATCACGCCATCCAAATTCATTGATTACAATCTGCCAAAAAACCCGGATGGATCGCCAATGCCTAGGACCGGTTCATGGCAAGGAGTAAGTTATGAATTAAAAAGCCAGAAAAAGCTGGCAAAAAAGAGCGGTTCGACAACCCCAGACAAGAAGGGCTACGCAAAATTGGAGGACGAAAGCGAAGGCGCCTGAGCCCTGCGATGGCCGCACCGAAGGCCAGGCCCGCGCTGGATGCGGCACTCCTGTTTCCTGGTGTTCTCGCTGTTACGTGCGGATGTTTTTTTATTTATTTAAAGATTAAGCATATGTACCTAACAGCCGCGAATCGCAACTCACAATCAACCGAAACTGACCAATCCAGTGATGGAGGAACCTTCAAAATATATTTTCCAACCACCCGTGAATTGGCCATCAGCAAGATAGCTACTATCAGGGAGATAGCTACTAATTCATGTCTTGTCATTGAAAATAACGGTCTGACTAAAAATTTAGCTATCCGGGTTGCTCGTCTGCAGAAACCGGTAATTAAGCTAAGGAACATGGATCAACCATTACCCTCTGACATCTGGCCTCAAATTTTGCGCGAAATACCTGTTGTAACGATTCTGGATTTAGCTGCTACTTGCAAGAAATTGTGGAAGCAAATTGGCGAGTCAGCGTCAGGCCAAAGAAATTTGCCAATGCTCATGGCGATACAGGGTAATTATGTCGGCATGAAGGTAAATAGAATTTTTGACGCAAATAGAATTTTGGGCGACGACAACCCCAACCAGGTCATTCAAAATATTGCTAGATTTGTTGATAGAGAAGGCTACATTACGGTTTGGTATTACTCGCGCTATCCATCTTTCGACCCTCTATTGCTCGCTGTATTGAAATCTAGTGAAAAAATAAATTTTTTAAAAATTAAGATGAGAGGCAAATGTCTCGATGACTTACCAGTAGCATCGCTCAGGGATGAGCTTAAATCAATAGAGGCATTAAAAATTGCTTTGCATATTTGCATCTCCAATCCAAAAGTAGAGGATTTCGAGACAGTTGGGATTTTGCTAAATGACCTGAAAAAAGATTATGCAGCTACCGCTTTGCGGGCAGTATGGATCGAATTCTTCTTTGGAGAAGATGAAGTTAGTGTATCGGTTAAAAAAAATGAATGCTTGAGCACCTCACCCGAGTATTTAAAGATTGAGGGCGGACTCGACAATAAGGAGGCAGCAGACAACGTCGCAGACCTACTGGCAGCAAATCAAACTTTGCAAGCAATTGATTTATCTTATGCTGGAGTTGAGCCTAAAAATGCAAAGGAGATAGCGATAGCTCTAAATGGGCATCCGTCGATCAGGACTGCTGACATCAGAGGTAATTATGTCAGCACTAAAGGTCTTGCCGAACTGAAAAAAGCGGTTTCGCCAAATCTGAGCATCATGGTATCTGAAAAAGCTTTTTCCGCACCTTATGATTCCCAGATCCAGGTTAGGCGTCACCCCGTAGACATAGTTGCGAGAAAAGCAGCAAAACAAGCAGCAAGAGCGGTGGCTAAGCCTACTGAGGTAGCAGATAAAGTCTGCAACTGGTGGTTACGTGGCAGTGGCAACCATTATAAAGAAGATTTTAAGGTAAGCACTAGTTACCATATGAAAATGCGTGATATCCAGTTAACGAGCAATGACATTCAGATGAATAAGTCTTCCGATAAATCGGAAGATTAAATGACGGAAAAAAGTGGCAAGAGAATCCCCATGCGCCCAAACAATTTTTTAATGCTTGGTTGCACGACTCTGCCAAGTAAGGGATTAGGATTTCTGGCTATGGTTTTTTAGAGCGATTTCCATGAATTCCGTAATTCAAGCCGGAACCAAATGGCATGCAGATTTCCGAGAATGGCCACAACGTCGCCCCTGAAACATCAGTTACCATACTCTGATGCCAATTGAAAACATGATGAAGGCTGCAGGACCAACTGCACGTGAAACCGAGGCAAAATCAGCTGGCGCTAGCCGCATCATCGAGTTCAGCACCCCACTACGCCGCCGCCGGGCGGCGCAGTAACCCTCACCCCAACGCCCGATCCACCAACTCGATCCAATGCCCAACCGGCGTCGCCGTCCCTGACTGCAAATGCGTAATGCACCCGATGTTCGCCGACACGATCATTTCCGCGTCGGTCGCATTCAGGTTCGCCAGCTTCTGGTCGCGCAATGCATAAGCCAGTTCAGGGTGCAGCACCGAGTAAGTCCCCGCCGAGCCGCAGCACAAATGGCTGTCCGCGCATAGCTGCACATCCACGCCGATGGCGCGCAGCAGGCTTTCGACGTTGCCGCGTATCTTCTGCCCATGCTGCAGCGTGCAGGGCGGATGCCATGCCACGCGCTTGTCCACCGCCTTGCCGCGCAGCTTGTCGAGCAGCTCGGCTTCGAAGGCCGGCATCACTTCCGACAGGTCCAGCGTCAGTTCCGAAATGCGCCTGGCCTTTGCCGCATAGGCCGCATCCTGCTCCAGCAGGTGCCCGTATTCCTTCACGGTCGCGCCGCAGCCGGACGCGGTCATGACAATCGCCTCCGCGCCCGCCTCCACATGCGGCCACCAGGCGTCGATGTTGCGGCGCATGTCGTCGCGCGCGGCGTCGTGGTCGTTCAAATGATGGCGGATCGCGCCGCAGCAGCCGGCACGCGGCGCGACGACCAACTGCACGCCCAGCGCGTCGAGCACGCGGGCGGTAGCGGCGTTGATGTTGGGCGACATGGTCGGCTGCACGCAGCCGTCCAGCAGTAGCATCTTGCGTGCATGCTCGCGCCGCGGCCAGATGCCGGCGGCCTGCCGCTTCGGCACCTTGTTCTTCAGCGCCGCCGGCAGGAAGCCCCGCACCAGCTGCCCCGCCTTCATCGCCGGGCCGAACACCCATTGCCGCGGCAAGCCTTCCTTCAGCGCCGTGCGCAAGGCGCGGTCGGCGGGCGAGCGCGGCACCTGGTCCTCGACGATCTTCCTGCCGATGTCGACCAGGCGGCCGTACTGCACGCCCGACGGGCAGGTGGTTTCGCAGTTGCGGCAGGTCAGGCAGCGGTCCAGGTGCAACTGGGTCTTGGCGGTGGCCGGCTTGCCTTCCAGTACCTGCTTCATCAAATAGATGCGGCCGCGCGGGCCGTCGAGCTCGTCGCCCAGCAACTGGTAGGTCGGACAGGTCGCGGTGCAGAAACCGCAGTGCACGCAGGCGCGCAGGATGGCGTCGGCTTCGCGCCCCTCGGGCGTGTCCTTGATGAAATCAGCGAGATTCGTTTGCATGTCAGTTGTCTAGTCCCAGTCGGCCCGGATTAAAGATCCCGGCCGGGTCGAAAGCCTGTCGCAGGCGGCGCTGTATGCCGGCGACTGCCGGCGTGAGCGGATGGAACACGGCGTCGCGGGCCAGCGGCGCGGCGCCAGCCCGGAACAAGGTCGCGTGGCCGCCGGCAGCCGCCGCCGCAGCGCGCATGGC
>CAUQYP010000012.1:0-46413 GCA_963522035.1 uncultured Noviherbaspirillum sp. | reverse complement strand
GCAACGGCAACTGTCGCTGCGCGGGGCTTAATGCAACGGCAACTGTCGCTGCGCGACCTCCCCCCGCCCCATGGATTTGCCCACCGCGTCCCTGTGACTCCCGGAACCGCACCAGTTAACGGGTTACATAGCGAGCCGATTTGTCGGATCGGAAAGTTATCGCACAACGGTGCGAACCGCCTTTCCAACAGTGAATCGACAAGCTCGTTCATCAACCCACAGGAGTCGCAATGTATCCCAGTAACAGTCCAGGCCCGCACCTGATAGCAGGCTCGGTCAGCTCCCCCCACAGGCCGCAGTCAGTCAACCCCGAAAGCACCACTTCTCCACGCAGCGAGCAGATCCGGCTGACGCCGCGTAGCCCCGACCCTCACCCAGAACTCAATGCCGCGCTGCGCATGTATGACTTCTATGCGATCGATCGCGACTTCGACAGCCTGCGCGAGGAGGTGCAACCTGCGTCGAAGGCAGCCCGGACGTCGGCGCTGCCAGCCGTGATCGGTGAGTTGCAAACGAACATCAAGCAGAGCGTGCTCAGCGCCGAGACCAGTTTCAAGCGCTGTGCGTCGGAAGAATGCAGGCTCTATCTCACCGCAGCCAAGTCGAATCAGGTCTTGATGCTTGGCAAGATCGACGATATTCCCGAGTCGTCCCTTGGCGCGGCCAAAAGGACGGCCCTGCGCGCTACCTGCGTGGCGCTAGGCAGGACGCTGACGAGAATGCTGTTGCAGGCCAAGACACAGGCAGCCGCAGCGGCGTCGGAAAAGGAGCGCAAGCGCAAGGCGCGCGATGGCGATGACAACGATACTCCACCGGTTTCACCGACTGCCAACGAGCAGGCGCACAAGGCTGCCCGCAGCACCCCGACGCGCGAATCAAGGAAACGGGCACAGGGGGATGCGGACAGTCCGGTTCTGGCCGAGACATCACCCAAGCGGCAAAAGGCTTACGGCATCGTTTCGCCGTCCATTATGCCTCCGGCAGCACTGACCACCACGGTCAGTGCCAGTATCAGTACGACAGCAACTACTACTACCACCTTTGCCGCCACAACGGGCGTGCTGGCTTCCCCGCCGTCCTACCAGCCAGCACCTTCGCTGAAGGCGGAACAGGAAACACGCAGTCCGGTCACGGGCGCAGGAGATTCTGCGCCGCGCTCACCGACATCGAAGTCGTCTCCACGTAAAGCGAGGGTGATCAGCCCCCAACCAAAACCACGCCCACGTAGCCAGCTGTTCGTCGCGCCACCTGATTTCGGCACGCAACTCCCCGATGACGCACTCCTCCGTAGCGGCAGGACAGCGCTGTTTTCGCCGCTTCCTGCCGTCTTCGGCACCGCCGCCGATGCGACGCTGGCCAATACGGACGACGCCGGACATCAGCTGTAATTTTGCAGGCAGGGGCATCGAGCAGCCGTACGCGTCAAGGACATCCGAACCAAAATGCCTGACCGTCCGGGTCGAGGCCCCGATCATCCCCCATTTCCTATCAAACAGAAGGCAGAAGCATGATTCCAGCAGTTACCGCCAGCACTGGCGACAATGGCGCCGCCACCCCAAAAACCACCAAGTTGCCCAAGTCCGCACGGCATTCAGTAGCGATCCCGAAACTTGCCGCCTCGCCGACCAGGACGGCGAGTCCGGGCATGCTCAGCCTGAACCTCAAGGCGGCCCTGCACAAGGATAGCTTCGACACAGATTTTCCCGACAGCGCACCGTCCTCGCCGTCGTCCCGGAGCAAGTCCAGGGTCGAGCGCTCCATTACCGAGGTGCGAAGCCATAAACGCGCGCTCGATGGCGCGGACGGACCTGGCGTAACTGCCGAACACGTGCAAAAGCGGCAGAAAACCGCAACGCCCCCTGGTTCCGCCCGCGGAAACACGTCGCCGCGTAATCCACTGATCAAATCGTCGCGCGCCGTGGCGGACCTGAGCGCAATGGCCAAGGATGCACTGCAGCGCCGTGACACGGCTTCGTCACCGGATTCGCCCCGGACCGGATCGTTGGCAGAGGATATGGACAAGCCGCAAGTCGAGGGGGAGCTTGCTTCCGAA
Source organism: uncultured Noviherbaspirillum sp. (assembly GCA_963522035.1). GTDB lineage: Bacteria > Pseudomonadota > Gammaproteobacteria > Burkholderiales > Burkholderiaceae_D > Noviherbaspirillum_A. The sequence goes on along the minus strand of CAUQYP010000012.1, from coordinate 44,360 downwards.
CCAGCAGCCTCGGCCTCCGCCTTACCTCAAAACCTTCTTCGACCCTCCATACTGCCGCAGAGCGCATCGGCTCCGCAGTGGCGGTCCAACAGTTTTCCGGACATCGGCAGCAGAACGCAGCTGGGGGCGCCTCTCCATCCGACGTCGGCCAGCCACGACCCTACCGGGAGCGCGACGAACGCTTTCCCACCTTCTCCATTACCTGTGCCAGCCGCCGCGAGCCATCCTGCGCCTGTCCCGGGTCCGGCCGAATTTACCTTCACCGACTGCGACTATGGGCAGGACGGCCAACTCGTCGGCGGCAACGGTCTACCGACAAGTGCGAGCCTGTCCGGACATGGGTCGTCATCGACAATGTTTTCAAGGGTCGAACTGTCGATTGCAGCCCAGGCCCAGAAAGAAGCTGCAGCTGCCTACACCGGCGTGCAACGCGAACGTGCGGCAGCCAGCGGGAAGGCGAAAACCGGAAACAGCGACCCGGCAATGGCGATGACCAATGCGCAGAAGAAGCTGGAGACCGAGGTGCTCGTCCTCGAAATGGCGTTCGAGTCGGCCGGCGTGGACGAATTGCCAGCCTACCTGTCGAGCCTCGTTTTCAGCATTGCCGAATACCGGACTGTCGTGGCAGCGCAAGGCACAGCGGACGCAGCACCGGGCTTCAGCAAGATCGCGACGCTGACAAGGGAGGCACTGTTGGACAGCCTGGCCGCCATGGAAACAGCATGTGCGTCGGGGATAGCGCAACTTGCTGATGAAAAGGCTCACGCCAAGTCACGGCAGGTTGGCACGCTCCAACCTGCCGGACGAACGCTGATTGACGACCTGAACGACCTGGACGACCTGCTGAACAGCGAGATCTAGCTGGCCGCTTCCGGGCAGGATGGCCGGCAAATTGCCTTAGCGCCGCCCAGGGCGCAGTCATTCCTGCCCCGGTCCATGTCTTGCCAACGGTCTACGATGAACGTCGATCCGATGCACCCGGTGCCGATCAACATGCTATCCACGCCTGATGCCTCGCGGCCAGGCGGAAATAACATGAGGTCTTGGTGCCCTTAAGGGCTGGGGCTGGGACATGTTCAGCCCACAGCGCCCAGTTTCCGTGCGGTTCTTTGTCAAGGATGCAGGGACAGCGTGCCCAGCCCGCCCTTTTCCACCTCGGTACGCACGGTGCGCATGGGCAGGTAAGCGACATCCGTCCAGCGTTGCGCATAGTTGCCATACAACGGCGACAGCACATTCCCCGACTGCCCGGTCGAATGGATGAACCGGGAGTTTTCAAGGTTGGAAAGGTCGTAGAGCGCGCGCAAGCTTGCTGCATGGTGATTCGTAAACGGCGCAGCTTCGTCGCGCAGGTTGTGCCTCCCGACATTGACCGTATAGGTGTCGCCGGGCGATGGCACGCGTATGTCGAAATACTTCGCCAGCGACGGCACTTTCGAGAACGGACGGTGCTCGGACAAGGCCTGATGCGCGGTTCCCCATTGCCAGTCCTGCATTGTATCTCCATAGCGTGTGCGCAAGTCCGCCAGTGCGCTCTCAAGGGACGCGCTCATCACGTCGGCGCATCGCGGCAAGCCGCCTTGCGCCTGCGTTCCACTGCACCACAGGTTACCCGTCTCCATGGTGCGCAATGCTTCGGCAGTCGGCTGGTGAATATTGCGCTGTTCCCAGTAATCCTTCATGAGTGACTCCCCCAGCGGGGCGGCAAACAGCTGCCGCGACAACTCGCGCATCCATGCGTTGTAGACCAATGGTTCGAACCTGGCTGCATCCATGCTGCCGTCCCATTGCTTGAGTGCGACAAGCGCGTCGCGGGCCTGGTCGGACTTTGTCGTGGTACGCGCGAGCAGCGGTAGCAGCTCGCGTGCCGCCAGTGAGACTACATCCTTTTGGATAGTTGCAAAACTGTCGAGATCGTGCAATGGCTTCGCGTCCAGCAGGCTTGAAATCCGCTGCGCACGGAAGGGCAAGCTCCATTCGCTCGTAATGAAATACGGGTATGCCGGGCCGACGATCTTCTGGTTCGCAGTGACGATCTGCTGCGACAGCGGGTTAAATTCCCGCGGCAATTCATCGAAGGGAATAAAACCGGTCCAGTCGTAGCGCTCCTCCCAGCCCGGCGCCGGCGCAAGCCCCTTCAGGTCGTTGTCGCGACGGCGTACCGGCACCCTCGCCGGCGCAATGAAGCCGACATTGCCGGCGACATCCGCGTACACCACATTCTGCTGCGGTGCGCTGAAGTCGCGCATGGCAGCCAGGAACTGTTCCCAGTCGCGTGCCCGGTTCAGGCGCAGGCTGGCCTGGAAAGTCAGGTCGTCGGAACGCAAGGCCGTCCAGGAAAACGCGATTACATGGGTGCGGGCATCTACCGGCGCCCGGTCCGCAAGCGGCAGCGCGCCGGTAATAACAGGACCATGACGGGTCTCACGCACCGTCAACTGCACGTCCGCCTGCCCTTTTACGTGGATGGTTTCGGTACGCCGCTCGAACTGGGCCCACCCGTTTGGAGTGCGGTACTGGGCTGCGTTGTCCGGGTTGATCTGTTCGATGAACAGGTCCTGCACATCGGGCGCGGTGTTGGTCAGGCCCCAGGCGATCTGGTCGTTGTGGCCCAATGTGACAGCAGGGATGCCCGGCAGCGTCGCGCCGATGACATTCAGGCCAGGCGCGGACAGGTGGGCGAAATACCATAGCGCCGGCGCGCTCAGGCCCAGGTGCGGGTCGTTTGCCAGCAGCGGCTTGCCGGTCGCGCTGCGGCGGCTGCCCAGTACCCAGTTATTCGACCCCATGCCGTCGATCAGCGACGGCGGCGCAATGCGTGACACTTTTTCGAGTTGCGCGGCCGTGCCGGCCAAGGAACGGTAAAGACCGGTGTAGTCCTGCGTATGCAGCGGGGCGTCGGCCGGGTAAGGCGGCAGGAAGGCCTGGATGTGCGCCATGTCCATGCGCTGCGCGAGCCGCATGCGCAGCAACTCCTGGGTCCAGTTCGCGCTCAGGTCCCATGCCATCATGGTTTGCCAGGCGATGGAGTCGGCAGGCTCCCACGGCGCCGGTGCCGGTGCACCGGTCAGCAGGAACTCGGGCGGCAGCGGGCCGGAGCGCTGTTCGAGATAACGATTGACGCCCTCGGCATAGGCATCGAGTGCGGCACGGGCGTCGGGCGCCAGGTTGCGCACGATCGCCTCGGCATTGCGGCGCACGCCCAGCGTGCGCAGGAAGCGGTCTGTGTCCAGCGCGGCCGGCCCCAGCACCTCGGCCATGCGGCCGGACGCAATGCGGCGGTTCATTTCCATTTGCCAGAGGCGGTCCTGCGCATGCGTCACGCCCAGCGCGAAGTAGGCGTCATGCGCCGACTTCGCGTAAATGTGCGGAATGCCTTCCGCATCGCGCACGATGTCGACGGCGCCCTGCAAGCCGCTCATCTGCAGCCTGCCGCTGACCTGCGGCTGGCTGGCGCTGCGGTACCAGAAGAAGGTTGCTGCAACGAGGACGAGCAGCGCAGCAAGCAGCAGCGCTGCGATTCTTGCAAAGGATTTCATAGGCGATGGCAACGACGGGAGGAAGCGGGATTCTGCCAGTTTGCAGCGCCCCCGTGTTGCCCTGTTTCGCCTGTCGGTTCAAATCGGGGCCGGGATCGCCGGTCCCGATCTTGCTGGCCTTACTGGATACCCTGGCTGGACAGGTATTCTTCATAAGTGCCCTGGAAGTCGACGATGCCGTCTTCCTTCACTTCCAGGATGCGGTTGGCCAGTGAGGACACGAATTCCCGGTCGTGCGAGACGAAGATCAGCGTGCCCGCATACTTTTCAAGCGCAATGTTAAGCGACTCGATCGACTCCATGTCCATGTGGTTGGTCGGCTCGTCCATCAGCAGCACGTTGTGCCGGCCCAGCATCAGCTTGCCGTACATCATGCGGCCCTTTTCGCCGCCGGACAGAACCCGCACCGGCTTCTTCACGTCGTCGCCGCCGAATAGCAGGCGGCCGAGGATGGAGCGCACCGCCTGGTCGTCGTCGCCTTCCTTGGTCCACTGGTCTATCCAGTCGGTCAGCGTGCGGTCGGTTGCGAAGTCGTCGGTCGGGTCCTGCGGCATGTAGCCCGGGTTGGCATTTTCTGCCCATTTCACGTTGCCGCTGTCGGGCGACAGGCCGCACAGTTCCTCGCCGCCGATGCAGCGCAACAGCGTGGTCTTGCCGGCGCCATTGGCGCCGATGATGGCGATCTTTTCACCGGCCTCGACGCTGATGCTGAAGTTCTTGAACAATGGGCGGTCATAAGCCTTGCCGATGCCCTGCACTTCCACTGCCAGCCGGTGCAGCTTTTTCTCGCCGTCGAAACGCACGAACGGGTTGGCGCGGCTGGACGGCTTGATGTCGTCGACCTTGATCTTCTCGATCTGCTTGGCGCGCGAGGTTGCCTGCCTGGCCTTGGACTTGTTGGCGGAAAAGCGCCGCACGAAGTCCTGCAGTTCGGCGACCTTTTCCTTGGCCTTGGCATTGACCGACAGCTGCTGCGCCCGAGCCTGCGACGAGGCCAGCATGTAGTCGTCGTAATTGCCCGGATAGACTTTCAGCGTGCCGTAGTCCATGTCGGCCATGTGCGTGCAGACCTGGTTCAGGAAGTGGCGATCGTGGGAAATGATGATCATGGTGGAATTGCGCTGGTTCAGCACGTCTTCCAGCCAGCGGATGGTGTTGATGTCGAGGTTGTTGGTCGGCTCGTCGAGCAGCAGGATGTCCGGATTGGAAAACAGCGCCTGGGCCAGCAGCACCCGCAGCTTCCAGCCGGGGGCGACGTTGCTCATCGGACCCTGGTGCTGGTCGATCGGCACGCCCACGCCCAGCAGCAGTTCACCGGCGCGCGCTTCTGCAGTGTAGCCGTCGTACTCGGCGAAACGGGCTTCGAGGTCGGCCGCTTTCATGTAATCGTCGTCGGTGGCGTCGGGGTTCGCGTAGATGGCATCGCGCTCGCTCATTGCCTGCCACATTTCGACGTGGCCCATCATGACTACGTCCAGCACCCGCATTTCCTCGAACGCGAACTGGTCCTGGCGCAACTTGCCGAGGCGCTCGTTCTGGTCGAGCATGACGTTGCCGGCGCTGGGTTCGAGGTCGCCGCCGAGGATCTTCATGAAGGTGGACTTGCCGCATCCGTTCGCGCCGATCAGGCCGTAACGGTTGCCTTCGCCAAACTTGACGGAAATGTTTTCAAACAGCGGCTTGGGGCCGAACTGCATCGTGATATTGGCGGTGGAAAGCACGGAGAAATCCTTAAGGGCATAAATTGATTAACCGCGGATTTTACCATGCGAGGCAATCTCGCTCAGCCCCGCCCGGCAAGGCGTGCAATGACGCGTGGCAAGTAAAAACGCCTGCGGTACAAGCGCAGGCGTCAATGACTAAAAGCGGTGCAGGTCAGGATAGTGCCAGGCGTTTTTCAATCCGCTGAACGCGGTCGAGCAGCTTGTCCATGGTCAGTTGCTGGTGCGCGATGTCCTCGAACACGTGCCCAACGTTGCGCCGCATGTCGACGACCGACGCTTCGACGCTCACCAGGCGCTGCCGGGTGTCAGAGGTGTCCGACTTGACGGCAGCGATCTCGGTACGCATTGCCCTCAGGTGTTCGATAATCAGATTATCAGTGCTCATCTGCGCTCCCCTTTCCGCGCCCGTTGAGCGACGGTCATCCATAAAATGACATCCGTCGGCGATGTTACATTCCGCCGGGTTAAAGTCAACAAACTTGCAGAATTAATACCCGTTCCCGTTCAAACCGCCAACATTCTGAATAGGAAATTAGACACTTGTCTCGATAAACGGATAGCCTTGCATTTCCAAGCGCATCACGCGGGCGTCGGACTGCAAATGCGCAGCGGCGCCGACCGCAAGCGTCACCTTGTCGCGAACATGGCCGAACGGTAGTCCGGTTACGATTGGAACCGGCACCTCGCGGCGCAGCCATTCCAGCATCGCACTGAAGTCGTAGCCGTTGTCGTAATCGCTGAGCCGATAGTTGGCAAAGTCGCCCAGCATCAGCGCTTTCTGCGTTCCGAGCACACCGCCGTGCAGCAGTTGCAGCAGCATGCGCTCTACCCGGTATGGATGCTCGTTGACGTCTTCGACGAAGAGTATGCCGTCCTTGATGCCAGGCAGGTAAGGCGTGCCCAGCAGGTGCGTCAGCATGGCAAGGTTCCCGCCCCAGAGCATGCCGCGGCAATCGACCGGCGGGTTGTCCGCCAGCGGCTCGGGGACGGCGCCGGTCACTTCGCACTGGGCGTGCGTCAGGCAGTCCCAGAAGTGGCGCAGCGTGAAGTCGCTGGCGTCTTCCCGGGTAAAGTCGTCGCAGATCATCGGTCCGGCGAAGCTGGCCGCGCCGTGGCACAGCAGGCCCATGTGCAGCGCGGTGATATCGCTATGGCCGACGAAGCGCTTGCCGCTTCGCGCCAGCAGACGGAAGTCCAGGCGCGGCAGCAGCCGGGACATGCCGTAGCCGCCGCGCAGTGCGATCACCACGTCAACTTCCGGGTCTTGCGCCGCCGCATGCAGTTGCGCGACGCGCGCGTCGTCGGTCGCGCCGAAGCGATGATGGCGCTCGCCGTGCACGTAGTAGTTGCGCACGATGCAGCCCTGGTTTTCTAGCCGGGACAGCGCCCGTTGCAGGACGGTCTCGTCCGGCGCGTAGCCGCCGGGTGACACGATGGCGACGGTGATCGCCGCGCTTGCCGCCCTTGTTCCATTCATGCGATTCCTTCCTGCGTTGTTTCGGAGGCTGGCAGCCCGGCGCCGGCGTCCTGGCGCCGGCGCTTCGCCAGTTGCCGCCGCGTGGCAAAGAATTCACGCAGCAAGCTGCCGCACTGGTCTGCGAGGACCCCGCCATGCAACGTAGTATGGTGGTTGAGCCGCACTTCACCGAACAGGTTCAGCACCGAGCCGCAAGCGCCGGTCTTCGGGTCGGTTGCGCCGAACACCACGCGCGCCAGCCTGGCATGCATCATGGCGCCGGAACACATCGCACACGGTTCAAGCGTCACATACAGCGTGCATCCGGGCAAGCGGTAATTGCCCAGCACCGTGGCCGCCTCCCGCAGCGCCATGATCTCAGCATGCGCGGTCGGGTCATGGGTGCCGATCGGATGGTTGTAGCCTGCGGCGATGACGACGCCGTCCCTGACCACGACGGCGCCCACCGGCACTTCGCCCAGCGCCTCGGCCCGGCGTGCCTGGGCGATGGCCTGCTCCATGAAATAAGCGTCGTCATCCATGCTTAATCGGCGGTAATTTCAGCCCAGCAGTTGGGCGTTTCATGCAACACCAGCTTGTGCAGCCTGAGGCCCGTGCCATAACGGTCGTGGAACACCGCCTTCAATATGTCGAACGCGGTCTGCGCCAGGTTTTCAACGGTCGGGATGCGTTCGATGATGACGGTCTTGTGTTCGGGCAGGCTGTCCAGGAAGGCGCGCACTGCCGTGTCTTCGCGGTACACCAGGAAGGCATGGTCCCAGACGTCGACCAGGTGCTGCTTGGCCAGCGCCTTGACGTCGGAAAAGTCCATGATCATGCCGTTGTCGGAACTGCCTTTTTCTTCGATCACATTGCCCAGCAGCGTGATTTCAAGCGTATAGCGGTGCCCGTGCAGGTTGCGGCACTGGCTCTTGTGGTCGGGAATGCGGTGGCCGGCGTCGAACTCCAGCTTGCGGGTGATGGTCAGCATGGGTGCCTAGGGTATCTGTAAAAGTTTATGCGTCTGCAGGCTGAGCTTCCACTTCGGGTTGCGCTTGCAGGTCTCGATGGCGAGACGGGTGTTGGCGGCAGCGTCGGGGCCGTCCATCGCCTGCAGGTAGAAATGCTCGAACGACAGTTGTTCAAGGACGGCCAGGTCCTGCCCGGCCTGCGGAATCACCACCTTGAGTTCGCTGCCTTTTTCCACGTTGAGGAAGGAACCGGCCTTGGGGCTGACGCAGATCCAGTCCACGCCCGGCGGCACGGCAATGGTGCCGTTGGTCTCGATGGCGATCTCGAAGCCGCGTTCGTGCATGGCCGCGATCAGCGCGTCGTCCAGCTGCAGCAGCGGCTCGCCGCCGGTAAAGACCACGTATTTGCTGGCTGCATGGCTGGCCGGCCACAGGCTGTCGATCAGGTCGGCAAGTTCGCCGGCGGCGCGATACTTGCCGCCACGCTCGCCATCGGTGCCGACGAAGTCGGTGTCGCAGAACTGGCAGACTGCCGTGGCGCGGTCGCCCTCGCGCCCGGTCCAGAGGTTGCAGCCGGAAAAACGGCAAAACACCGCCGGGCGCCCGGCGCGTGCGCCCTCGCCCTGTAGCGTGTAAAAGATTTCCTTGACGCTGTAAGTCAAAACGTGAATTCCGATGGGTTGGATGGATGGCGCCGGTGCGGCGCGAAGGGGCAATATTCTCGCATTTTATGGTCGGAGATGCTGGGATGAGGTTTTTTTTGCGGGATTTCCGGTCATGGTTTGCCCGAAAATGCAGCGCGGGAGTATTTGCCATTCGGCAGAAGTACGAGGGTAGAATGCGCAAGATATTACTGCCAATGCGAGGTCGTTATGGCAACACCGGTAAGAATAGACAAGCAGATGGATGCCAGAATCCAGCGATTAGCCAGCTTTCGCAAGCGTTCGCCGGAGTCCATGGTGAGCGAAGCGATTGCCCAATACGTGGCTCGAGAGGAAGACCAAGTGAGCTTCATGGAAGAAGCGGAAGCATCGTGGAAGTCGTATCAGGAAACCGGCCTGCACCTGAATTCACAAGAAACCCATGCCTGGCTGGGCAATTGGGGCACTGACGGCGACGAAGCGGCGCTCTGTTAAAGCGAAATTCGTATAACTTTCGTCGATTGAACCTACGCCTGGCTTGAGCAGGCCACCCATCAATCAGGCCGAACTGCGCGGACTCGGCTTGACCCTCATGCAATTGCTTCCAACTATCCATCAGTTCAGGGCGCGTACACGACCAGCTTGCGCGTTTCCGGATCCGTGAATACCTCCGTCACCAGGCCCCGTTCATCGAAGTTGACCCGGAATTCGGCGAAGCTGCTGGTCCAGAAGCGCAGCGTGGCGGCTGACAGGCTGGGGTTCTCGCTGCTCACCGGGTAACCGACCGCCATGAACACCTGCTCGCGCGTCATGCCGGGCGTCAGCCGGGCGGCGGTGATGGCGGCGCGAATGTTTTCAGGATAGCTTGCCAGCTTCAACGACGGATCTTCGCTGACGACGTAACGGGACGCAAAGGCATCGAGGTCGAGGTCGCGGCTGTAGTCGTTGCCCAGTGCTTGCCTGCGACCCAGGATCTCGATCCTGACGCGCTGCCTGCCCTGCCCGATCACCTTTAGCGGCGTGCCGGCCGGGATCAGCGTCTTGCCTTCCTCGATGTAATTGATGTCGCTGATCCAGCTGCCGTCGCTGCGCATATTGCAGCAAAGGTAGCCCTCCAGGCTGGTGGCGGCGCGTGCCGGGAGGACGGCCAGGAAAGCAAGGGTAGTGAGGACGATGTGACAGGACCGCATGAAGTTCTCCAGGTTGAATGCAGGGATGCTGACGATATTGCAAGGCATGGGTCGCAGGAAGACGGCAGCTGTTCCCGAAGCCGGGCGCGGGGTGCGCCGATGCTTGATCGTCCTGTCGAACACGCTCGACATTCAGCGCACATCGAGGGGGTTAATGCGCGTCAAGCGAGTGATATCAAGCGCTGACAGCCCATGATTCAAGCCGGCGGACACGCTGCAAAGTCTTTTTGTCGGCCCGCCCGTAACGCACTATGGTCTGCTTCGTCCCGGAGCCGCCAGTGTGCGCGCTGGGAGTGCACGGAGAGTGAATAGCCTTCCTATTCACGACGAGTGCAACGCGGCCAGGCGAAAAAAGACTCGAACTCATGGTGTGTTTATGGGTTGGGATTGATATAAGGCCAGGCGGTCCGGCAGTCCACGCTGCCAGACCTGATCAAGCTTCTACTGTGGCGACGGTGATGGTGCCAACGCTAGTGCTGGAGACGGTGCCCGTACCAGGAGCTGCCCGCGGCACCAGGAACCGCCCCCGGCACCAGGCTGTTAAAAACCGCGTCCAGCCCTGACGCCTCCAAGCACGTTAGCGTCGAACAATAACGCGCGCTGTGCCATGGCCAGGGACTCGGTGGATGCGTCAACGTCGTCGGTGTGCAAGACGAAATTGGCGCCCAGCGTACCGATCGTGGCGGCACCGACCCGCTGCCAGTCGAAGCTGCTGGTATCCATCTTCGCTGTACTGCCGTTGACGCGCCGGTTGGCAACCGCCAGCAGGCCCTGGTTCGATGCGCCTGCCGCACCACTGGAGAGGCCCATCATCAGCATCGCGCCGGTGTCGAACTCATCCTGCGCTCCGCTCTCGATCATGGCGCCCTGGTAAATACTCGATTTCACCACGCCCTTGGCAAAGCCCATCGCAAATCCTTGCCCCGTAGAACTCAAGACCTTATAGGGCGCCGAAGCCTTGAATCGTTTGCTGAGGCTTGCGCGGCTGGAGAGCGCACGCAGCGCCGGGCCAGACCGATTCATTGCATGGAGAACTTCGCGTTCCGCGTCCACCATGGCATTGAGCTTGGCGCCGCTCACCGGCGTGCCGGGATTGAGGGCCGACACCCACACCTGGTTCCAGTCGAAGTTGTCGCGCAGTCCGGTTGCCTGGCCCAAGCCCTGGGACAAGATTTCGGATGCTGCACCTTCCACGCTGCCGACTATGCCATCGACCACCGCATTCCTGGCTTGTACCATGCCTTTTTGCCTGAACCCGGCGATTACGCCATCGGTTTCCTTCGCGACTTTCTCTGTCTCGTCGCTGGCGCCAGACAACTTGACGATCATCGCCTGATTGCGCTGGATAAAGCGCGCCACTCTCGGCATCGAGCTTTGCAGGTTTTGCACCGAGCGCGCCGCATTGGCGGCGTCGTCGGAACCCTGCTCGGCCGCACTGGTCGCCATGGCAATGGCCCGGCTGTTGCGCGCGGCCTGTACCGCCGCCCGGCTCGCTGCGCCCACCGCCATGCCCACGCCTGCGGTAGCAGCGCCCGATACGGCGCCCGTGGCCACCTCGGTCCAGTTCATTTCCTCCTGCATGTCGCCGGCAATCATGATGCCCTGCGAGGCCATGCTGGCAACCGCGCCCCCGGCCGCGGCAAACAGCAGCGATATGCCCACGCCGGCCGCCGACATGGCCGGCACACCCAGTACACCCAGCGTCGCGACCGTAGCGGCGGTGGCCAGCACAGTGATGACGATGGCCGCGACCACCGCCGCGATGATGATGCTGACCGACTTGCAGGTGTTGCTGCTGCCGGCCGGCGTCGCCAGCGTCGGACTGGTGTCGCCGACGATATTGGAACTGGCATATGGGCGGAACGTCTCGGCATTGTTGTGCACGGTGCCGACCGTGTTGGGCAGGGTCAGGCGCTGCCCGGCCTGCAGTGTCGAGTCGGCGCGCAGCCCGTTGGCGTCGGCGATCAGGTACCACAGCGCCTTGTCGCCATAGGCTCCTTGTGCAATACCCTGCAAGGTGTCGCCCGGACGGACTTCGTGGCTGCCCGGACCGCTGCCCGGATGGGCGGCATCGATTGCCTGGTAGGCCACATTGAAGCTCTTGACGGTGTCCGTGTAGCTCGGGCTGGCCTGGTCGGCGTTGATCTTTACTTTCAGGTAATAGGTGGCAGTGCCGTTGGTGAATGTCGCCGACGTGTAGCCCTGCCCTTCGGTCGTCCAGCTCGACGCCGCGATGTTCAGCGTCGCCGTGGGCAGCGTGTCGTCCGCCGCGGCCGGGTCGACTTCCTTGCCGCTCAGCTTGACCACGAGGGTGCCGCTGGCAGGGGGCCAGGTGATGCCGCCGAGCGTGACAGTGAATTCCTCGCCGTTGTCGACATCGTCGTAGTGGATGAACGTGCTTTTCTCTCCGGCGACAAAAGTCAGGTCGTATTCCGATGCGCCGGTCGAGCCGTCGTTCTGGTCGATGACATGCAGGGTGACCGCTACCTTGACCTTGCTCACCACCGGCGCCTTGTCCTGGTTGACGCCGACGCCGTAGGTGCCGAGCACCGTGTCATTCGCGACAAGGTTCCTGAGCACGCTGGTCTGCTGGATTTTCTGCAACACCTGCCCGTTAGTGTTGGTGAAGAAAACCCGGGTGTTGCTTGTCTTGTCTTCGTCGGTGACGGACGTCAGGTAGCCGTTGAGGTCATACGCCAAAGTCGTCTTGCCCGGGTTGCCGGTGTTGTCGCTGCGGGTGGCGGAAATAATGGTCTGGAGGACGCTGTCGCGCTTTTTTGCGTAGGTGTAGTTCGTGGTGGTGACGAAGCCATCGCCGCCGTAAAGCTGGTCGACCGATTTCGTCAGGTTGCCCAGCGCATCGTAGGTGTTGTAGGTCACCGAATCGTCGGACCCGGTCGTGATCACGTTGCTGCTGTTGATGGTGGAACCTGCCCGATGGAACTGCCGTACCAGGCGGCCGGCACTGTCGTAGATGTTGGTGTAGTGCACCGTCTCGGTCTGGCTGGCCTGTGACTGGTCGAAGGAGTCGAGCACGCGGTCGGCAAGGTCGTACCTGATATAGCGCAGCGTCGACCCGTTGTGGGCGGTGCGAACCAGGCGGTTGAGCGTGTCGTAGCCGTAGGCCTGGGTATAGTTCGCGGCGGTCTCGGCGGTGCGGTTGCCGTTGAGGTCGTAGCTGATCTTGCGGCCGGCCGCGCCGGTCAGGTTGCCGGCATCGGCAACGGCGTTGTTGAGCACGCCGTCGACGAGTGTGGTGCGGTTCATTGCATCGTAGGCAAAGTAGCTGTTGCTGGCTACCCCTGCCACGACGCTGGTCTGCCTGGCGCGGTTGCCGAGCAGGTCGTACTTGTAGCTTACATAATTACTGGTTTCGCCAGCCTGCGTCAGCCGGCCGTGGGCGTCGTAGCTCATGCTCTGGTTCTGGTAGGCGGTGGTGCCGATAGTGGTCTTCTCTGTCAGGCGGTTTCCGGCCAGGTCGTAGGTGTAGTCGGTCGTGCGCAGCAAGGTGGCGGAAACCTTGTCAACGATACGGGTCACCTGCCCGGCGTTGTTATAAATGGTGGTGACGTCGCGCCCGCCGCTGTGTATTTCGCGCGTGAGCTGCCCGGCATAGTCATAGGTGTAAGTCGTGGCGCCGCCGTCCAGGTTGCCATGCTGCAAGGCGCGGCCGAAATAGTCGTTGGACCAGGACATGATGTCGCCGTTGGCATTGGTGTCGTAGAACTTGAAGCCGGCGCTGTCGTAGCCGCTGCTGTTGACGACGGCGCCCGGCTCGGTCGTCGACAGGATGCGGCCCGCCAGGTCGTAGCTGTAGGATGTGGTGCCACTGCCGTTAGCGGTGCTGAGCCTGCGGCCGAGCGCATCGTAGGACATGGTGAGGTTCGTCGCCCCCTGCAGCGCCATCTCGACCTGGGCTTCGGCGCCAGCGGTGCGCCAGACGCGTATCTTCTTGACATCGTCGTTCAAGTCCGACGGCAAGGAAGTCTGGTTGCTCGTGTAGTCCACGTTCTGTGCGCCGCCGTCCCAGCCGGAGTCGTCGTCGTACAGGGTCACCTTCCAGCCCGACCGGACTTTCAGCGAGCTCACTTCCTTGGCCAGGCCTTCCCAGGTACCGGCACCAAAATAACTCGCTCCGCCGCCATAGCTGCCGTTGTCGTACAGGGTGACAGGCGCCTGCGACTCGCTGGCAGAGGCGTCGTAGGTGCCGGCCTTGATGCGGTAGAAGTCCGCTACCGGCCGGGTAATCATGGTCAACTGGCCGCGCTTGTCATAGGTGTAGGTCGTCGCGTTGCCGCGAGCGTCGGTGCGTTGCACTTCGTCGCCAAAGGCATTGTAGAAATGCGCAATGACACCGCCGTCCGCATTTTTTTCCGCCAGCATGTTGCCGCTGGCGTCCCAGGTAGTGCGATTGAGATTGCCGCGTGCGTCGCGCACCGCAATCAGATTGCCCGCGTAGTCGTAGGAATAATCGGTGACCGGGCGTTGGTCGGCGTAGGTCGCCAGGGTATTGCCCAGCACATTGACCGTAGGCAGTGTCTCCCTGGTGACCTGGTTATTGTTGTTGTAGGTGTATTCGGTTTTCCAGTTGCTGTCGCGCGGGTCGCTGACACTAAGCCGGTTGCCCCAGCGGTCCCAGGTCTGCGCAATCAGGGCGCCGTTGGCAAGTTCCTGCTGCACCAGGCGTCCCAGTGCGTCGTAATGGTTGTCCACCCGCCGCGAGCCGGCAAGCGAGGTGGCGGCAGCGGCATTGGCAATGCCCTGCAGGTTCACGCTGGCGCTGCGAATCTCGGCGGTGAGATTGCCCTGCAGGTCGTACAGCATGACCTTGCTCACGCCGTCGCCGGCATTGGTGCGCCACAGGCGGCCGTTGGCGTCGTAGTCGAATTGCTCCTGCCAGCCCAGGGCCTGGCTGCCAAACAGGTCCAGGCCCGCCTTGCCGCCCCGGGCGGTCAGTTCACCAAACGCGTTGTACTGCATCTGGGTTTCCTTGCCGGCCTCGTTGCCGTAGACAGCCCGGCCCAGCTTGTCGTAGCGGTTAGCGGTGTAAGCGGTACGCGTCACGCCATCGTTCCCGGCCACGCCCACCCATTGCTTGGCCAGCCTGCCTTCCGCGTCGTAGGAGAAGTAGGTCTTGATGCCCAGCGCATTGCTGGTCTCGACCTTGCGCCCCCAACTGTCGTACACCGTGCTGGTCACGCGGTCGTTGGCGTCGGAAGTCATCGTGTAGCCGTTGGCGCCGGCCATTGCCGCGCCGTCCGCGCGGTCGATGGTTTGCGTCACGTTGCCGAATGCATCCCGCGCGTATTCGGTCAGGCCAGTCAGGACCGAGCCGCTGCTTACGCCCTGGCGGGCCGGGTCGGCCACGGCCCGGATACGGTTTTCCTGGTCGTACCAGGTGTAGCTGCTGTTGTTGCCGGCGTCGGTCACCTTCACCCTGTTGCCGAACGCGTCGTACTGGTAGCTAGTGGTCAGGTTGCCGGTGGTGCTGCCATTGCTGACCGCGATGCTGGATGTCAGTTCGTTGAAGCTGGCGAGCGACGCCATGTTGGCATCGACAAGCAGCGTCTGGCCCTGGTAACTGCCATGCTGGTACAAGGTGACTTTCCAGCCCGCGGCCACCTTCAGCGAACTGAGCGCGTCGTTGCCGATGCCGAGGTCGGCCACGTTGTACAGGCCCACGCCTAGCAGCTGCGAGGTTCCGGCATAATTGGCGTCGCGGTACAGGGTCACTCCGTTCGCCGCGTCGGTTTCCTTGCTGTACTCGGCGCCAACCTGGGCCTCGGACAGCAGTCGGCCATTGCCGTCGTAGCTATAGGTAACGGTGCGGTCCTTGCTACCGGCAGTGGGCAGCGTGTAGCCGGCATCGCCGATGTTGCTTGCAGCCGCAGCATATTCGGTGCGTTGGACCAGGTTGCCTACCGCGTCGTAGCTCATGGCTGACAGGTAGCCCAGCGCGTCCACCGTGGCGACCTGCAGGCCGCGCCGGTCGTAATAGAAACGCGTTGTCTGCCAGGTATCGTCCCTGCGCAATTCGTCGGTGCGCACGACTTGCCCAAGTGCGTTGTAGCTTGTCCGGGTCACCGGACTGGCTGTGAACGCTGTGCTGCCGTCGAACGCGTACACCGTCGGCCGCGTCACCTGAACGGTGCGCCCAGCGGTGTCATACAGCATGCTGGTCGTACGGTTGCTGCTGTTGCCGGCGTCGACGAGGGCGCTGATGACGGCCGCCGACGGCGCGCTTGCGCCCCAGCCGCTGCGGACGCTGTCATTGATTTTCTGGGCAAAACGCGTGGTTTGCGTGGCATTGCCCTGGGCGTCGTACGCATGGCCGGTGACGTAGCCTTCGGCATCCACGGCAAACAGCAGGCGGCCTGCGGCGTCCCAGGCCTGGTAGGCCAGGTTGCCGGCCAGGTCGCGTGTCGCCACGATGTTTCCACCGGCGTCGTAATAGGTCCCGCTGAAGAGAGCAACATTGCTCTCGACCCTTGTGGCAACGCTGCTGGCGCCATTGCTGCTTGACTGGGCCGCTGTTTCGCCGAGATAGACACCGGCAGCCTGGTGGGTGGCGCCGGTTTGCCGCCCAAGCGCGTCGTAGCCGTAGGTCGTGACATGGTCGCTGGCGGCATTGGCCAATGGCTCCAGCCTGTGAACACTGACTTCGGCCAGCGACAGCGGGTTGGTGCCCGCAAGTTGCACGCGTACGTACCGGCCGGTCGCCCAGGCTGCGATGGTGGTGCGGATGCTGGCTTCGCCGTCGACATGGACCCGGAACAGGCTGCTGTCTGCCAGGATGTCGGCGTAGATACGTCCGGTCAGGTCGGTGGCGGACACGAACACGTCGAAGTCGGACAGGCGGCTGCCGAGGTTCTCCCCGCGGTTGTAGAGCATGATGGTCGAGATTTCCTGGACTGCGCCCAGGTCGACCTGCCACCACGGGTTCAGTTCGTTCGCGGTGTGGGTCACGCTGTTGCTACTGTAGGCATTGCTGGTATTGCCGTCGACAGCGCGCGAGGCTGCCCCGGACGATGATGTCGACGACTGCGTTGCCACCTTGTTCAGGGCCAGGTTGACGCTTTGCGCGTACAAGGTCCGGGCGGTAAGATTGCCTTTGCCGTCATAGGCGAAGTCGGTGATGGCGCCCATGGCGTCGATGCTGCGAGTCAGGCGATTGTCTGCATCGTAGAAGTTGCGGGTCACCTGGTCGCTGCCCGGCGTGGCGAGCACGGCGTCCGGCTGGCTGCTTGCCGCAATCGTCGCAGCGTAGGCCGTGCGCCTGACAAGATTGCCATTTGCGTCATAGTCGAACCGGGTCACCGCGCCGACCGCGTCGACGCAATAGCTCAGCCGGTCGTTCGCATCGTAGGCATTGCGGCTGACGTTACCGCCGGCGTCGGTGCTGGCGACGAGATTGCCGTTGGCGTCATAAGCGTAGGTGGTGCGCAGGTCGAGTCCGGCAGGATCCACACGTTCCTCGATACGGCGGCCCGCCTTGTCGTAACTGCTCAGCGTTACCGTGCCGGCCGCGTCAGTCATGCTGGCTTGCCTGCCGGCATGGTCGTAGCTGTATTGCGTGACCAGGTTCAGGCCGAGCGGATTGTCGTTCGCGGCGAGCACGCTGGTCGGGTCCAATACCTGGCTCAGCAACTGGCCCTCTCGGTCGAAGGTGCTGGCGGTGGCAACGCCGCGCGGATCGAAGCTCAAAATCGCCCGACCTTTCGCATCGTAGACATAGGAGGTCGTCAGCTTGAGCCCGGTGTAGCCAGGGGCGTCCGGATCAAGCGTGCGGCTGAGCACGCGGTTGGCGGCGTCGTAGGTAAGCAGAGTGCGTATGCCGCGGGCGTCGGTGCCGGCGATCAGCCGGTTGCCGTCGTCGTAGGCAAGCTGACTGGACGCGCCGAGCGGTGCGCTGGTGCCGGTGAGCTGGCCGTTGGCGTCGTACTGGTACGTAGTGACCTGGCCATTGCCGTCGGTCACGGACTGTGTCTGCCCGTGGCGGTTATGGCGTGTAATGACGACAATGCCTTCGGGCGTGGTGACGGTCATGCTGCGGCTGGCGTCGTCGTACTGGGTCAAGGTCGTGTGGCCCAGCGCATCAGTCTGGCTCAGCACGCGGCTGAACGCGTCATAACTGGTGCTGCGCGTCGTGCCGAGTGCGTCGATGGATTGCAACTGCCGCCCCAGCCTGTCGTAGCTTTGCCAGGTACTGGCGCCGCGGGCGTCGATGTTGCGTACCGCACGGCCGAACGCGTCGTATTGCATGCTCTCGACCAGGTTCAGGCCGGCGGCGTCGGTCGCCTGGCTGATAAGCAAGCCACGCCGGTCGAAGCTGCTGGCGGTGGTGACGCTGCCTGCGGCGCTCATCGTCGTGACACCGGCCTGCTCACCAAAGTTGTTGTACTGGTAAGTCGTCACGCTGCCGAGCGGGTCGGTCGTGCTGGCAAGGCTGCCGTCGGCGTTATAGCTGTAGGCCGTCGTGCTGTCGAAAGCAGGGTTGGCGATGGCGGCAAGCGCGCTTGCGGCGGCAGCGTCGACCTGCCCGCCGCCCAGGCTGGCAAGCGTTCCGGCGGCAATGCGTGTGCCATAAGCCGTGGCGGCGGTCATCTGGTGCAGCGCGTTATAGCTGGTGCCGCTGACTTCGCCAAGCGCGTTGATGGTGGCGACCAGCTGCCCGTCGACGTCGTAGTAGTAGCGTTCCTGTAGGCCATTCGCGTCGGTGCGACGGCGCAGCAGGCCGACGGCGTCGTACTCGCTGGTGGTGATGTTGCCACGGGCGTCGGTTTCGCTGACGACACGGCCCAGCAGGTCGCGGCCGACGCTGGTCAGCCGTGCTTCCGCACTGCCAGCCGCGGTCGTGGTGCTGCTCAAGCGGCCCGCGGCGTCGTACACATAATCGGTGCGACTACCCTCGAAATCGATCTCTGAAACAATGCGGTTCAGCGCGTCGTAGGTCGTGCTGGTCGTGTGATCGGCTGCAAGCGCTGACGGACGCACACTGGCCAGGCTGGTGCTGCCGTCGACGCCGGCCAGGGCCGCGCTGGCTACCGGCGTGGCATACCGGCGCGAGCCCACCTGGTTGCCATTGAGGTCATAGCTGAATTCGGTCAGGTAGTGTTCGCTGTCGATGATGCCGACGACCTGTCCGGCGGCATCGCGCAGCGTCGTGCTGCGGCTGTCCGAGCCAGTCGACAGCGGGCGGATGTCGGCGATCGACGTGGTCGGGCTCAAGCTGCCAATGACAGAGCTGCCCAGTTGCGTGGCGTACCGCACGGTTTGCCACGCACGACCGGCGGCGTCGTACAGGGTTTCGCTCAGGGTGCCTTCGCCGTCCACAACGCCTTGCAGCAGGCCGTCCTTGTCATGGAGATAGTGCGTGATGCGGTCCAGTGCGGCATTGGCAACGACGTCGATGGATGCCGGCTGCGCGCCGAGCCCGCCGGTTGCGACTGCGTTGGCCCGCGCAATACGCGCAACCAGGCGACCGCCGCCGTCGTACTGCCTCTGTATGACACTGCCGTCTGCGTCGATCTCGCTTGCCAGGCGGCCCGCGCTGTCGTAGACCTTCCAGGTTGCCTGGTCGGCGCTGCCGGATGCCGGGCGCAGCTGTGCCACGCCGAGCGCCAGCGCACTTGCGCTGGGACTGCCGTCGGCCTGCACGGTCAGGCCGGCCAGGTTGGCGGCGGTGGCGTAGCGTAGCGACCGCGTCAACTGGTCGTTACGGTTGTAGAAGTACTCGGTCATGCTGCCATTGCCGTCGACCTCCGCGGCGACGCGGCCGGCAGCATCGTGGAACACCCACTCCCGCACGCCGGTCAGTCCTTCCGTCATGCGCAGCCGGCCAGTGGCGTCATGGAAGTAACGGGTGGTGGCAAGGCTGGCGTTGCTTGCGTCCGCCTGCATCATGCTCTGCAGCCGCCCGGCCTGGTCGTAGCTGCTGATGGTGCGCAAGCCATTGGCCATGACCACGGTGACGGCGCGGCCGGCGTCGTCGTACTGGTATAGCATGGTCTGGTTCAGGCTGTCGACGCTGGCCAGCGTACGGCCCATGCCGTCATAGGTGTAAAGCGTGGTGTGGCCTGCGCCGCCCGCTGGGGCGGTCTGCTGCAGCAGGAAGCCGTTTGCGCTATAGACATGAACGGTGGTGGCCGCGGTGGCGGGAACGCCGTTGCCGGCGGCGTCGACGCTGGAAAAGCGGGTGCTCGTAGCG
Source organism: uncultured Noviherbaspirillum sp. (assembly GCA_963522035.1). Classification (GTDB taxonomy): domain Bacteria; phylum Pseudomonadota; class Gammaproteobacteria; order Burkholderiales; family Burkholderiaceae_D; genus Noviherbaspirillum_A. Next base: position 24,632 of record CAUQYP010000012.1, on the reverse strand, counting down.
AGTTGGCCGCGGAAGTCATACGTCAGGTCGACCCGGACGCTGCGCGCCTTGTCGGCGACGTTGCCCACCCAGGCGGCGAGCTCGGCTTCGGTGGCGCCCGTGGCCGTATACAAGTTGCCGGCGTAGTCGATGCTGCTGGTAGGTTGGCCCAGGCCATTGTAGCGGTACTCGGTAACCCGGCCTTCCGCGCTGATGACAAAGCGTGCCTGGCCTTCGCCGGTGGCCGCGTAGACATGGCGCGTGGTGGCCGGCGCGCCCGGGCTGCCGCTGCCGGCGCCGTCGGCGTCGGGCGTGGTCCATGTGGTTTCAGTGAGCAGGCGATTGTATGCGTCATGCGTGCGCGTCACTGTATTGCCGGCCGCGTCGCGCTGCAGGACGATATTGCCGCTGGCGTCATGGCTCATGACGACGGTATGGCTTTCGCCGTCGGTAACGGAGGCCAGCTCGCCATTGCCGCCATAGGCGTAGGAGCGGGCCTGCGTGAGTCCGTTTACTGCCGGCGCCGTGACCTGGATCAGTCGCCCGGCGCTGTCGTAGGCGTAAAGGCTCGCCATGCCGAGCCCGTCGGTGACCGTCGTGACGCGGTTGGCAGCGTCGTAGTTGTATGTGTTGGTTTCCCCGAGCGCGTTGGCAATGCTGCTGACCCTGCCGCTGGCGTCGTAGCCGAAGGCCAGCAAGGTACCGTCCGTCTGCGCCACGGTGGCAACGCGCAGGCTGCTGCCTTCATAGGTGTAGCTCGTCACATAGGTCTGGCCGTCAGCGATGCTGTTGTCGCCGGGGCTGAGGTCGAGCGTGACACTGGCGAGCCGGCTAGCGCCATCGTAGCCGTAACGCACACGGGTGGCGGTGCTGCCGTCGGCCAGCGTCGTGCGCACCTGTACAAGATTGGCGCCGCTATAGTCCAGCCATGTCGCTTCCCCGCTCGCGGACTGCACGCGGGTGAGCAGGCCGGCGCTGTCGTAGCTATGGGCCAGGGTATTGCCGTTGGGGTCGGACTGGACCAGGAGCTTGCCGCTGCCGCCGACCCAGTCGTAGGTTTCGGTGATGCGGCTGTCGCCGTCGGTCCAGGTCCAGTTCACGCCGTCGTGGACCAGCCTGTCGTGGCTGCCCTCGCCTGCCTTGTCGATGTAGGCGCCGAGAGCGGCGTCCCAGTGGTAGGTATGTTCCGCGCCGTCGCCGTCGACGCGCACGACCGTGCTGCCTGCGGTATTAAGCGTTCCGGTCAGGTTCCGGACCAGCCGGTTGAAGCCTATGCGCCAGTTGTCGTTGTTGTCGCCGTCGACTGTGCCCTGGCTGTTGTAGGTGCGCAGCACTGACATGTCTGCCCCAGGCGCGACCAAGGTTTCGTCCTCGCGTTGCATGACCAGGTTGCCGGTCGCAATATTCACCGCCACCCTGGCGCCGTCGCGCCCGATGCCTGACGGCCGACTGGTCGTGTTGGACAACGCGGGCGAATTGCCAGGCAATCCGAGATGAGATGCAGAGGCGATTTCAATCATGAATGTCTCCTGGTGGTTTGCGGCGAATGTCCGGTGCGGGATGGCAGCCTGTAATGCAGCGAACTCTAACCAGTTCCGCCAGCGACATATGCTAGATACCGGGTCGAAGCGAAAAAAAAGTGGGCGGCTAAAGAACTTGTTCGGTGGGCGATTGTGAAGGCGACAGAACCGTAGGCAGAGAATTAATATCGCGCCCATTAAACCTGATTTGGACGTCATTCTGACAAGCATTCCTGCACCCTCCTGGCGCCGGCGCAGCGTGAAAAATGGTGCTCGCCCCGCCACGGGTTGTTCGCAATCAAGCACGACCCACTTCCCTGCCCGCTGCCGCTTGCTCTCCACGGCTTCACCCCTATCATGCTTGCCATACATGCACATTGGAGGGGGCGGATGACGGACATGGTCGTGGCGAGGAAGGAAGGTCTGTACTGCGTGCCCGGGCAGTTTTATATCGACCCGTGGCGGGCAGTGGAACGGGCCGTCATCACCCATGCGCATGCCGACCATGCACGGGTCGGCCACGGCAAGTACCTGGCGAGTGCGGCCGGCGAGAACGTGCTGCGTGCGCGGCTGGGCGAGATCGACCTCGACACGCTGGCCTACGGCGACACCGTGGTCCACAACGGCGTGACTATCTCGCTGCACCCGGCCGGCCATGTGCTCGGCTCGGCGCAAGTGCGCATGGAGTACAAGGGAGAAGTCTGGGTCGCGTCCGGCGACTACAAGGTGGAGCCGGATGCGACCTGCGCGGCGTTCGAGCCGGTGCGCTGCGACACCTTCATCACCGAGTCCACCTTCGGTTTGCCCATCTACCGCTGGCAGCCGCAGGCCGAGGTGTATGGCGAGATCAACGACTGGTGGCGGGCCAATGCCGAGGAAGGCCGCGCCAGCGTGCTGTACTGTTATTCGTTCGGCAAGGCGCAGCGCATCCTGTCGGGGCTGGACGCCAGCATCGGCCCGATCTTCTGCCACGGCGCAGTGGAGCCGCTGAACCGTGCCTACCGTGTCAGCGGCGTCGACCTGCCCGACACGCTGCTGGTGACGGAAGCCACCGGCGGCAAGGCGGCGTTCCGCAATGCCCTGGTCCTCGCGCCGCCGTCGGCCGGCGGCAGCAGCTGGATACGCCGCTTCGGCGACTACAGCGACGCCTTCGCCAGCGGCTGGATGCAGCTGCGCGGCGCAAGGCGGCGGCGCGCGGTCGACCGCGGTTTCATCCTGTCCGACCATGCCGACTGGCCGGGACTGATGTCGGCCATCGCCGCCACCGAGGCGAGCCGGGTCATCGTCACCCACGGCCAGGTCGGCGTGATGGTGCGCTGGCTGCAGCAGAACGGGCTGGAAGCCGGTGCGTTCAATACCGAGTACGGCGACGACGACAAGGAGGACATCAAGGCCGACGACGGCAAGACGAAGCGGGAGCCGGCCGAACATGCGTGAGTTTGCCCGCCTGTACACCGAGCTGGACTCGACCACCGCGACCAATCGCAAGCTGGCGGCATTGCAGGCCTACTTCGCCAGCGCCCGCCCGGCCGACGCCGCCTGGGCGGTCTACTTCCTGGCCGGCGGCAAGCCGCGGCAGGCGGTGCCGACCAAGCTGCTGCGCCAGTACGCCATCGAGCGGGCAGCGCTGGACGACTGGCTGTTCGACGAATGCTATGACGCGGTGGGCGATTTGGCCGAGACCATCGCCCACATCCTGCCCCCGCCCAGCAGCGAAAGCGACGTCGGCCTGGCGGTATGGATGGACGAGCGCATCCTGCCCCTGCGCGGCGCCACGCCGGAGACGGTGCGTGCGGCGCTGTTCGCGTTATGGGAAGAAACCGCATGGCGTGAACGCTTCCTGCTGATGAAGCTGATCGGCGGTGGCTTCCGCGTCGGCGTCTCGCGGCTGCTTGTCACGCGCGCGCTGGGCGAAGTCGCCGGGGTCGACGCCAAGCTGGTGGCGCAGCGGCTGATGGGCTGGATCGACGGCCGCGTGCGCCCCAGCGCCGAACGCTTCATGCAGCTCATTGCGCCGCAATCGGACGCCGAGCACCAGTTGCGCGGCGGCCAGCCCTACCCGTTCTTCCTGGCCCATGCCTTGCAGACCGATCCTGCCGCAACGCTCGGCGCCATCGACCAGTGGATGGTCGAATGGAAGTACGACGGCATCCGCGCGCAGCTGGTCAGCCGCAGCGGGCAGAATTGGCTATGGTCGCGCGGCGAAGACCTGATCACCGACCGCTTTCCCGAAATCAGCGCGGTGCCGCTGCCGGACGGCACGGTGGTCGATGGCGAAGTGCTGATCTGGCAGGATGGCGCGCCGGCGCTGTTCGCCGACCTGCAGAAACGCATCGGCCGCAAGACCCTGTCGGCGAAGATGTTGCAGGAACTGCCGGCCGCGCTGATCGCCTACGACCTGCTTGAGCAGGACGGCGAGGATTTGCGGCACTTGCCGCAGCGCGAGCGCCGGCGGCGGCTCGAGGCGCTGGTGGCGTCGGTCGCATCACCGCAGCTGGTGTTGTCGCCGCTGGTCGAGGCGGCCGACTGGGAAGCACTGGCGACGCTGCGCGAGTCGTCGCGTTCGCGCGCGGTGGAAGGCATGATGATCAAGGGCGCCGATGCGCACTATGGCGTCGGCCGCACGCGCGACGTCGGCACCTGGTGGAAGTGGAAGATCGACCCGTACAGCGTCGACGCGGTGCTGATCTACGCGCAGGCCGGACACGGCCGGCGGGCTTCGCTCTACACCGACTACACCTTCGCGGTCTGGGACGACGACCCGGCAGGCGGGCGCCGGCTGGTGCCGTTTGCCAAGGCCTACTCCGGCCTGACCGATGCCGAGATCGCCGTGGTCGACGCCGCCATCCGCCGCACCACGACCGAGAAGTTCGGCCCGGTGCGCAGCGTGAAGCCGACCATGGTGTTCGAGATCGGCTTCGAAGGCATCGCCCGTTCGACCCGCCACAAGGCCGGCATCGCCGTGCGCTTCCCGCGCATGCTGCGCATCCGCGACGACAAGAAGGTCGACGAGGCCGACACCCTGGCAACCTTGCAGGGCATGCTGCCGTGAAGACGGCGCGCAGCGACGCGCTGCGTCCGGAACAGGCGGTCTACGCCTGGTTCGCCGAACGCGGCTGGAAACCCTTCCCGTTCCAGCGCAGGGTCTGGAAAGCGTTCGAGCGCGGCGAGTCGGGCCTGCTGCATGCGGCCACCGGCGCCGGCAAGACCTATGCGCTGTGGATGGCCGCGCTGCTGCGCGGCATGCGCGGCCAGTCGGCGCCGGGCGCCGGCTTGCGGGTGTTGTGGATCACGCCGATGCGGGCGCTGGCGGCCGACACCATGAAGGCGCTGGAAACGCCTGCCACTGCCTTGCTGCCGGCCTGGACCGGCGGCCTGCGCACCGGCGACACCGGCTCGGCCGAACGCGCGCGCCAGACCCGCAACCTGCCGTCGGTACTGGTGACGACGCCGGAAAGCCTGACGCTGCTGCTCTCGGCGGCCGACGCAGAGACCCGGTTCCGCCACCTGGACGCGGTCATCGTCGACGAATGGCATGAGCTGCTGGGCAGCAAGCGCGGCGTGCAGGCGCAGCTGGCGCTGGCCCGGCTGCGCCTGTGGCGGCCGGCGCTGGTGGTGTGGGGCCTGTCGGCCACCATCGGCAACCTGCAAGTCGCCCAGGACGCGCTGCTGGGCGAAGGACAAGGCGTGCTGGTCGAAGGCGCGAACGACAAGGACATCGAGGTCGACACGCTGCTGCCGAAGAATATCGGCCGCTTCCCGTGGGGCGGCCACCTCGGCATACCGATGCTGAAGGCGGTCATTGCCGAGATCGAGGCCAGCCCGTCGACGCTGGTGTTCACCAACACCCGCTCGCAGTCGGAAATCTGGTACCAGAATCTGTTGGCGGAGCGGCCCGACTGGGCCGGCCTGATCGCGCTGCACCACGGCTCGCTCGACAAGGGCGTGCGCGACTGGGTCGAGCTGAGCATCAAGGACGGTAGCCTGAAAGCCGTGGTCTGCACTTCCAGCCTGGACCTGGGCGTCGACTTTGCGCCGGTGGAACGGGTGCTGCAGATCGGCAGTTGCAAGGGCATTGCCCGGCTGCTGCAGCGCGCCGGCCGCAGCGGCCATTCTCCCGGCCGGCGTTCCCGCGTCACGCTGGTGCCGACCAATAGCCTGGAACTGCTGGAAGCGGCCGGGGCGCGCCGGGCATTGAAGGCGCGCCAGGTCGAGGCGCGCGTGCCGCCCAACAAGCCGCTGGACGTGCTGGTGCAGCACATGGTGACGATGGCGCTGGGCGGCGGTTTCCGGTCGGAAGATTTGTTTAACGAGGTCAGGAGCGCCTGGTCCTATTGCACGCTGGCCCCGGAAGAATGGCAGTGGGCGCTGGACTTCATCGCCCGCGGCGGCCAGAGCCTGGCAGGCTACCCGGAGTACCGGCGGGTGCTGCCGGACGAACACGGCATCTACCGGGTGCCGGACGCGACGCTGGCGCGGCGCCACCGGATGAACATCGGCACCATCGTCGCCGACGCCACGATACAGGTGAAGTTCCTGTCCGGCGCCAAGCTTGGCGCAGTCGAGGAGTCCTTCATCTCGCGGCTGGCCAAGGGCGACAACTTCCTGTTCGGCGGCCGCGTGCTGGAGTTCATCCGCATCAACGAGATGACCGCCTACGTACGCCGCGCGAACGGGCGCAAGGGCGCGGTGCCACGCTGGCAAGGCGGCAAGCTGCCGATGTCCTCCGAGCTGGCGCATGCGGCGCTGGCCTGCCTGGAAGACGCGGCGACCGGCCGTTTTACGGGGCCGGAAATGCGCACCATACAGCCGCTGCTGGAACTGCAGCAGCGCTGGTCCGACCTGCCCACCGCGCGTACCCTGGTGGTGGAGTCGCTGCGCAGCCGCGAAGGCTGGCACCTGTTCCTGTATCCGTTCGCGGGGCGCTCGGTGCACCTGGGCCTGGGCTCCCTGCTGGCCTACCGGATCGCGCGCCAGCGTCCCGCCACCTTCTCGATTGCCGTCAATGACTATGGGCTGGAGCTGCTGTGCCCGGACGAGGTGGATTTTGCCGGTTTGGTGCAGCGCCCGACTGCGCCGATGAATGCACTGTTTTCGGACGAAAACCTGCTGGAGGACGTGCTGGCCAGCCTGAACGCGGCGGAACTGGCGCAACGCCGCTTCCGCGAGATAGCGCGCATTTCCGGCCTGCTGTTCCAGGGCTACCCGCACCAGAAGAAAAGCAGCCGGCAGCTGCAGGCCTCGTCCAGCCTGTTCTATGAAGTGTTCCGCAAACACGATGCCGGCAACCTGCTGCTGACGCAGGCGCAGCGCGAAGTGCTGGAACAGGAACTCGAACTGGGCCGGCTGCGCGAGACGCTGGCCGAGATGCGCACGCGCACGCTGTCGTTCCACGCGGTGGCCCGAGCGACGCCTTTCGGCTTCCCGCTGATGGTGGAACGCTTCCGGGAAAAGCTCAGCACGGAGAAGCTGTCGGACCGCGTCGCGCGCATGGTGCGCGAGCTTGAAAACGCGGCGGCCGTGCCGGAGCGACGCCGTGGCTAGCGGCGCGCTCGACATCGAGCTGGCAGGCGAACGCCTGGTATTGCTGCCGCAGCGCGCGCTGTTCTGGCCGGCGCGACAACTGCTGGTGATTGCCGACATCCACTTCGGGAAGGCGGCGTCCTTTCGCGCCGGCGGCATCCCGGTGCCGCGCGGCACGACGACCGAGAACCTGCACGCGCTCGACGCGCTGATCGACGCCTGCCAGGCCACCCACGTGCTGTTCCTCGGCGACTTCCTGCATGCACGCCATGCCCATGCGGAAGCAACCATCGCGGCGATGACCGCCTGGCGCAAGCAGCGCAGCGGCCTGCAGCTGACCCTGGTGCGCGGCAACCACGACCGCCATGCCGGCGACCCGCCGTCCAGCCTGCGCATCGAGGTCGTGGACGAGCCGTGGCAGATCGGTTCGTTGCTGTTCGCACATCATCCGCAGTCGCATCCGGAAGGCTATGTGCTGGCAGGCCATGTGCACCCGGTCTATCGCCTCGCCATCCGTGGCGATGCGCTGCGCCTGCCCTGCTTCGTGTTCGGCGCGGACAGCGGGATGTTGCCGTCGTTCGGCAGCTTCACAGGCGGACATCCGGTCGTGCCGGAAGCGGGCGACAGGCTGTTCGTCACGACGGACGACAGCGTGATGGAAGTGCCGGTCAGAGCGTCCGAGCAAAGGAAAAGACGGTAGCTTGTGAACCGGCAGGGCGAGGCGCAAGCGCCAGGCCATCCCGCTGACCGGACTGCTGCACAATGCAGCACACGCATTACATCAATCGAACCAGACCGTCTTTCGAGATGGTGACGACATCGCCAGTCTCGAACGATGCGCCATGCAGCACAGAACGGTCCCAGACGACTTGCCTGCCGCGTCCGATCTGCTGGATGACCTCGGTGCGCGTCACTGCCATGATGACGCCGCTGTGCTCGGCATAGGCCGGTACCGCGCCCAATTGTGCGGCAATGGATGGCTCGCGGGTTCGACCAGAATCCAGCAAGTCGAAAACCTTCTCATTGCGTAGCTTCTCCGGCAAGAAATGCATGTCTTCGAAGCGCAGCTGCGGCATCCTCTTTTGCACAAGATCGTAGACTGCCCTGGCCTGCGCAAGATCGCGCGGCGCCTTGATTGGATCGCGATCTTTTTTTTGCCCAAGGTAGACCTTGTACAGCGCGAAAGCGCGTGGATCGACGGTGACCATTTCAGCCATCCTGCCGTTGGAGCCAACCACGACATGCCTGAACTTCGGCGCACTTAGCAACCAGTCCATATTGTGTATCTTGCTTGCCCAAAAATCGTCAGGAGTATGGTCGAAAAATTGTTGCCTTTCATGGTCGTCATAAAGGGACAAGGGGCGCCGCTTGATGAGATCTACCATGTAACCCTGGCTGTTGACTGCACTACTCTTCCCTTCGTCCAGTTGAAAAGTCGCATCCGTGTTTCGGAGCACGCCGATCAATCCGGTCTTGCTGAAAGCATCACTGCGGTGTGCGAACAAGGTGATTTTTTTACGCGTATCCCATAATAGATCCATATCGCCGGTCGTCGTCACATCGCCATTAAAGCGCACCCCGACATGCGCCTCATAGGCAAAGAGCGCATTGGTTCCGATGACAAGCAAATGATCCTGCAAGCCGGCTTTCCGGATTTCTTCAAGCAGACCGATGACCACGTTGGGAGTGCGACCGACACGCAATGCAGCATTGAGCCGTTCGTGTGTCGCAAGCGACTGACTCAGACTCTTGAAACGTTGTTCCGCCGCTGCCTTGCCACTTTTGAACTCCGTGTAGATTTTTTCACTCTCCGGTGTCTGCGGCCCCAGGGACTTGCGCTGGGCCTTGCTGTATTCCCGATAAAGGTAAGCGCGGCCTTTGGATTGTTGCCAGTACATGCTTCCACGATAGCTTGCGGCGCGCTGTTCCGCCGAGAGCCAAGCGCTTCTCACCTGTTCGCCATCGATAAACTGCCGTCTCTGCTGATCGGTGATGTCGTAGTAGAAACTTTCCAGCATGGTTGTGGGAATAAATTGAAATAACAAATATTTTCCCACAACTGGCGGTATTGCAGGGTAATGGATGTGCCTGCAGCCCGATGCTGCCCGATTCCGGTCTGACACGGAACCTCGTCCTTTACCCGCCAGATACATCACCAACAAGCGAAAAACACGATTCCACGCTGCGTTAGGGCACTCGACAACATTCCCGGCCCAACGCGCCGGCTGGTGAAACGAACGGCCGGATCAGTTCAGGTCCGAAGCTTCCACCTTGATCGGCCGGGGGCAGCCATCCATGAATTTCTGGCGCGCCAGCGCATCGATCACCTTGCGGTTACGCTTGTAGGCGCTGCGCGGTTCCAGCGGTTCTCCCGGATGGTCGAGCAGGCGTTGCAGCGCATCGGCTGCGAGCAGCGCGATGAATTCCTCGCTGTCTATCTTGATTGAAAACCACAGGCCCGCGTTTGCGGCAGCACGTTGGACATTCGTTGCCATTCTTTTCTCCCGGAAGTATATGCATAGCAACTTTTTCGATAGATATTGCTGCTACGCACAAAGTATCCGAAAGACTGGCTGTCGCCGCTATCGGCGAACGATGTATTTCCTGTAGGGGATCGACTACAAAATCTGCCTACAATCACTAAAAGTAAGTTATTTAACGCTCTTCTGCCGCCAAACTCACTAACAGTGGCAGGCGTAGCGATACCAGAACTCCTCCCCTGTCCGCATTGCCGATGTGTAGGCTTCCTCCAAGGTAATGCGCCCGCTCGCGCATCCCCCGCAGCCCCCAGGTCGACTGGTCGGACAACTGCTCGAACGCAATGCCGACACCCCTGTCTTCGACTTCCAGTAGCAAGCTGTCTTCCGAACGCGATGCACGAATTTCGACCGATGTCGCATTGGCATGGCGCGCAATATTGGTCAGCGCTTCCTGGGCGATGCGGAAAAGCATCGCACCGCCGTCCTGTCCCACAGCCGGCAGGTCCGGCGCGAAGGCGCAGTGGCAAGGAACGCCGGTCTGGGCCTCAAGCTGGCTGGCCTGCCATTCGATGGCTTCCCAGACGCCCAGCTGGTCGAGGACGCTGGGACGCAGGTCGGCAATGACACGGCGTACGGTGTCGAGCGCCGTATCGGCCTGTGTCATCGCCTCGGCCAGCAGCGGCGCTGCCGCGGCCGGGTCGCCGACCCGGCTCACTGCCACCGACACGTAGGCCTTGATGCCGGTCAGCAGCCCGCCCAGTTCATCATGGATTTCCCGCGCAATGCGCTTGCGCTCGTTTTCCTTGATGCGTTCCTGGTGTCCGCCCAGTTCGCGCAGCGAGGCCCGTGACTGCCGCAGCTCGGTTTCCACCTGCTTGAATTCGCTGATGTCGAGCACCGAGCCGGCTGCCACCCGTCCCTCGCCTGCGTCCCCGGCCACTTCGGCATGCAGCATCAGGTGCCGGATGCTGCCGTCCGGCCGCACGATGCGGTGTTCCTCGCTGTCGACGCGTCCATGAAGCAGCTTCTCGCGTATCGCCGCCCACATTGCCCGGGTCGCCGGCGGCAGGCGTTCCAGGGACGGCACCCCGTCGCCATTGGCCGGTAATCCGAAAATGCGGAAACACTCATCCGACCAATGATGCTCGCCACTGTCGAGATCGATTTCCCAACTGCCGACGTGGGCAATGCGCTGGGCGTTCTTCAGCGTCCGGTCGGTCCGCCGCAGCACATCCTCGACCCGCTCGCGCGCGGCAATGTCGTCATTCAGGCGCTCGTTGGCGGCATGCAGCGCCGCCGTCCGCTCGGCCACGAGCCGGTGGACGCGGCGGTTGCGCGAGCCCAGTGCCCAGACGTACAGCGCTGCCATGAAGCTGATGATCATGCCGAACAGGGCGACCAGCCAGGAGCCGGGCTGCCGGCCAACATCCGGCCCCACTGCCGGCCCCTCGATGTCGACGCGCCATGCGATCCCTGCGACATGGAAATCCTGCGACTCGAGCCGCCGGAAGGTGGTGGTCGACCATGGCCAGCGCACGCCTTTGCCTGGCACCGGCTCTGCGTATTCACGGTACGCAATCCGGTCGGGGTCGTCATCGCCCATGTAGACCGTCATATTGACGCCGGGCGTACGCAGCATGCCGGATGCTTCCAGTATGCCCGCGATCATTTCCTCGGCCGGCATGCCGATGCTGGTGTAACCGACGACGGCTTTGCGACGGGCCGGTCCGGCGGAGATTGCTGCGCCGGGCCGGTAGACCGGCTTCACCAGCACGAAACGGGGACGCAGCGGCGGCGTGTTCCGATAGCGCACCAGCGCCGCACCCCACACCTGCCCGGTTTGCGCGGAATGATCGAACGCTCGCCTGAGGCTCGGTTCAGACAAGGCATCGAAGCCTACTGCTGCAACCCCTTCGATTTCGCCGGGCTCCAAATACTCGACGACAAGATAACGGTCACGCGTCGCCGATGGCCGCAGTTGTCCGGAAACGACTTCCCGAACGGCGAAATCCGGCACTGACATTCGCATGCTTGCTTCATAGCCCGCTCTCTCCGCGTCGGACACCAGGCGGCTGAATGTGATGGCGCGGGGAAAAGGCGCTCCGGTGGAAAACGGTTCGACGAAAGCGTTGAACTGCTGGCGGCTTACCGGGTAGAACGTGGAGACCGCACGGTTGATATGATCGAGGGTCTCGACCACCTCTTCCAGCCCCTGCCGCACCGTCATGATGCGGAAGTTCGCGCGACGTTCGAAGATCAGCTGTTCGACTTCCTGCTCCTGGTCGCGCATCCAGCCGAACAGCGCAACCGTGGCGGCCAGGCCAAGCACGAGCACCAGCAGGGCGGGCAACACGGCCAGGTAGGGCGCATTGCGGGAATTGATCAGTCTGGTCGTCAACAATCGGCTGGACTTTCTGCAAGTCGGCGCAGGCGGCGCCGTAGCAGCATAGTCTACGGCCCATACTGCATGCGGGCAATGCCAGGGATCGCCAGCGCTTGCTATTGCCGATCAGCCCAGGAAGGCAGATATCTCCAGGAAACCGCGAAAGCGGGCACGCCCGCCGCGCACCGGCGGACCGGCCAGCGCAAAGTCGGGAAAGCGCGCCAGGAAGCCGGACAGTGCGACCCGGCCTTCCAGCCGCGCCAGGTTCATGCCGGCGCACTGGTGTATGCCGGACGCAAAGGCGACGTGCCGGTTGGGCATGCGGCCGATGTCGAAGCGGTCGGGATCGGGGAATTGGGCCGGGTCGCGGTTGGCGGCGCCGATACACAATGTCACCTGGGTCTGCGGCGTCAGGACTACGCCGCCGATTTCGACGGTCTCGGTGGTGATGCGGTTGCCCAGCTGGTTGGAACTTTCGTAGCGCAGCACTTCCTCGATAGCCGGGCGGATCAGTTCGGGCTCGGCCAGCAGCCGCCGTTTCTGGTCGGGGTTGTCATGCAGCGCCACCAGGCCGTTGCCGATCAGGTTGGTAGTGGTCTCATGCCCGGCGTTGAGCAGGAAGATACAGTTGTGCAGCAGCTCGGCCGGCGTCAAACGTTCGCCTCCCTCCTCGCCCTCGATCAATCGGGTCAGCACATCGTGCGCCGGGTCGCCGGGCGCGCGCCGGCGCCGCGCGATCAGGTCTTCGAGATAAGCGCTGAACGCGGTGACGGCCGCATTGCCGCGCTCGGCCGCCTGCGGCGTGAGCACCGGCTCCAGCGCACCGAGTATCGCCAGCGACCAGTCGCGCAGCGGCGCGCGTTCGTCGTGCGGCACGTCCAGCAGGTTACCGATCACTTCGATCGGTATGGCCGACGCAAAGTCCTCGATCAGGTCGACGCGGCCCTTCGCCGCCATCCGTTCCAGCAGCTGGGCCACCAGCGTTTCCAGGCCCGCCTCCATGCCGGCGATGGCGCGCGGCGTCAGCGCACCGTTGATCAGGCGCCGCACGCGGGTATGCAGCGGCGGGTCGTTGAACACCAGGCTGGTGGTGTGATGCCGGAACAGCGGCGAGTCACCGTACTTGGGGCCGAACTCGGCATGCTTGTCCGAGCTGAACGCCTTCGGGTTCTTGTAGACCGCCATCACGTCGTCGTAGCGGGTCAGGAAATAGCTGCCGTTTTTCATGCGCTTGACCGGCTCCAGCGCACGCAGCGCGTGGTACCACGGGAACGGGTCCTGGTAGAAGTCCGGCGTCAGCGCCGACAGGTCGAACTGCCCGGCCAGCGCCTGTTTGTCGACCGCATCTCGCGTCATTGCCATCCCTGCCCTCAAGCGGTGAAAGAACGGATCAAGCCATTGATGCGCTGCGGCTGTTCATGGATCACCCAGTGCGTACCTTCCGGTATGCGCTCCAGCCGCACGCCGGGCACGACATCTTCCAGGCCATCGAGCAAGCCCTTGGGCAGCGCCATGTCATTCTCGCCCCAGATCACCAGGGTCGGCACCTTGACGGTAAAGTCTTCCGGCTTCATCTGCGTTTCCAGCCGCAGCGGGCCGGGGTTATCCGGGGTCGGCGGGTGGAGCGGCGAGGCACGGTAGTAATTGACGCCGCCAGTCAGGCCGCGCGACCAGCACGCGTGGTATTTGTCGCGGGTGGCGCCGGCGAACCACGGCGCCGGCGACTTGCCCATGCCGGTCAGGAAACCTTCCATCATCGCAAAGCCGTCCTTCGCCAGCGCCTGCTCGGCGCCTGCGGAACGCAGCCAGTTCATGTAGGCGCTGGCCGCTTGCTGCGCCGGGTCGTGCGCCAGCGCCTTCATGAACAGGTAGGGATGCGGCGCATTCACGATGACCAGCTTCGTGAGCAACTGCGGCAGGGCCAGCGCGAAGCTCCACGCAATTGCCCCGCCCCAGTCATGCGCGACCATCACGCATTCCTGGTAGCCCAGCTCGCCGATGAGCTGGCGCAGGTCGTCGATGATGAGCCTGGGCTTGTACTCGGCCGCGTCGGACGGCATGTCCGACAGGTTGAAGCCGCGCAGGTCGGGCGCAACGGCGTAGAAGTCCTGGCCGAACTCGGCCAGCTGTTCATGCCACTCGTACCAGAACTCCGGAAAGCCATGGACGAACAGCATCAGCGGCCGGCCCGGCTCGCCGGCGCTGGCGTAATGCAGGCGGGTGCCGTTCGGCAGGCTGGCGAACTGGCCTTCGGTAATTGCAGCGGACATCGCGACTCCTCGGTGGTGGACAGGAACTGGCTAAGCCCAGGCTGTTTTAGCCCTTCAGCTTCTCGCGCAGCATGTCGCGTATATGCGGCGCGGCTGCATACGGGTCGCCGGGGTTGGTCTGCGTAATGATCGCTTCCATCCGTTGCTGCACATTGCCCAGCGCGCCGGGATGGGAGTAAATGTAGAAGCGGTCGTCGCGGACGGCGTCGAAGGTCCATTCGGCCACCTGCACGGCCGACACCTTGCCGGAACCGACCGCCTTGTCCGACATGGCCTGTGCGGCGCGCTGGCTGGCGGTGGCCGGCGCGTTCTCCTTCAGGTCGTCCGGGCGGTTGCGGTGCGAGGCCGAGATCCCGGTAGGCACGAAGTACGGGCACAGCACCGACGCGCCGATCGGCGCTTCCACCAGCTTCAGGTCCTGGTACAGCGACTCCGACAGTGACACCACCCCATGCTTGGAGACGTTGTAGATGCCCATGGTCGGCGCATTCAGCAGGCCGGCCATCGACGCGGTGTTGACGATATGGCCTTCGTAGCCGGCCTCCTTCTTCGCGCATTCCAGCATCAGCGGCGTGAAGATGCGCACGCCGTGGATCACGCCCCACAGGTTCACGCCCAGCACCCATTCCCAGTCGGCCTGGGTGTTTTCCCAGACCAGGCCGCCGGCGCCGACGCCGGCATTGTTGAACAGAAGGTGCACCGCGCCGAACGCTCGCATCGCCTCGTCGGCCAGCGCCTGCACCTCGGCCGCATGGCGAACGTCGCAGCGCAGCGCGGTAACCTGTGCGCCCTGCTGCAACAGCTCCTCCCGCGCTTTCTCCAGCGCGTCCTGCTGGACGTCGGCCAGCACCAGCTTCATGCCCAGCCGCGCGCCGATATTGGCGAACTCGCGGCCGAAGCCGCTGGCGGCGCCGGTGATGACGGCGACCCGGTTCTCGAATGTTTTCATGTTGTCTCCTGTTATGGTCTTTATCGGGTGAATGCCGGCTTATTTCACTGCGCGCAGCTGGTAGCCGATACGCGGGAAATGCACGACCACGGTGCCGGCCCGCTCGTCGCTGCGGCGCAGCGCATATTCGCGCTCGCTGGCCATGACCAGTTCGCCGGCGACCGGGTCCATGCCGTAGTCGCCCGGCGTCACGGTGACCTGCGCGCCGGCGGCAAGGCCGTGGGTGTCGACGAAGGCGGCATTGTCGGGCGCGGGCGCGGGTGTAGCCGCGCGTGCAATCGCCAGCGCGTCTTCACCGCCGATGACGGCCGGCGCGTCGTGCTCGAAAGCGGCGATGGTGCGCATCCAGGCCAGCAGCCGCGGCGTCTTGTCCAGTATGCCCGCCAGCGACCTGGCGCGCGCGACGAACCACAGGCAATGGTAGACCGAGAAGTCGGCGATGCTGGGCTGCGCGCCGAGCAGGAAAGGCGCGCCGCCGGCCAGCATGTCGTCCAGCCAGCGCAGGTACTGCGGCAGCGCGGCCGCAGCGTCGGACGGATGCATGCGCGGCGCATTGCCGCGCATCGCGGCGCGGTCGGCGCCGAAGGCCTGCATCTCTTCCGGCTTCAGGTGGCCCATGATGTCCTGCACGCCGGCCGGCTGGAACACATACGGAATCACGGTCCAGAACAGCGTGCTGTCGGCCCAATGCGCCAGCAGTCGCGCCTGGCCCGCCACCGGCGCCGGATACAGCGACGGTTCCGGTGCGATGCGCTCGAGCAGGTCGCAGATGATGGCCGTGTCGCAGTAGATGTCGGCGCCAACCTGCAGCACCGGCGTGCGGCGGTAGCCGCCGGTCAGCGGCATCAGGTCGGGCTTGGGCATCACCGCCGGGATGGTCACCGACTTCCACGGCAGCTTCTTGAAAGCCAGCACGCGCCGCACCTTTTCGGCAAACGGCGACGTCGGATAGTGATGCAGGATGATGTCGTCCATGTGCCCGTCCCTAGCTCAGCTTAACCAGCTGCTTGCCGAAGTTCCTGCCCTTGAGCAGGCCGATGAAGGCTTCCGGCGCTGCGGCCAGCCCGTCCGCCACCGACTCGCGGAACTTCAGCTTGCCGGACGCGACCAGCTCGCCCAGTTCCTGCAGGCCCTGCGGCCAGAACTCCGGCTGCTCGGAGACGATGAAGCCGCGCATCGTCAGCCGCATGGTCAGGAAGGTGCGCAGGTTGTTCAGCACCATCGGCTCACCGTCGTAGCCGGCGATCAGGCCGCACAGCGCGATGCGTCCGAACGGGTTCATCCGCGCCACGCAGGCGTCGAAGATCTCGCCGCCGACGTTCTCGAAGATGGCGTCGATGCCGTCCGGCGTCGCCGCCTTCAAATCGGCCTGCAGGTTGCCGGCCTTGTAGTCGACGCAGGCGTCGAAGCCCAGCTCGTTGACGACATACGCGCACTTTTCCGGGCCGCCGGCAATGCCGACCGCACGGCAGCCGCGCTCGCGCGCCAGCTGGCCGACCACGCTGCCGACCGCGCCGCTGGCAGCCGACACCACGATGGTCTCGCCGGCCTTGGGCTGCATGATCTGGGTCAGGCCGTACCAGGCGGTCATGCCCGGCATGCCGACCGAACCGAGGTAGGCCGAAAGGGGTATCGGGCCGTCCTTCACCCGGCGCAGGCCGACGCCGTCGGACACGCCCATCTCGGCCCAGCCCATCATGCCGACGACCTTGTCGCCGACCGCATACTTGGGGTTCTTCGATTCGACCACTTCGCCAACCGTGCCGCCGACCATGACGGCGCCGATTTCCTGCGGCGCCGCATAGCTTTTCACGTCTTCCATGCGCATGCGCATGTACGGGTCGAGCGACAGGTAATGGTTGCGCACCAGAATCTGGCCGTCGTTGATGGCCGGCACCGGCGCTTCTTCCAGCCGGAAATTGTCAGGGCTGACATGGCCTTGCGGGCGCGATGCGAGGACGATCTTTTTATAGGTGCTCATGGTATCTCCAGTGTGTTGTAGGACGGAAGGCCGGTCAGCCCTGCTCGATGCGGGGTCCGGCGTCGGTGCGCTTCAGGTACTTGAACGTGCCCATGGCCTTCGCCACCATCTTGTCGCCGTCCCACAGTTCGCCATCGCAGAAACACATGGTGCGGGAACGGTGGAAGGCATGGCCGCGGGCGACGATGCGCCCGCCGGCGCGGCCGCCGGGTTCCATGAAGCTCGTTTTCATCTCGATGGTGACGCCGCCCCGCGCGTCCGGGTCCAGCGAGCGGCCAGCCATGGACATCACCACGTCGAGCAGTGTCATCACGACGCCGCCGTGGGTCACGTGCCAGCTGTTCATGTGGCGCGGCTGCAGGGTCAGCGCCACTTCGGCGCGGCCGTCGGCCATGCCGAGGAACTCCACCCCGAGGTCGTGCAGGAACGGTATCTCCGACGGGAACGGCTGCTGCTTCGAAACCAGTGTCGCCATCAGTGCACCGCCGAGACGCCGCCGTCGACGGCCAGGATCTGGCCGGTGATGTGCTTGCCGGCGTCCGACGCGAACAGCAGCGCCGCGCCCTTCAGGTCTTCATCGTCGCCGATGCGCTGCAGCGGCGCGCGCCGCGCGATGTTTTCCTCGCCGCGCTGTTCCAGCAGGCCGCGCGTCATCTTCGAGGGGAAGAAGCCGGGCGCGATCGCATTGACGGTGATGCCGTGGCGGCCCCATTCGCCGGCCAGCGTGCGGGTGAAATTGACCACTGCGCCCTTGGATGTGTTGTAGGCGATGGTCTGCATCGACTCCGGGCCGTTGCCGGACAGGCCGGCGATCGACGCCACATTGATGATGCGGCCGTACTTGCGCGGGATCATCGACTCGCGTCCGACCGCCTGCGACAGCAGGAAGATGCTGCGGATGTTCAGGTTCATCACCTTGTCCCAGGCTTCGGCCGGGTGGCTCTCGGCCGGCGCGCCCCAGGTCGCGCCGGCATTGTTGACCAGGATGTCGATGTGGCCCAGGCGTTTCATTGCCTCCGCCACCAGCGTGTTGATTGCCGCTTCCTGCGACACGTCGGCGGCGATCGCGGTGGCTTCGATGCCGCGCGACTTCAGGTGCGCGACCGCTTCGTCGAGGTCGGCCTGCTTGCGCGACGACAGCACCAGCGTGGCGCCCTGCTCGCCGAGCGATTCGGCGATCTGCAGGCCGAGGCCGCGCGAGCCGCCGGTGATCAGGGCGGTCTTGCCCTTGAGGTCGAACAGTTGTTGGGTAGTACGCATGATGAAGTCTCCTTGTTCCCTGTTTTATGTCAGAACCACGCGTCCTGCATGTCCAGCGTGGTGGTGTCGATGGTTTCCAGCAAGGCGAGTTGCTGGTGCACCTTGGGCAGCTCCCATTTGAAGAAATACGTTGCCGCCTGCAGCTTGCCGCGGTAGAAGTCGGCGTCATGCCCTTCCTTGCCGGTCGCGACCATGGCTTGCTCCAGCCAGATCCAGGCCAGCACGGTGTGGCCGAACGCTTCCAGGTAGGTCGACGCATTGGCCAGCGTCTTGTTCATGTCGCCCGCCGCATACAGCACCACGGTGACCGCTTCGATGCGCTGCAGCGCCGCTTCCAGCGCATGCGCATCGGCCGCCAGAGTCTGGACTGCCAGCGCCTGCTCGACCGTTCGACGTACCGCCTTCGCATAGGCCTTGAAGGCGGCGCCGTCCTGCATGATGACCTTGCGGCCCAGCAGGTCCAGGCCCTGGATGCCGTGGGTGCCTTCGTGGATGGGATTGAGCCGGTTGTCGCGGTAGAACTGCTCGACGTTGTATTCACGGGTATAGCCGTAGCCGCCGTGCACCTGTATTGCCAGGCTGTTCGCTTCCAGGCACCATTGCGAAGGCCAGGACTTGGCGATGGGCGTGAGCACGTCCAGCAGCAGCGTTGCTTCCTTCACCGCGTCCGGGTCGGTGCCGGTGCGCTGCTCGTCGACCAGCAGCGAGCAGTACAGCGCCAGCGCCATGCCGCCCTCGACATAGGCTTTCTGCGCCAGCAGCATGCGCTTGACGTCGGTATGCTCGACGATCTTCAGTTGCGGCTTGGCCGGGTCCTTGTTCATCGGGTGCCGGCCCTGCGGCCGGTTGCGCGCATAGTCGAGCGCATGCAGGTAGCCGGTGTAGCCCAGCACCACGGCGCCGAGGCCGACGCCGATACGGGCCTCGTTCATCATGTGGAACATGTTGGCCAGGCCCTTGTGCACCTCGCCGACCAGGTAGCCGACGGCGCCAGCCTTGCCCTGCGGCCTGAACTTGCCCTCGCCGAAATTGAGCAGGCAGTTGGTGGTGCCGCGGTAGCCCATCTTGTGATTCAAGCCGGCCAGCACGACGTCGTTGCGCTCGCCCAGGCTGCCGTCCTCGTTCACCAGCTTTTTAGGGACGATGAACAGCGAAATGCCCTTCACGCCGGGAATCAGCTTGCCGTCCGGCCCGGGTACCTTGGCCAGCACCAGGTGCACGATGTTTTCCGACAGCTCGTGCTCGCCGGCCGAGATCCACATCTTGTTGCCGGTGACGCGGTAAGTGCCGTCGTCCTGCGGCTCGGCGCGGGTGACGATGTCGGACAGGCTGGAGCCGGCCTGCGGCTCGGACAGGCACATGGTGCCGAAGAAACGGCCTTCCAGCATCGGCTCGACGAAGGTCTTTATCTGCTCGGGCGTGCCGCACTTGAGCAGCGTGTTGGCATTGCCTATGGTCAGGAACGGATAGGACGAGGTGCCGACGTTGGCCGCCTTGAAGTAGGCGAAGCCGGCCTTTTCGACCACGCAGGGCAGCTGCATGCCGCCGCGCTCGTAGTCCTGGCCCGCTGCCATCAGGCCGGCGTCGCAGAACACCTTCAGCGCGGCGCCGACTTCGGGAATCATCTCGACCCGCTCGCCGTCGAAGTGCGGCTCGTGCTGGTCGCTCTTCTTGTTATGCGGGGCAAACAGGTCGGTGGCGATCTGCTCGCAGGTGTCCATCGCGGCGTTGAAGGTTTCGCGGCTGTGGTCCGCGTAACGGGCACGCTTGGTCAGCGATTCGACATCGAGCCATTCGTACAACAGGAAGTCGAGGTCGCGCCGGGAAATGAGTTTGGATTGCATGCTGGTCTCCGTCGCGCCAGCGTCGCCGGCGCGAACCTGTTGATGAGAGGGGCGATGAAGTGATGCAGCAGCGGGCGCGAGGCCCGCTGCATGGAGCAATGCTCTTGCTCAGGCGACTTCGATCAGACGACTTCGAACAGGCCGGCCGCGCCCTGGCCACCGCCGATGCACATGGTGACCACGACCAGCTTCGCGCCGCGGCGCTTGCCCTCGATCAGCGCATGGCCGGTCAGGCGCGCGCCCGACACGCCGTACGGGTGGCCGACGGCAATGGCGCCGCCGTTGACGTTCAGGCGGTCCATCGGGATGCCAAGCTTGTCGGCGCAGTACAGCACCTGGACGGCGAAGGCTTCATTGAGTTCCCACAGGTCGATGTCCTCGACCTTCAGGCCGGCCTTCTTCAGCAGCTTCGGAATCGCGAACACCGGGCCGATACCCATTTCGTCCGGCTCGCAGCCGGCGATGGCGAAGCCGCGGAAAATGCCCAGCGGGGTCAGGCCGCGCTGCTCGGCGAGCTTGCTGTTCATCACGATGGCCACCGAAGCGCCGTCGGAAAACTGGCTGGCGTTACCCGCCGTCACGACGCCGCCCGGCACCGCGGTGCGGATCTTGGACACGCCTTCGAGCGTGGTGTCGCCGCGGATGCCTTCGTCGGCCGAGATGGTCACTTCGCGCGTCATCAGCATGCCGGAGGCCTTGTCGGCCACGCCCATGATGGTGGTCATCGGCACGATCTCGTCGTTGAATTTGCCTTCGTTCTGCGCCGCGAACGCACGCTGCTGGCTGCGCACGCCATATTCGTCCTGGCGGTCCTTCCCGATGTTGTAGCGCTTGGCGACGTTCTCGGCGGTCTGCAGCATCGGCCAGTAGATTTCCGGCTTGTGCTCCTTCAGCCAGGTCTCGACGATCATGTGCTTGTTGGCTTCCTGCTGCACGCAGGAAATCGACTCGACGCCGCCGGCGGCGTAGACGTCGCCCTCGCCGGCGATCACGCGCTGGGCAGCGGTGGCGATGGTTTGCAGGCCGGACGAGCAGAAACGGTTGATGGTCATGCCGGCGGTCGTAACAGGGCAGCCGCCGCGGATGGCGATCTGGCGGGCGATGTTGCTGCCGGTCGCGCCTTCAGGGGTCGCGCAACCGATCAGCACGTCCTCGACTTCACCGGACTCGATGCCGGCGCGCTGGATCGCGGCAGCCAGTGCATGGCCGCCCAGGGTGGCGCCGTGCGTCATGTTGAATGCGCCTTTCCATGATTTGGCAAGGGCGGTGCGAGCGGTCGAAACGATGACGGCGTCAGTCATAAGGGTCTCCTGGTTGGAATGAAGTTCGGGTAGGCAGCGTAGATGATGTTAATGGCGCCGTTAAGAATCAATAACGGCGTCGGTAAGGATCAGTAACGGAACGACTTTTCTTGTGAAGCGAGAATAGCATAATTAAGTACGGTCGTTCGCAAAACTTTATTGTTCCTGACAAGATTTTCCGGAGCGACCGGTGCATGCCGTTTCGCTATCCGCCAGCGCCGGAACGCTTGCCGGCGAAGGTCGCCAGCACCTCGCTGATGTCAGCGAACTTTACCGGCTTTCCGCAGACCCGATTAAAGCCGGCTTCCGTCGCGCGCTGGACGTCGGCCGGGCTGCTATACCCGGACACGGCGACCAGCGGAATCTGCGCAAGCGCCGGGTCGGCCCGCACTGCCCGCGCGAACGCGAAACCGTCCATCTCGCCGGGCAGGCCGATATCGCAAAAGATCAGCTCGGGCAGGCGCTCGCGCGCCTGTTCCAGGCCCGAACGCGCGTCGGGACGGATGTCGAGATCGCAGCCCATGATTTCCAGCATGTGCCGGAACAGCTGGGCGAAGTCACGGTTATCCTCGATTGCCAGCACCCGCATCCGCGGCTTGTCGGACGTGGCTGTCGCCGTTGCCTTGCGCGCAGGGGCGGCGCCGGCCGCCAGCGGCAATGTGACGATGACGGTCGACCCCTGGCCGGGACCGGCACTTTCGGCGCGCACGCTGCCCTGATGCAAATGCGCAATGGCGCGGGCCACCATCAGCGTGACCGGGATTTTCCCCGCGCCGTCCGGTGCGCCGGGCTCGGGCAGCGGCGACACGGTGAATCCCGGACCGTGGTCGCTCACCGCCACGATGGCCTGCTGCGCCTGCGTGCTGATGGCGATGCCCAGCGGATGCGGCGGCCGGCTCACCTTCAGCCCGTGAAGGAGGAGGTTTTCCATCATCTGCGCCAGGCGCGATGTGTCGCCCATTACGCTCGCACGCGGCCCGGCTGCGTGCAGTTCGACGACGATGCCCTTTTCCTCGAGGCGGGGCGCCATTTCGCGCAGCACCCCGGCAACCATGTCCTCGAGGACGACCGGCGCATGCGCCAGCCTGCTCTCGCCGTACATCAGTCCTGACAGGTCGACCATGCGGTCCAGCGTCTGCCCGAGCGCCTGGACCTGCCTGTGCAGGATATTGCTGGCGCTGCGCAAGCGGTCATCCGACATGCCGACCACCTGGAACATGTCCGAGACTGCGCTGATGGCGGCAACCGGGTTGCGCAGCTCATGGCTGAACAGGGAAACGAAGCGCTGGTGAGCGGCGTTTCGCTGGTCAGGCGCGGGCGCGGGAACCGGCATGGCTGCGGCTGCGGGCCGGGCGACCTCCTCCCTGTGCTGCAACAGTTCCGCCAGTTCGGGCTGCCCGTCCAGCAGCTTGCGCATGTCCGGCTCGACGGCGATTTCCTCGTGCAGGCCAGCCCAGAAATGCTGCCTTGCGACATGGGCCATCAACGCAAACAGGTGCTCGCCAAGTTGCCTGCCCATCACATGCATGACGGCGTCGCGCGCTGGCTGGTTGCATTCGGCATCGAGGTAGAGAGCGCCGCAGGCAATGAATATGGCCTGTTCGAGCGCTTCGCCGGGCGATGGCATCGCGGCCAGCGGGGCTGGCGTCGACAACAGCAGCGCGAGCGCAGCCTGAAGATTGGCCGGCGTGGGCGGTGCGGCGCGCAGCAGGGCGATCAGCTGTTCCATGCTGTGCGGTGCGGCGGCACGGTCTCCCGCCGGGCTGCCGTGCTCACCCCCCAGCAGGTAGCCGGCATGGCGCACGACGCAATAACGTGTGCTGGCAAAACGCGACAGGTAGACGATCAGCCTTTCCTTGAACACCGACGGCAGCGGATTGTCCAGGTAGGCGTCGACCGCTTCCGCCCAGAAGCGCTGCAGGATGTCGGGAGCGGCCGGTGCCGAGAGGTAGAAGCTGGGCACGAGGCCGAGACGGTCCTGGATCTCCTGTTCGAACCTGGCCTTGGACTGATAACTGTCGTGCATGGATGGCGCCGATGGAATGGGTTGAAGGCGCGAAAAAAACTGTGCAAGGCGCCCACCGGATGGGACGTGAGCGTACCACGAAATGCCGGATTCGCAGGTGCCTGGCCGCATGCCGGACGACGCCTTTGCGCCCGCGCATTACCCGAGCGACCGGGCTGGCGGCTGGCTCCGGACCTCGGCGATACTGTCCAAATTTCGGAACATGAATTACGACGCAAAGCAGCCGCCTGCAACCGTGCACACCTTGCCCCATGCGCGTTACCGCGAGCAGCCCGGGGTGGCAGCGTCTCGCCTGCAGACCAGGCTGGCAATTGCCGTTCTCGCGCTATCCCTTCTTGCGTTCCTGCTGCTGGCCTACCAGGTCGTCTACAAGGGCCCTGCCACCGCACTCGACCAGCGGCTGGCGCACTGGCTGCATGCGAACGGTTCCGCCCCGCTGACGGAAGCGCTGCTGGCGGTCACGCAGATGCATGCTCCGGCCGGCATTGCCGTACTTGCCGCCGGGATGGCGATCTACATGGCGCTCAAGCGCGACCACTACTGGCTGCTTGCGGTGCTGCTCACGATGCCGGCCGGGATGATCCTGAACGTGCTGCTGAAAAACCTGTTCGAACGGCACCGTCCGGTTTTCGAGCAGCCCCTGGTCATGCTTGCCACGTACAGTTTTCCCAGCGGCCATGCCGCCTACAGCACCATGCTGTACGGCCTGCTCGCAGCCTATGTCGCGCACCGCGTCGACCGCTGGCAATGGCGACTGGTCAGCGTGCTGGTCTGCGGCGCCATCGTTGCGCTTGTCGCCTTCAGCCGGCTCTACCTGGGCGCGCATTTCCTGACGGACGTGCTGGCGGGCGCGTTCGAGGGCTTGGCCTGGCTTGCGCTGATATGGCTGGTGGTAACCCGGCTGCGCCGGCGGCAGGCGCCGGGGGCCGGGTATTAATGTGCCCTGGCCGGGCCGCGGCGGCGGCGGCGCAGCTGTCGACGGACCTGCTGGAGCAGTTTCGTGCCGACTTGCCCAAGCCGGCCTTTAAGCGATATTGCTGCTCCGCGCAGCGACAGTTGCTGTTGCAGTTGCAGTTGCCCGCGCAGCGACAGTTGCAGTTGCAGTTGCAGTTGCAG
>CAUQYP010000011.1:0-49345 GCA_963522035.1 uncultured Noviherbaspirillum sp. | reverse complement strand
TGCAACTGCAACTGCAACTGCAACTGTCGCTGCGCGGGCAACGGCAACGGCAACGCCAACTGTCGGTGCGCGGCAGTGGCGCTTCTGGCGCAAGCCAGCATGAATATGCTCTAGCTGGCGCCGATCGCAGCACGGTAGCGCAACCGGCTCAGGAACGCCGGCCAGTCCGCTTGTTCGCGCTGTCTGCCTGGTCCGCGGGTGATGCGGCCCTGCCGGCATGGGTGGTAAAGCTGATCAGCCGCGATACGACCGCAGCCAGATACATCAGGCCGGCCATCATTTCCAGGCTGGCGACCGAGCGCGCATGCGATGAAACCGCAACGACCCCGCCCATGCCCGTGCTGGTGAGCAGCGCAAAGCTCAGGTGATTTAGTTCCGACCAGGTGCGCAGGATGCCGTTTTCGGAAAAAGCCATCGGCTGCACTGCCTGTATCGCCGAGAACAGATAGGTAAAGGCCCACACCAGCAGGGTAAAGGTCGCGGCTGCCGCATAAAGTTCGTCGGTCGTCGTCTGGTAATCCTCCATCATGTAGGCGATCAGACAGCCCGCAGCATAGAAGTAGAACACGGCCTCCAGCCCGGACGACCATGGCAGCAGATAGGGCATGTCGTAGAACGTCTGCAGCAGGAGAAGCACCACCACCGGCACGGCAAGGCCGATGCTGATCGAGGACAGCCCAGGCGTAAGACGCACCGTCCTGATCGTCATGCCAAGCACGAAGATGCCGAAGGTGTTCAGTCCTGCATGGCCGAACTTCGTGTTCTCGATGAACGGATACAGGAGGACGCCCATCAGCTGCACCAGCAGCAGGATGGCCGAAGGATGCCGCTGCAGGAGCCTGACGACAATTTTCATGGGACTAGGGTGAGTGGTTCGAGGACGGAAGCTTAGCGGAAGAACGGGACTGCGAGGCGAACGGCGTCAAGGGTGGCGGGAACGGTGGAAGGAGGGTGACGCAAGAAGGCCGGCGCGCCCGTTCACGGGCGGCGCCGGCCTTCTTGCGTCAGATGTCCTCGTCGGCAGTGCTCGTCCCGGCTTTTTCCTTGGCGTCGTCGCCGCCATCGGTCACGATGGGCGCGTCGCCCGGGATAGTTTCGTGGACGATCGTCGGCTGTTCGTCGCGGTCGTCCTCGTTATTTTCCCTGGGCGTGGACGTGTGGTTATCGATATGCATTTCCTGTCTCCTCTATCAGTGGGCGTAGCAGCACTGTAGCCCACTGTCGAGTCGCAACGCGTCGGATAAACACCTGACCTGCTGTCGGAATCGGCTGACTTTGCGCTGCCCAAAGGGCAGGGCCGGTCAGAACGGATAATGCCGGGGCGTGGTCTGCACCGTCATCCAGCGCAGATCCGTGAACTCGGCGATGCCGGCCTTCCCGCCGAAGCGGCCCATGCCGCTGCCCTTGACGCCGCCGAACGGCATCTGCGCTTCGTCGTGCACGGTGGGGCCGTTGATGTGGCAGATGCCTGACTCGATGCGCCCGGCAACCGCCATGGCCCGTGCGATGTCGCCGCCGAACACCGCCGACGACAGGCCGAATTCATTGTCGTTGGCGCAGGCAATCGCTTCCTCGACGCCATCAACCCGCACGATGCCCTTGACCGGCCCGAACGATTCCTCGTGGTAGATCTTCATCTCGCGCGTGACATGGTCCAGCAGGGTGGCGGGCATCAGCGTGGAGTCGGCGCGTCCGCCGCACAGAAGCGTAGCGCCCTTGGCCAGCGCATCGTCGATCAATGCATTGCATCGATGGACCGCGCTCATGTCGACCACCGAACCCAATACCACCGGCCCCTTGCGCGGGTCTCCCAGCGGCAGCTGGCTCGCCTTTGCGGCCAGCCGGGCGGTGAAGTCGTCCGCAATCTTGCGGTCGACGATGATGCGCTCGGTGGACATGCATATCTGCCCGGAATTGGCGAAGGAGCCGAAAGCGGCAGCGTTGACCGCCGCGTCGATGTCGGCATCGTCCAGGACAATGAACGGCGCCTTGCCGCCGAGCTCGAGCACCGCGGGCTTCAGGTAGGTCGCGCAGTAGGCGGCTATGATCTTGCCTACGCGCGTGGAACCGGTGAAGTTCACGCGGCGCACGGCAGGGTGGGCGATCATGGCCTCGACCACCGCGGCGGCATCCTCAGGCGCATTGGTCACGAAATTGACGACGCCGGGAGGCAGCCCGGCTTCCTGCAGCGCTTCGATGATCAGGCCATGGGTTGCCGGGCAAAGCTCGGAACCCTTCATCACCACCGTGTTGCCGCAGGCCAGCGGCATTGCGATGGCGCGCACGCCCAGGATGACCGGGGCATTCCACGGCGCCATGCCCAGCACCACGCCGGCCGGCTGCCGCACGCCCATGGCCAGGCTGCCCGGCACGTCCGACGGAATGATTTCACCGCTGATCTGCGTCGTCATCGACGCCGCTTCCAGCAGCATGCCGGCGGCCAGGTGCACATTGAAGCCCGACCACATGGCCGATCCGCCGGTTTCCGCGGCGACGGCCGCGGCAAATGCCTCTCCCTTCGCCTCGAGTGCCTCGGCAGCCTTCATCAGCAACGCGCGCCGCGCGCCCGGACCCATCGCGGCCCATGCCGGAAAGGCTTTCGCTGCCGCGTCTACCGCGTCGGTGGCGTCGTCGACGCTGGCCGCCGGCGCAGTGGTGGCGACGCTGCCGTCGAGCGGGTTGCGGCGTTCGAATTGCGCGCCATTGCGGGCCTGGACGCGGGCGCCGTTGATCAGCATGGAAATAGTGCTCATGTTCTGTCTCCGATTTAGTCAGCTAGTAAATAATTGGCAAGTGAGTTGTATAGTAGGTCTGGCCAGGCACGCCGTAGCAGGACGTGCCTGGCGTGTACGCAGCCGTCGCAACGATCTTTCGTCTTTCTAAAGCCCGAGATACGACTTCCTGATCCGCTCGCCCTGCAGCAGTTCCTGGCCCGGGCCTTCGCTGACGATCTGTCCCTGTTCCAGGATGTAGGCATGATCGCAGACGGACAGCGCCTGCCGCACATTCTGCTCCACCAGCAGCACGCCGGTGCCCTGGTCGCAGATCTGCCTGAGCATGCGAAACAGTTCTGCGACCATTTTCGGCGCAAGCCCGAGCGACGGCTCGTCGAGCAGCATGCAGCGCGGCTTGCCCATCATGGCCCGGCCTACCGCCACCATCTGCTGTTCGCCGCCGCTCATGGTGCCGGCCAGCTGCAGGCGCCGCTCGGCCAGCCGCGGAAACAGCGCGAGCACCTCGCCCAGCATGCGGCGGCGCTCGGAAGCAGCCAGCAGGTAGCCGCCCAGTTCCAGGTTTTCCTCGACCGTCATCTGCGCAAAAAGATGCCGGCCCTCCGGCACCAGCACCAGGCCGCTGGCAACACGCCTGGCCACGCTGAGCGACTCCACCGTATCACCGTCGAGCACGACACCGCCGCTTCGTATCGGCAGGATGCCGGACAGCGCGCGCATCAGGGTGGTCTTGCCGGCCCCGTTGGGCCCGACGATCACGGTCAGCTGGCCCTTCATCACCCGGATGTCGATGTCGCGGATGATTTCCAGCGTTCCGTAGCCCGCCGACAGTTGCCTTGCCTCGAGCAGGGCTGGCCCGGCCGCGCTCATGCCGCCACCTCGTCGCCGAGATAGGCATTGATGACCAGGGGGTTGGCAGCGATTTCCGCCGGCGTGCCGTCGGCCAGCAACTGGCCGAAGTTCAGCACCGCCACCCGGTCCACGGTCTTCATCAGGGTGCGCACTGCATGCTCGATCCAGACCACGGTCAGGCCGTAGCTGTCGCGCAGCCGGCTGATCAGGCGCGCCACATCGTCCACTTCGCCCTCCGTCAGGCCGGCGCCGACCTCGTCGAGCAGCAGCAGGCGCGGCGCGGTCGCCAGGGCCATCGCAATTTCAAGCTGGCGCTGGCGCGCAGGCGGCAGGTCGCCCGCCAGTTCGCCCTGCAACCCGCCCAGGTGGATGTCCTCGATGACCTGGTCCATCAGCGCTTCATCGCCGCCCGGGTTGCCGAACAGGAAGGCGAAGCGAACGTTCTCCAGCACGCTCATGTCGCCGAAGATGCGCGGCGTCTGGAAGGTGCGGGCGACGCCGGCGCGGCAGTAGGCGTCCGCGCGGCGGCCCTGCATCTCGCGGCCGTCGATCCGCACCGTGCCGGTGCTGGGGACGTGGATGCCGCTGATGGCATGGAAGAACGTGGTTTTGCCGGCGCCGTTGGGACCGATGATGCCGACGAACTCGCCCTGCTTCACATCCATGGTGACGTCGGACAGCGCCTTCAGCCCGCCGAACTGCATGCCCAGCCCCTGGACGGCAAGCATCGGCGCGCTCATGCTGCCTCCCCCGGCGCGGCGGCCAGCCGGGGCGCGGCCTTGCTGCCGCGCTTCTGCCATCGGATGCTGGCGATGCCCCCGGGCAGGAACAGCACGCAGACGATCAGCAGCACGCCGAGGATGATCAGGTAGGCATGCGGGAAGTTCAGCCGCAGCGCGTCCGACAGCAGGCTCAGGCCGATGGCAGCCGCCACCGGGCCGCGCCAGGTGGTGGCGCCGCCGATCATCGCGATCAGCACGGTCTGGAAACCGATCAGCGGGTTGAACGCGGAATGCGGATCGATGTAGGTCCAGCGCACCGCCATCGCCGCGCCGACCGCGCCGGCGAACCACGCGCTCAATGCGAAGCCGGCCAGCTTGATGGCGCGCGTATTCACGCCGAAGGTGGCGGCGCGCTGCTCGTCGGCGCCGATGCAGCGCATCGCCATGCCCAGGCGCGACGCCGACACCAGCTTGTAGGTGACGATGGCCAGCAGGGCCAGCACCAGCATGGTCCAGTAGAGGACGGCGTTGGACGGCACCTCCATCAGCACCCGGCCGACTGTGCCGAACACGCTTTTCTCGGTGTAGGTGACGGAATGGCGCACCAGCTCGCCGAGGCCGAAGGTCAGCACCGCGAAGTAGGTGCCGCGCAGGTGCAGCACCGCCGCGCCGGCCAGCAGCGCAAACAGCGCCGCCACCAGCCCGCCGGCGACGATGAGCAGCGGCCAGGGCAGGTGCTGCATCGCCATTGCCGTCGTGTAGGTGCCGAGGCCGAACAGGGCCGAGGTCGCCAGCGACAGGTAGCGGGTGGTGCCGCTGAACATGGCCCAGCTGACCGCCAGCGCCGAATACATCATGCAGGTCATCGCCAGCGACAGCCAGAAGTCGGAGAAGACCCAGGGACCTGCAGCCAGCACGATGCCGGCCAGGGCGGCATAGCCGAGGAATTTTTTCATCGCGCGAACAGGCCTCTCGGTCGGGTCATCAGGATCAGCACGAAGATGCCGTAGCTCAGCAGCATCTTCAGCGAGGGATTGGTGAAGTGCGTGCCAAAGCTTTCGACCAGGCCGAGCAGGATGGCAGCGGCAAAGCTGCCGCCGATGCTGCCCAGCCCGCCCATGGTGATCACGATCAGCGCCATGACCGTATAGGTTTCCCCCATGTTGGGCGAGACCTCGTAGATCATGCTGAGCAGCGAGCCGGCCAACCCGGCCATCGCGGTGCCCAGCGCAAACACGAACGGGTGCAGGCGCTGGGTATCGATGCCGACCAGCCAGGCGCCGAGCGGCGACTGCAGCATGCCGCGCACCGCCTTGCCGAGCAGCGTGCGTTTCAGCAGCACGATGAGGCCCACGCTTGCCGCCACTGCCAGGAACAGCACCAGCAGCCGGTTTTGGGTCACGACGATGCCGGCATACTTGACCGGCTCGCTCATGAAGTCATAGCCGCGGATGTCGGCGCCCCAGATCAGGTGGGCCGCATTCTGCAGGATGAACATCAGGCCGAAGCCGATAATCAGGCTGCGTTCCTCGACCTGGTCCAGCGATTTCGAGGTAGCGCTGAGCCGCCTGAACACCAGCCGATGCAGCAGCAGGCCGCCGCCGAAGCACAGGGCCACGACCACCGGCAGCCAGAGCAGCGGGCTGGCGCCGGTGGCGGTATGCAGGGTGAAGGTCAGGAAGGCGCCGACCATCAGGAACTCGCCATGGGCGATGTTAAGGATGCGCATGAGGCCGTATTGCAGGTTCAGGCCGATGGCGACGACGGCATAGATGCCGCCGATCACCAGGCCGTTGACCGCAAGGTCGGCAAACAGGGAAGGGTCCATCGTCGACTCGTGGCGTGCCGGGTGGCGCGCTTATTTCCAGGCCGGCTTGGCCGCGACCAGCTTCGCGGTGGCGCGCGCCGGCGGCCAGACCACCTCGAACTCGCCGCCCTGCCACTGGCCGACCGTGCCCGGGATGCTGGCGTTCTCGCCGCGCTGGAACCGTATCTTGCCGAGGATGGTGTCGAACTCGTTGCCGGCGATGTGCTCGCGCAGGGCCTTGCGGTCCAGGCCCACTTTTTCCACGGCCTGCTGCATGATCTGCAGGCCGGCCCATGCGTGGCCGCTGGCCCAGCGGTCCGGCTCCTTCTTCATTTGCGCGGTGTGCGCGTCGAAATACGCCTTGGCGCCCGGCGAGACCTTGGTGTTCCAGGAGCCCATGCCCAGCACGCCCTCGGCATTGGCGCCGATGCGCTGCTTGTAGAGCGGGAACGCGGTGCCGACCGAGGCGTAGAAGAACTTCGGATTGAACTCGATCTCGCGTGCCTGCGTCGACGCCAGGATGGTGTCCGGCGGATAGGTAATGCCGATGAAGGCGTCCGGGTTCAGGGTCTTGATGCTCTTGAGCACCGGCGACAGGTCCTTCACGCCGAGCGGATAGCTCTTGCTCTCGACGATCTGTATGTTCTTGTCCTTCAGCGCCAGCCGCAGCGACGCCATGTTCTCGATGCCGAACAGGTCGTCCATGTAGACCACGGCCACGGTCTTGACGCCATTCGCGGTGAGCATGTCGGCCAGCGCGCCCATCATCTTGTCGGGCTGCTGCAGCAGCGAGAAGAAGTAGGGCAGCTGCATGTCGATCAGCTTGCGCGACAGCGCGGTCGGCGCCAGGAAAGGATAACCATAGCGGTTGGCCAGCGGCGCGATGGCGAAGTTCATCGCCGAACCCCAGGGCGGCAGGATCAGGTCGACCTTGTCGCTGCCCATCAGCTTCTCGTAGGTGCGCACCGCAGTCTCGATCTCGCTGCGGTCGTCGTAGGCAATCAGTTCGACCTTGCGCTTCTGGCCCTTGACCGACAGGCCGCCGGCGGCATTGACCTGCTCGGCCCACAGCAGGTAGTTCGGTTCCTGCGACACCTGCGCGCCCGGCGCATACGGGCCGGTTCTCGACATCGTGTAGCCGATGCGGATGGGCTTGTCGGCCTGCGCATAAGTCGCGGCCGGGGCGGCCGCCGCGAGCGCGAGGGCAGCGGCGAGGGTCCTGCGTTTCAGGTTGACCGGGTGTGTCATGACGTCTCCGTTGTTGTGATTGTGTTTTATAGCCGGCGCGAATCGACGCAGTGCTCTGTGCATGCCGGGTACTGCGGTGCTACGCCTCTTCCCGGGGGAAGAGGATGGTACGTTCCTGCCATCCCGCCTGCAGTTCAGGAAGCCAGTCGCAGCAGCGGAATCAGGTTGTCCTCGCCGCCGTGTTCGGTCGCATGTTTCAAATTCTGCAGCGCAATCTGCCGGTGCTCTTCCGCCAGCGCCCCGGCCCGCGCGCCCTGCCCATGGCGCAGCGCATCGACCAGCATGTGGTGCTGGCGCTGGGCGAAGCGCATCAGCTCGTCGCTGTGCACCTGCTTGGACTGGAACGGCAGCATGCCGCCGGCCGATGCAAACGGGATGCGGTCTATCGCCGCCAGCGATTGCTTCAGCACGTCGTTGCCGCAGCCGTCGACGATCAGCCGGTGAAAGCGGGTATTCATTTCGAGATAGGCAGCAATGGCGTCCAGCGCCATGTTCTCGGCGGAGGTGATGCGGTCGCCCTCGTCGAGGCAGGCCTGCAGGTCGTCGGACAGCGTGCGCGAGACGCCCTGTTCGGCCAGCAGGCGGGCGGCCATGCCCTCCAGGTTGGCATGCACCGCGATCGCCTGCGACACTTCGCGCGCCGTGTACTTGCGCACCACGTAGCCGCCGCCCTGCACCCGCTGCACCAGGCCTTCCTGTTCCAGCATTAATAGTGCGGCGCGTACCGGCGTGCGGGATGCCTGCAGTTTCTCGGACAGCGAGGCTTCCACCAGGCGCTCCCCGGCGGCGAATGCGCCCTTCATGATGAGGTCGCGAAGTTCGACGAGGAGGCGGGCGGTCTGGGTGTCCATGCTTATCGTTATACGTTTAATGCATTGGTGAATGCTTATTAAAGTACACCAAATTTAAATGAATGTATACCGCGCTGAAAAATAAACGCAGTTTCAGCGGTGTTTTTCCCGGTTTATCGCGAATTTTTTCGACCTGGTATACCAAGGCATTCATTAATACAGATTTCCCGTTTCAGCGCCTGACTGAAATGCCGTGGCCCTTCCAACGCTTATTTTCGCGACAGGATGAAAATGGTGGCAAGGATGCACAGCGAGCCTATCCAGTCTGCCAGCGCAAACGGAATATTCAGCCACAACACACCCACCACGGTCGCGGCAAGCGGCTCCACGCAGGCCAGCAGGCTGGTCTTTTGCGGGCCGATCCGCTTGACCGCGGCCAGGTAGGCGTAGAACGACAGCAGCGTGCCGAACACGACGATGAAGCCGGTTGCGGAGACGGTCTCCACATCCCATACGCCCGGAACATGCCACGGCTTGTTCAGCGCACCCAGGCCGAGCCCGCCGAGCACCATGCTCCAGCCAACGACATTGGCAGCGTCGTTTTCCCTCAGCAGCCGTACCGGGTAGATCGTATAGAACGCCAGCGCGACGGCCGAACCGACACCCCAGAACAGCGCCAGGACGGAAATCTGCATGCTGGTCAGGTCGCCGTGGGTGACCAGCAGCAGGGTGCCCAGGCAGGCGAAGAATATCGCCATGCCTTCCCGCCGCGACGGCAGGCGTTTGCGGATGACCGAGAAGTAGAGCGCAATGAAGACCGGCCCCAGGTACTGCAGCACCGTGCCGGTCGCGGCATTGGAATGCCTGATGGCGGCGAAGTAGGTGTACTGCACGGCCAGCATGCCGAACAGCGCGAACACCAGCAGGTCGAGCGCCGAGCGCCGGGTGCGCCAGATATGCCAGATCGTCGAACCGGGCCGCGAGGCTGAGTACAGCAGCAGCGCGGCGCCGGCGCCGAGCAGGCGAACGGCGACCAGCCAGTCTATCGTGATCTGTTTTTCCTGGAAGACGAATTGCGCACAGACGCCCGATATGCCCCAGAAGAGCGCCGCGGTTATCGCCAACAGGAATCCCGGATTTGCCCTGGGCACTACGCGCCCCGATCCTGCGAGGCCGAACGCTTGATGTTTTTATGCATAAGTGTGATGCGCGCAAGCCGGCGCCGATGCCGCCCTGGCCGGCAGGGCGGCACGGAAAACGCTGCCTCCGCCTTTACGCGCCTCGCACCATCGCCAGGATCTTGGCCGTGTCCAGCGTGCGCGCCTTCTCCTGTATCGCCGGCAGGTACTGGGTCTGCAGCTGCTTGCCTTCCTGGATTACATTTGCGTAGCTGTCCTTGAGCATCTGCGTGGACAGGGTGCGGCCGCCGGCGTAGTAGTGCTTGGCGACCTGGCCCAGCGCGTAAGTGCTGGCGAAGCTCATGCCGGAACTGACGGCCTGGTTGCCGATGCCGCGCGCCATGCCGCCACCCATCTTGCCGAGGAAGCCGCCCAGCAGCTTGCGGCCGGCCTGCTCGAGGAACTGCGAGGTCATGCCGACGCCGGCAGTGGCAAGAAAGTCCTTGATGTGGCCGCGGTCGAGTTCGAAGCCGTAGGCCTTGCCGATGCGGTACACCAGTTTCATCTGCAGCGGGATGATGGCCATGGTCGACAGCGACTCGGGCAGCAGTTCGAGCGCGCCGTTGACGATGGACGCATTCATGATCGCGCCATCGAGTTCCGCTTCGTTCACGGCTGATGCCGTGGTCACGCCAGGCTGTGCAGCCGCGACGGCAACCGGCGCCACCGCGGCGCTGGCCAGCGGCGCGGCCGCCATGTCCTCGGCGGCGCGGGCGAACTCGGCGGCGGCAGGCGTGCCCATATTAAGCGCGCTGCGCAATGTGTCGAGGAAACGGCGCTCGGCATCGGACTGCACGCCATCGGCGTCGCAGACGCAGACCGCCATTTCATAGGCAAGCTGGCGCGACTCGCTGCTGGTGAGGCCGGCCACCGCGGAATCCAGCGTCACCCGCTTGAGCAGCACGTCCTGGTACAGCGTCGGCAGGTGCAGGCCGTCGTCGCCGGACAGGCCTTCGGCAATGCGCTTGATCTCGGCGCGCTCGCGTTCATGCTTGTCGCCGTCGGCGAAAGCGGCCAGCAGGCTGACCGTGACGATGGCGGTGATTTCTGTCTGGTTCATGGCAATTTCCTCTGGGACGGATGAACGAAGTGGTCGGAGTATAACGATTGCACAAGGTTCCCGCTGCGGCGCCATCTCGAAAAAGCAAAGCGCGGTCGACAATTCAGTATTAGCCGCATGGCGCGCGCCGCCGGATAATCGTTTCCGCAGGCCGGCTTGCCGAGTGATCCTGCCTGCCTTGGCAATGGCCGCTGGAAGACGCCGGGTTTGCCGGAGTATCGCGCTGGCCCTTGCATCGTCGGTGTAGGGATGCGCGCGACACAGGCGCCGTGCCGCATCCGGACGTTCGCCGCCGACCATGCAATGACATAACAGGTTCCTGAAACCTCGCTGAAGGAGACATGCATGATCTCGAGAAAAACCTTCCTGGCAGCCGTGGCTGTGCTGTCCGCTTCGATCGCCGGCCCTGTCCTGGCCGAGTCGTATCCGTCGCGGCCGGTGACGATCATCGTGCCTTTTCCCGCCGGCGGTCCCCAGGACGCCATTACGCGCAACCTCGCCCATCACCTGCAGGCAGCGCTGCGGCAGCCATTCATCGTGGATAACAGGCCGGGCGCCACCGGGATGATAGGCACGGTCGCTGCGTCGCGGGCCAAGGCCGACGGCTATACCCTGCTATTTACCAGCAACAGCGCCCATCTCATCGCGCCGCTGCTGCGCAAGAACCCGGGCTTCGATCCGCACCGCGACTTCGACCCGATCCAGCGCACGGCGGTGTATCCGTTCTGCCTGACCGCCAGCACGAAAGTCCAGGCCAGCACGACCCGGCAACTGGTCGACCTGGCGAAGGCGCAGCCAGGGAAACTGTTCTATGGCAGCCTCGGCGAGGGCAGCGGGAACCACTTGATGAGCGAACTGTTCAAGCAACGAACCGGGACAAACCTTGTGCATGTCCCCTACAAGGGCACGGCGCAGGCAACGACCGCCGTCATGGCGGATGAAGTCCAGGTCTATTTCGACAGCATCGGATCGGCAAAAAGCCTGATCGATTCCGGGCGCCTGCGCGCGTTCGCGGTGACGAGCGAGAAACGCTCTGCGCTGCTGCCGGATGTGCCGACGCTGGAAGAAGCCGGCGTCGCTGGACCGAACCCGACCATCTGGCTGGGCATCTTCGCACCCAGGGGAACGCCGCAGGCAATACTGAACGCCTTGCGAAAAGAGATAGGCCAGGTGCTGGAAACCGATGCGGAAATCAAGACCCGCATCCGGGACCTCGGCGCGGAGCCGTCCACGATGTCGTCGGAACAGATTACGGCATCGATGAAATCGGAGCAGGAAAGCTGGAAGGCGCTCATCGAACGGTTGCAGATACAGCTGGAATGAGGCGAAGGTAATACCAGTACCAAGCTAGAAAGTGCCATAAAAACGTAGGGTGTAATAAGCAAAGCGCATTACACCAATCGTCGATCATTGGAGCCGGTTGATGATCGACCAATGGTGTAATGCCCTTCGGTTATTACACCCTACGAATATGCCCGCGCGCTCAACCGAGAAATGCCGTGACCAGCCCGGCCAGTGTCATTGGGGCTTCGATCGCAGCGATATGGCCCACACCGGGCAGCACCTCGACCCGGGGCTCGCGCAACAGGCCGGCGACCGCCATGGTGGCTGGATTCGGGATAAGTCCTTCCTCCTCGCCCATGACCAGCAGCGCCGGCGCGGCGATCTCGCCGGGCAAAATGGGATAAGGCACGCCCAGCAGCGCCGACCGCCTTGCCATCTGTTCGGCGGTGCGCCGCCCGCCGCGAAACAGGTCGATGCGCTCCGGGTGCGCGCGCAGGTAGCTGGCAGTAAAGAACAGCCCGGCAATGTCGGCGGCATGCCGGCCGACATCGGCTCGCCAGGCCATCAGCTGCGCCGCCGTCCCCGGGCTCACCGCCTTCAGGTCCAGGCCGGCCCGCCAGGTGCTGCCAAGGACCAGCCGGTCGACGCGCGCGGGATGGCGCGCCGCCAGCACCTGGGCTATGTGGCCACCGAGCGATGTGCCGAACACGTGCGCCTTTTCATAGCCGAGCGCAGCGATCAATGCAGCCGCATCGTCGGCCATGTCGGCCAGCCCATACGGTCGCGGAGGCGTCGAAAGATCCGTCGTCAGGCCGGAGTCCCGCTGGTCATAGGCGATCACGGTATAGCACGACGCAAGGGCGGCGCCGAACGTGGAAAACATGGTGCGGTCGGCTTCCGCACCATGTATCAGGACCAGCGGCGGTCCCGATCCGCGGATCGAGCACCCGACCGAAAGGCCATTGGCCTCGGCCTGCACCGTCGTTTCCATCATGCCCATCGTCTCCATTGTCCCGGCTGCATCGCTGTGGGCGCTCATGACGGCAGCGCGAAGTTAAGCTCTATCTTCACGCCCAGCGGATCATGGAGAAACAGCTGGTGGATCGGAAAGCCAGGCACCGGCGCCTCGGAAAAGCCGACCCCGGACGCCCGCAGGTGGTTCCGGCAGGCGTCGACCGGCCCGTCGACGCGCAGCGCGATATGGTCGATCGGCCCGGTACGCGCGGCCCGGACGGGAACGGCGGCAGGCGGAGAAGCCGCCGCCGGCGTCACGTCCGCTTCCCCGGCCACTGCCGCCAGGTGGACGATCGCCCGATTGCCCGCGTACAGCCAGCGCCCGGAAAACGCGAACGGCGGCCTTGCCCCGGCCGCCAGGCCCAGCACACGTTCGTAGAAGTCCTGCACCTCGCCGAGCTGATCGACGGCGCAGCACAGCGTCACATGGTCGACGCCCGCGACGGGCATCATTGCAGTATGCCCATGAGCGCCGCGGTGAGCGCTTCTGCCGGGTCTCCGGGCAGGTAGGGCATGCGCCAGGCGACGTGGCCGTCAGGCCGAACCAGGACCGCGCCGCGCAGGCCAATCCGGATGCCGGTGTCGGTAGCCACCTCCGGGAACTTGTGTGCCCCCAACGGCAGGTCCAGTTGCGACCGGACAGTCTTCGCAGCTTCCAGCCACCGGTCGCCCAGCGGTCCGGCAACGACCACGAACTCGCGGTCGAACCAGTCCAGCGTCGACTGCTTGCGCGCCGGGTCGAGCCAGACATGCGGGAACCTGGCGCCCGGCCGGTCCGACGGCACGTAGTAACGCGAGTTGAGCGCCTTGGCGACCGTGCCGTCCTCGATGACCGCATCGGACCGGTAGATGAATCCCAGGGACTGACCAATGCTGTGCAAGTGATTGTCCATGTCGTCGACCCAGAACCGGATGCGGTCCTCGTCTTCCGACCTGCAGGCGTCCTCGATGTATTCGAACCGGTGCCGGTTGCCCATGCTGAAGTCCGCGTTCGATTCGGCCACGGGCAGGCGCTCGGCGCTATAGCTTTCCAGCAGTCGCCCGGACGCCTGCCCGCGCAGCACGTAGGCCAGCTTCCAGGCCAGGTTGTGCGCGTCCTGCACACCGGAGTTCAGGCCGAACCCGCCGGTTGGCGGGAAGCGGTGCGCCGCATCGCCCGCCAGGAACACGCGCCCGTTCCGGAAGGTCTCGGCTACCTGCCTGCTGACACGCCAGGTGGACCGGTGAATGATCTGTACATCGAGGTCGGCGATGCCGGTGTGGGCGCGCGCGTTTTCTATCACGGTGGCATCGCTCCACGGTTCGGCGCGGTCGTCCTTCTGCACCCCGACCTGGCTGACGCTCAGCCAGCGGTCCCGGCCGTTGGTATTGAGTATCGTCGCATTCGGCAGCCCAGGGTCCTTGGGGAAGATCCGGAACCCGGCAGCGTCGCGGGCCATCGGAATGCCCGAGAGGTCGGCGCGCCAGTAGTCGTTGGCCATCACGGCCAGCGTCGCCGGGCCTTTCATCTCGATTCCGGCCTGCCGGCGTGTTTGGCTCCCCGCACCGTCGGCTGCAATGGCGTAGCTCGCGCCGATCGACCAGGGCTGGTCGTCGCCGTTCGACCGGACCCGGGCACGCACGCCATCGGTGTCCTGATCCAGCGCCAGGCACTCGGTTGCAAACACCATGGTGACATAGGGAGATTCGCGCAGCGCGGCAACCATTTCCTCTTCCACCACGTCCTGGGCGACCAGGCATTTCCAGGTCGGCGACTGGTCGTGCCGCGGCTCGCGGCGGGTACGCCCGTATTCGTGGCCGGACATGTTTTCCACGAAGACGAAAACGTCCGAGCCGTCCGGCAGGCCCCTGGCGCGGACTTTTTCCTCGATCCCCCACTGGCGGAACAATTCCATGGTCCGGACCCAGCAGCCCCGCGACTTCGGGTTGTCGGTCGTCCCGGCAGTTTTTTCAACGATGACGCAGTCGATCTGGTGCCGGTGGAGCAGCAGCCCCATTGCCAGCCCGACCGGGCCGCCGCCCACGATGACAACCGATGTGGATAGATCCTTGTGCATTTCATGTCTCCAGGAGTTGTTCGCCGAAACGGCTGCTGCCGATGCAGGACCGGCCTCGTGGAATGATTATGGGAGGGCCAGACTTATAGGACAAATATCCATTTGTCGACCTTGGCTTGCTTTTTCGAGATGGCTGGAAGCCTGCATGCCGAACGATGTCCGCGGTGAATCGAATCGCGCCGGCGCATCGGGACGCGTCGCGGAAGGGCTTACCGACTGCGGCCCTGCTAGGGCGCCCGCATCAGGCCTGCAGCGATAAACCCGTCGAACTCGTGCCGTATCGCCGCACACAGCTCGCGCATGCCCCGGCTCCTGGGCCGGCCGCGCAGGGTGCCGATCTGCCGCAGCACCTCCAGCCCCTGTATCGGAACGGCCTTGATCCTGCGGTGTTCCAGCGTCCCGAGGAGAACGGATCTGGGCACGACCGCGTAGCCATGGCCCGACTCGGTGAAGGACCGGATGGTCGGCGCGCTTTCGACGAAGATGCTGACCCGGAATTTGTCGGCAAGGTGGGGCGCGAAGTGCCGGATCATGTCCAGCGTCGTTTCCGGCATCAGCAGCGGCAGTGCGGCCAGCGCCTCCACGGGAACAGCGTCGTTGGAGACCAGGGCATCGGACTCGCGGCCGAGCAGCACCATCTGCTCGTAGGCGAGCGGTTCGAGGTCGATATAGTCGCTGGTCCTGGTCTTTCCCATGATGGCGATATCCACCGTCCCGGCCTGCAGCCGGTTGACCGAGTCGTTCCACAAGCCTTCGCTGAACTCCAGGAAGACTTTTGGAAACTGGCCGAGAAAACGGTCCACCAGCGGCTGGAAAAGAATCTGGCCGATGCTCGACGGCGCCATCAGCCGCACGGTGCCGATCAGCTCCTTGTTATGGGCAAGGACCTCTGTCCGGGCTTCCTCGAGCTGCAGCAGGATAAACTTCGCGCGGCCGAACAACACCTTGCCGGCGTCGCTCAGCGCAACACCGCGCGGACCGCGGTCGAACAGCGCACCACCGAGTTCGTCCTCCAGGTCCCGCATATGCCGGCTCAGCGCCGATTGCGCTACATGCAGGCTGTCGGCCGCGGCGCTGAAGCTGCCGGTCTGGGCGATGGAGATAAAGTAGGTGATCTGGCGAAGGTTCATGCCGCAGATTAAAAAGACATCGCTCGGCCGCTAATCGGACATTCGGACTATATCTTTTTTTACACGCCCGGGTAACGCGGCGCTTCGACCCCGGCCGGACCGTGGACATCCCGGGGGCGGCGACTACGGTATGCCACCCAGGATGAAGGTCTTACCGGCAAGCCAGCCCGTCGTCGTTCCAGAACAACGCAATATCCGGCCCGATGCGCAGCGCCTGTGCGACGCCGGCCTCGGCGCTGGGCGTGCAACGGGCGGGATCGAGCACGTTGTCGGTCATGGCCGCCACCGAGGCATCGTCCGGAACGATGACGGCGACGCTGGCGCCGGCTTCCTCCAGCGTCCGTACTTCGTCCCGCAAGTGGCCGCTGACCGGGTTGCCGTCGGCGTAGCCCAGCGGCGCGACGACCAGCACGCGCTGCGCCGGCAAGGCGAGGTCGGCGTTGCTCAGCGAACGAATGCCGCCGTCCATCCAGGCCCGGCCGCCGATCGGCACGGCCGGCCAGGCTCCGGGAACCGCGCAGCTTGCAGCCACCGCATCGATGAAGTCGACCCCGCTGTCGCGGTCGAACGCGGTGTGCTCGCCGGTGGCGGTATCGACCGCGACCACGCGCAGCGCGCGTGCCGGCCACGCAGCCTGGGGCAGCCGGGCGGCGACGATGCCGCGGCGCACATCGAGCGGCACAGTCTGGCTGCGCAGCGCATGGGCGCCGATGCGCTTGCGCGCCGCCGTCAGGTCTCCGCCCACCTTGTCCATCAGCCGGCGGTTCAGCGCGTCCGCGTCCCGCTGCGAGTAGGGCCGCGCCTGCTCGCGCGAATGCGACGGCGGCGCCAGCTGCTGCGCGAGCAGGGTTTCCACGTCCACGCCGCACGCAAGCTGTGCGCCCACGACCGAGCCGGCCGACGTGCCGACGAACAGGTCAGCCTGCGCAATGTCAACACCGCAACGCGCGAGGCCCGCCGCGATCCCGGTGGCCCAGGCGATGCCGGCCACCCCGCCGCCGCCCAGCACCAGGGCACGGGTCATATGACTTCCGCCTCGGCCAGCGCCGACAGTTCGGCGGCTGACAGGCCGAGCAGGCCGCAATAGATTTCCTCGTTGTGCTGGCCAAGGTCCGGCGCCGGCTCGATCGACTTTTCCTCGCGGTCGGGAAACTTCGGCACGACGCCCGCCATCTTCACCGGGCCAATGTGCGGGTCCGGCACCGAGACGATGGTCCCGCGCGCGCGGTAGTGCGGGTCGTTCATGATGTCCTCTATGCTGTAGATAAAGGAGTAGGCGAGCTTGGCGTCGTCCAGCCTGGCGCACAGTTCGTCGACCGGCTGGTTCTCGATCCAGTCTGCGAGCGCCGCGTTGAGTTCGTCGACATGCTGCCAGCGCAGCGGGTGGGTCGCGAAGCGCGGGTCGTCCAGCCAGTCGTCGCGGCCCATCGCGCGGGCCAGCCGCTGGAAGCCGGCTTCCGCCGACACCGTCAGGATCACGTACCGGCCGTCCGAGGTGCGGAAGTGCTCGCCCGGCGCTGCGGCGAAATGCTTGTTGCCGCGCCGCTCGCGCACGGTGCCCAGCCGGTCGTAGGCCGGCACCAGGACTTCGGTGAAGCGGATGATGGACTCGTACATGGCGAGGTCGATCTGCTGTCCCTCTCCACCGTTGAGGTCGCGATGATAGATCGCCATCATCAGCGAGAACGCGCCGAGGATGGCCGACTGGTAGTCGGCGATGGACGTGCCGATGCGCACCGGCGGCCGGTCCGGGAAGCCGGTGATGCCCATCAGCCCGCCGAACGCGAGCGCGATGCGGTCGTAGCCCGCCCGCTCGCGATACGGCCCGGTCTGCCCGAAGCCCGATATGCGAAGCATCACCAGGCCGGGGTTGCGCGCCTTCAGCTCTTCCCAGCCCAGGCCCCACTTTTCGAGCGTGCCGGGACGGAAATTTTCAACGACAGCGTCGGCTTCCTCGACCAGCCGCAGCAGCAGCGCGCGGCCTTCGGGTTTCCGCAGGTCCAGCGTGATCGATTTCTTGTTGCGGTTTTCCACGCTCCAGTACAGGCACTTGCCGTCCACGAACGGACCGAGGTCGCGCACGGTGTCGCCGCGCTTCGGCACTTCGACCTTGATCACTTCCGCGCCGAAATCGCCAAAGAGCGTGGCGGCGACCGGGCCGGCGACCATGGTGCCGAGGTCGAGGATGCGCAGGCCGCTCAGCATGTGCGGACCGGGACCGGCGCGGCCGGCGTTGCGAACGCCGCTTTCGTCCGCTGCATGCGGCGCCGTCACGATGCTGCTCCCGCTACCCGGGCACCGGCCGCGTCCTTGCGGCCTTTCGCTTTCCCACCCCTGCCGCGAAGCACATAATCGCCCAGCCCGGAGTTGCGGGTCATGTGCCAGTAGTCGTCGTTGCGGAACGGCGTCGGCGCCACGACGCGGCCCTGGCCGTTGCGGTACCAGTTCGACATGCCCTTGTGGGTCCAGATCATTCTTGCATGCGCGTCCTGCACGCGGTCGTTATAGGCGTCGTGGATGTCCTTGTCGACCTCGATCTCGAAATGCTGACCGTAGTCCT
The DNA here is from genome assembly GCA_963522035.1 of uncultured Noviherbaspirillum sp. Lineage (GTDB taxonomy): Bacteria > Pseudomonadota > Gammaproteobacteria > Burkholderiales > Burkholderiaceae_D > Noviherbaspirillum_A. The sequence continues at coordinate 30,910 of CAUQYP010000011.1, read as the reverse complement.
GCAGCGCCGCCTTCAGCAGCGACATCACGTACTGCACCTGGGTCTCCAGCAGCGCGACCACGCTGCCGCCGTGGCCCAGCGCCGTGTTCGGCCCGGCCAGCATGAAGAAGTTGGGGAAGCCTGGCGTGGCTACGCCCAGGTAGGCCTGCGCGCCTTCTGCATCCCAGCGTTCGCGGACGTTGCGGCCGCCACGACCCAGCAGCGTGAACGAGGACAGCAGGTTCACCGCATCGAAACCGGTGCAGACGACCAGGATATCGGCCTCGACCCGCTGCCCGTCCTTCGTGATGACGGCGTCGGGCTCGATGCGCTCGATGCCCTCGTTGACGATGCGCACATTGTCGCGCGTGGCCGTGCGGAACCAGCCGTTGTCCATCAGCATGCGCTTGCCGAACGGCGGATAGTCCGGCAGCACGTCCGCCAGCAGCGCCTGCCTGTCGCCGAGTTCGGCCTTCACGTAGTCGATGAAGAATTCGCGGTGCTTGTCGTTGCGGCGGTTGATCGCGCGCTCCGGGTGCGGCCACTCCGGGTCGATCTGCAGCGAGGCGTGGATGCGGTCGTTGAAGATCCACGCCAGCCGCTGGCGGTACCACTGCTGGTAGAACGGCAGTTCCTTCAGCAGGAAGCGCGACGCGGACGGCACCGGCTTCTGGAAGCGCTCGAACGGCGCCGCCCATTGCTTCGACCGCTGGAACACAGTGAGCTGCGCCACCTCGGGTGCGATGGCAGGCACGATCTGCATCGCGCTCGCGCCGTTGCCGATGACGGCCACCCGCTTGCCGCGCACGTCCAGTCCCTGCGGCCAGCGGGCGCTGTGGAAACACGGCCCGGCGAACGTGTCCAGCCCTTCGATGACAGGCATCTTGGGCACATTGAGCAGGCCGACGGCGCTGATGACGACATTGGCCCGCAATGCCTCGCTGCGGCCCTCGCGGTCGGTCACGCGCACGGTCCACGCCATGGCCTCCTCGTCGTAGACGGCCGAATCCACGCTGGTATTGAAGCGGATGTGCGGACGCACGCCGAAGCGGTGCGACACGTCGACGAAGTAGGCCTGGATCTCCTCGCGCAGCGCGAAATAGCGGGTCCAGTCGGCCCTGGCAAACGAGTACGAGTAGATGTGGTTGGGCGTGTCCACGCCGGCGCCCGGGTAGCGGTTCTCGTACCAGGTGCCGCCGACCTCGGCATTTTTCTCGATCACCGTATGCGCTATGCCGGCGCCGTGCAGCCGGATCGACGCGCACAGCCCTGCCACGCCCGCGCCAATGACGATCACGTGGAAGCCCGCGGGCGCCCGGTACCGGTCCTTCTGGTCGATCTGGAATTCCTGGTCCAGGCCCAGCCACGCGCCCACCATCGGGCCATACGACGCCGGCACGTCCTCGCCGACGCCCTGGCGCAGCATGTCGAGCAGCAGTTCCAGCTCTGGAGCGGGCAGGGCGGCGGCGCGGCCGGCCTTCCAGGCGAGCACCGCGTCGCGGGCGGCGTCACGCACCTCCTGCTGCACGTCGGCGGGGAGGCCGCCGCTGTCGTGGTCGTCGATGCCGCGGATATGCGTGCAGCGATAGCGCTCGGACAGCCAGCGCCTGTCGCCGGTCAGGTGAACCAGCATCATCAGCAGGGTAGGGATGTTGGCGGCGGGCAGCGCCGCGTCGAGCTGGGCGCTCCAGTCGTGGCCGGAAATGGCATGGGTCGTCATCGGATGATCTCTTTCAATAGGCAATAAGGAACCCGCCTGGCGGGCCGCCAGGGGAATGGATGGGTCGGCAGAACGTATCGGCCGGCTGCGCAGGCCAGGCTTACCGGTTGGCCATGCCGGAGCTGCGTACCACTTCACCCCATGACGCGTATTCGGCGGCAACGGTCTTCTGCATGAACTGGGGCGTGCCGGGCCAGGGCTCGAAGCCGAGCGTCTCGAGTTTCCTGCTGATCTCGGGCGACTTCAAAATTTGCTGCAACTGGCCGTTGAGCTTGTCCACGATGGGTGCGGGCATGCCCTTGGGGCCGACCAGGGCCGCCCAGCCGAGCGCCTCGTATCCGTTGACGCCGGCCTCGGCCATGGTCGGAATCTCGGGCATGATGCGCGAGCGCGTGCTGTCCAGCACCGCGAGCGGCTTCAGCTTGCCCGCCTTGATATTTCCCTGCTGGGCGCCGATGGTGTCGACCATTAACTGCGCCCGGCCGGCCATCACGTCGATGGACGCCGGCGCGCCGCCCTGGTAGGAAACCGCCGTGATGTCCACGTTGGACCTGGACTTGAACAGTTGCAGCGCCAACTCGAAAGCCTGCGCGCCGGACGCGAACATCAACTCGCCGGGCCGCTTCTGCGCATCGCGCACGACTGCTTCCACCGTCTCGTAGCCGCTGGCCGGGCCGGCCAGCAGCACCATCGGCGTCTTCGCCAGCATGCCGATGTTCTGGAAGTCGGTGAGCGGGTCGTACAGCTTCGGGCTTTGCAGGTGCGGCCCGGTGGTCAGGCTGCCGCTGACCGCAAGGCCGAGCGTATAGCCGTCGGCCGGCGACCGGACCAGCTGGCTCATCGCAAGCATGCCGCCGACGCCAGGCTTGTTCTCGATGATGAACGACTGGTTGTTCATGCGCGCCAGTTCCTGGCCGATCAGGCGGCTGATGGTGTCGGAGGCGCCACCCGGCGGATAACCGACCAGCAACCTCACCGGCTTGCTGGGCCAGGCGTCTGCCGACTGCGCCGCAGCCAGGCCAGGGGCAAGCAGTGCGATGCACGCTACGGCGATAAACGATTTGCGATTCATGTCTGTCTCCATTATTTCGTATCGGGCTTTGTTCCGACGTTGAGGAGAGTATCGGCAGCAGCGCGTAACGCCGTAAACCACGGGATGACGAATAGTTCATAATATGAACAAAGCAATCATTTTTCTATACCTCACTATCGATTTTCTTCCATGTAGAGCGCATGAATCAGCACAGGAAGTTCATATTATGAACAATGAGAACAGTGCCCAGCCAAAGCCGGGCGCCCAGGCGGTGTTCCGGGCGATCCATCTGTTAAAGCTGGTCGGCCTGAACCACGAGCGCGGTATTTCGCTGGCGTCGCTGATCGCTGCGACCGGCCTCGACCGCGCCACGGCCTACCGGCTGCTGGGTTCGCTGGTGCAGAGCGGCATGCTGGCGCGGGGAGAAGACAAGCTTTACCGGCTGGGCCTGGAGTCGATGCAGCTGGGGCTGGCGACGATGAGCCGGGCGCCCATCGTCGAGCGTTGCAGGCCGATGATGATCCGGCTCGCGCGCCGTTCGGAGGACACGGTCTACCTCGTGGTTCGCAACGGCGACTATGCCCACTGCGTCCATTACGAGCAGGGTGCGTTCCCGATCAAGGCGCTGGTGCTGCAGGTCGGCGGCTTGCGCCTGCTGGGCGTGGGCTCGGCGGGTACGGCGCTGATGGCGACGCTTTCCGATATCGAGCTGGACGGCTTCCACACCCGGCATGCCAGCGAGCTGCCGCCGGAACGCCGGTCGCCGGCCCAGCTGCGCCACCTGGCAGCGCAGGTTCGCCAGCAAGGCTATGCGAGCACCGACAACCTGGTGGCCGAGGGCGTCAGCGGCGTCGGCCTGTCGTTCCAGGTGACGCCAGGCACCTATGCCGCCATCAGCGTAGGCGCGATCCGCAGCCGCATGGACGGGGAGCGGCGCGGCTGGATTGCCGACATCATGAAGGAAGAGTTGCGCAACGCCGGCTGGACGCTAACAGCGGGACAGGCCAGGGCCCGGGTCGCGAACCAGCAGGCGCCGGATCGGCCGGATGCAGGCCTCGGCGCGGTCTAGCCAAGCCGGCTGCTGCGTTCACTGAGGCTGCACTCCCGCGAACGGGGCGATTCCGCGCCAGCGCTTGGAGCGAGCCTTTGGCAAGCAGCGCAGGCAAGTCGCTGGCTATCGGCCGGAAGACGATGCGCACGGAGGGCGCTTCTTCCCTGAGCCTGATCACCAGCGCCTGGCCGAGCGCGACCTGCATGTACTCGTTCGTGCCGATCGTGGCAGCACGATCTTTAAAAGTCAGTCATGTGCCAAGCATTCACTGGCGGGCAGCCACAATCTGTTCTGACAAGTCCGTCGCTGCGGCGACCACCTCTGCAACGTATGTGTCCTTATACCGGTGCACCGGCATCGTCAGCGTAAGCGCGCCCGTAATACGATGGTCACGCCCGAACACCGGCGCAGAAATGCCGGCCACTTCGGCCAGGCGATCACCCACTGCCGCGTAATATCCTTGCGCGGCGATCTGTTGATAAAGCGCCCGCTCGCCATCCGGCACGTCCTGCCACAGTGTCTCATCGAATGCGACCAGCACCCGTCCGCCAGAGCCGCGGTAGAGCGGTAGTACTTCGCCGGCCCGGACATGGTCGCGGATCGGATGAGGAGAGTCGATCCGGTAAAGGCAAAGGCGCGCATTTCCTTGCCGGACATGATACGCAGCGCTTTCTGCGGTGCGTATCACCAGTGCCTGCAACACCGGCAGCACGATGCGGTCCAGCGAGAACGACGCGGCATACACGGCATAAAGGCGGGCAATCTCGCTCCCGAGCGCGTAACGGCCATCGGGCAGCCGATGGACAAAGCTGGCGTGTCCCAACGATGCCAGCGAACGTAAAACGGTGCTCTTGTGCAGCTGGGTACGCTCGGCCAGTTCGCCCAATGTCAGGGACGCGTCGCCGGCCCGAAAAGCCGCCAGAAGCGACACGGCCTTGTCCACCGACGCTGCCCCGTTCGGTGCCGCGTTCTCGTCGGCGACAGAAGTAAACTGAGATTTCCTGGGCATAGGCACTGCTCCCTTGAGCCAATGAGCTTGACAGGCGGTCTGCTCGACCGCACACTAAATAGATTATTAGAACGCCATTCTATCCTACAGAACGATGCAGTGGTTCGCAGTGACGTCGGACCAGCCTGCCCGGTACCGATCCCTACGCATTTTCTTCGTCGATACGCCGCGCTAACCAAGGAGTCCCTTGTGCTTTGTCCCTCCCTGACCGACCCTGAAGTCCTGATCAGCGAAGTCGGTCCCCGCGACGGCCTGCAGGCTGTCAAAACCATCATGTCTTCCGCCGCCAAGATCCGCTGGATCGACGCGCTGCATGCGTCAGGCATTCGGGAAATCGAAGTCGGTTCCTTTGTGCCCGCATCGTCGCTGCCCCAGTTGGCGGACACGGCGGCGCTGGTCCGCCATGCGATAACGCTGCCGGGCCTGACTGTCATGGCCCTGGTGCCAAACCTGCGCGGCGCCCAGGCGGCACTGGCGTCGAGCGTGCATAAGCTGACGATCCCGGTGTCGGCAAGTGAAGCCCATTCCTTGGCCAATGTGCGCAAGTCGCGGGAGGAAATGCTGGCCACGGTGCGAGAGATCGTATCGCTGCGCAACACCGTTGCCCCCGGCGTGAAGATTGAAGTCGGCGTATCGACGGCGTTTGGCTGCACGATCCAGGGTGCGGTGCCGGAGGACGAGGTCATACGCATGGCGGCGCTGTGCGTTGCGGCAGGCGTCGACGAATGCGGCCTGTCCGACACGACCGGGTATGCGAATCCGGCCCAGGTAGGCCGCCTGTTCCGCCGTCTGCGCGCAGAGCTTGGCGACAAGGCGGGCGCCGCGCACCTGCACAATACCCGCGGACTTGGGCTGGCCAATTGCCTGGCCGCCTACGAAGCGGGTGTGCGCACCTTCGATGCCTCGCTCGGCGGCTTGGGCGGATGCCCTTATGCGCCAGGCGCGTCCGGTAACGTGGTGACGGAAGACCTGGCATTCATGTTCGAGGCCATGGGCGTGGGCACCGGCATCGACCTGGTGAAACTGCTCGCCGCGCGTGAACCATTGCAGGCAGGGCTGCACGGAGAAACCTTGTACGGCATGTTGCCCGAAGCCGGATTGCCAAAGGGATTTGTCCAGAATGCCATCCATGTCCACTAGCCCGCTTCCGTACGCCGGCATACGGGTGGTCGAATTCACCCATATGGTCATGGGGCCGACCTGCGGCATGGTGCTGGCCGACCTTGGTGCGGATGTGATCAAGATCGAACCGATCTCGGGCGACAACACCCGGGCGCTGCTGGGCTCCGGCGCCGGGTTTTTCCCGATGTTCAACCGTAACAAGAAAAGCATTGCAATCGACCTGCACAAACCCGAGGGGCTGGCGCTGGCACTGGAGCTGATCGACACTGCCGACATCGTCAGTGAAAACTTCAAGCCAAGCACCATGGAAAAGCTGGGGCTCGATTATGCAAGCCTGTCAGCACGCAACGAACGGCTGATCTATGTCAGCCACAAGGGATTCCTGCCTGGCCCCTACGACCACCGCACCGCACTCGACGAGGTCGTGCAGATGATGGGCGGGCTTGCGTACATGACAGGGCGGCCCGGCGACCCGCTGCGGGCCGGCACCAGCGTCAACGACATCATGGGCGGCGTCTTCGGGGCGCTTGGCGCCATGGCGGCGCTGGCGCAGCGCGACCAGACCGGGCGCGGACAGGAAGTGCAAAGCGCGCTGTATGAAAACAATGTCTTCCTGGTGGCCCAGCACATGATGCAGTACGCGGTCACCGGCAAGCCGGCCGCGCCTATGCCCAGCCGCATTTCAGCCTGGGCGGTCTACGATGTCTTCAGCGTCAAGGACGGCGAGCAGATTTTTCTGGCGGTCGTCACCGACACCCAGTGGGCGCTGTTCTGCGATGCCTTCGGGCTCGCAGCGCTGAAAGCCGATCCCCGACTGCAAAGCAACAACCTCCGGGTGGCGGCGCGCGACTGGATGATGCCGGCGCTGCGCACGGAAATGGCTCGCTACAGCGCGGCCGAACTGTCGGCCGTATTCGAACGGCATGGCCTGCCATTCGCGCCGATCACCCGACCGCACGACCTGCTGGACGATCCGCATTTGAAGGCCACCGGTGGGCTGGCGCCGATCACCTTGCCCGACGGCCGCATGACCCAGACGCCGCTGCTGCCGTTGACGCTGGGCGGCAGGCGGCCCGGCGTACGCCTGAACCCGCCCAGGCTGGGCGAGCACAGCGAAGCGCTCCTGCGCGAGCTCGGCTATGGCGACGCTGCGATAGCCGAGCTGCAGCGCCAGCAAATTGTCCGCTGAATGAGAAAGAAAGACAGGCTGTCGATCACTCCCGCCGCTATCCGGCGTTGACAATATGCGTCGGACGGCCGGCGGCGTAGGCAAGGACCTGGTCGAATACCTTGCTGAAACCGAATTCATAAGCATCGCGCTCGACGTAGCCCAGGTGGGGCGTACACAGCGCATTCTCGAGCGCAAGCAGCGGGTCGTCCGGCGGCAGCGGCTCGTGCTCGTAGACATCGAGCGCGGCACGTCCGGGCCGGCCCAAGCGCAGCGCCTCGACCAGCGCACCTGGTGCGATCAGTTCTGCCCGGCTCGTGTTGACGAGCAGCGCGTCCGGCTTCATGCACGCCAGGTCGCCTGCCGAAACGATGCCGCGGGTCTCCGGGTTCAGTCGCACGTGCAGGGTCAGCACATCGGCTGTCTCGAACAAGTCGCGCTGGCTGCTTGCCGTGTCGTAGCCGTCGGCGCGGGCCTTGTCCAGCGTCGTTGCGCGGCCCCATACAAGGATCCGCATTCCGAATGCCCGGCCGTAGCCGGCAAGGAGGGCGCCGATCCGGCCATAGCCGAAGATGCCCAGCGTCCGTCCATGCAACACGTCGCCCATTGTCGTCTGCCAGCGCCCGCCCTTGAGCTGCGCAACTTCATGCGGGATATGGCGCAGCGCACTGAGGATCAGGCCCCAGGCAAATTCCGCCGTAGCATACGAGGGCCGGCCGTACTGCCCGGCCGACACCAGCAGGCCGTGCCGGCTGCATGCGGCCAAGTCGATATGCGGCGTCACGCCGTGCTGGCTGATGAGCTTGAGCCGCGGCAGCCGCGCCAGCAGCTCCGCTCCGATCGGCATGCGCTCGCGGATCAGGACCAGCACCTCGGTCTCGGCAAGGCGTTTGGCCAGGAGGTCGATGTCCTCGACATGGTCGTGCCAGATCGTCACGTCGTGGCCTGCCAGCTTGCCGTAGCAGTGCAGCGACCGGACCGCGTCCTGGTAATCGTCGAGTATGGCAATCTTCATGGCAGCGACTCGCTAAAGAATTCGGCGGCCAGCGTATTGAAGCGCGCGGCCTGTTCATATTGCAGCCAATGGCCGCATGCGCCGACGATGCACACGCGATCGGCGCCTAGTGCCTCGGTCAGCCAAGCGCGACGGTTGGCAAGATCATGTCGCTGATGCGGGTCGTTCTCACCAAGCGCCACCTGCACCGGCACGGGCAGCGCCGTTAGCATCGGCCGCAACTGGACCGCGCGCGAGAGCGGCCGCGAGACGAACCTGGTCTGGCGCACGCAGTCTTCCAGCAGGTCGAGAGCAGCCGGCGTTGCGAGCGCCGGGTCATGCACCATCAGTTCGCGCAACGTGATCTCCAGCCCGGAACGCAAGCCCTTCGTCCGCGCGGCTTCTGCTGCCCGAGCCTGGATCGCCTTGACTTCCGCAGAGACCGGGCCGATTCCTGGCGGATTGACCAGCAGCAGCGCGCGCACCGACACTGGATCCATCTGGGCGATCTTGACCGCGACCGCGGTGCCGAAGGAAAACGCGGCAATCCCGGGCGGGCCGTTGCGCAGTCCAGCGGGCAAGCTTCCGCACAGGCCTGCAATGGCCTGCGCAACAGGTCGTGCCAGCTGTTCTATGCTGCTGTCAGGCGGCAAATCGCATGATTCGCCAAAGCCGGGCAAGTCGAGTGCAAACACGGTATGCCGCTCGGCCAGCGCGGCGATATTCGCTTCCCAGTGGCGCCAGCTGCCAAAACCACCGTGCAGCAGCACCAGCGGCGTGCCGTGCCCGGCGCGGACGTAATGCAGCGGACCCAGCGAGGTTTCGGCCAGGCCGTGCATCAGCATGCCGGCCCGTTCCCTATCGTCGCCTTCTGTAGATTCAAGGGAGGCGCAGGCAGCCATGGCTGAAGCTGCCCGATCGCTCATAGCGTGTCCACCTTGTCGAGATTGCGGAGCCGGTCAAGCAGCGCGTCGGCTGCGGCCTGTCCCAGCACGGGTACGGCCAGTTCGTCGAATTTTTGCGCGAGCTCTTCATCGGTGAGCGGCATTTCAGGGTCGCCCTTGCGGGTCGGCTGTAGCAGCGTCAGCATGCGGCCGTCGCGTAGCTGCATGCGAATGCGGCACGCGCGCTGCCCTGGGAAGGCAGCGTCCAGCTCCGGATCGACGGCAAGGACGATGCGCGTCATCAGCGCACGTGTCGCCGGATCGGCCAGCCGTGCCGGCTCGAACGCGGCCAGCCGGACGCTGCCGTGGCACAGCGCACTGGCAACCGTGTATTTCACGGAAAAGCGCGCCTCTGCCGGTGTGGTCGGATGTTCGTAGCCGGCCACGTCCAGCGCGGCACGGTAGGTAAGGATGTCGATGCGCTCGATATCGTCGGGACGCACGCCATGCTGGGACTGCAGTGCCAGCGCGCCATCGATGGGCGCAAAAGTATGGCCGCAGCACGCATGGTTCTTGAACGTGATGCGGGTGATATGGAAATCCTGGCCCAGGGTTGCGATCGCCTGATTCCAGTCCGGGCCATCGCTCATGGCACGGCCGAGGCCGCTGTCGCCTTCCAGGATGTCGAGCGAGCCTGTCACGCCTTCGGCTGCGGCCAGGGCCGCGGTCACGCCGGCTTCGGCGGCACGGCCGGCATGCAGCGGCTTGGACATCGAATCCATCCGGAACGCCTGCTGCAGGCCGGCAGCGAAGGTCGCCGCGGTGGCCAGCGCATGCGCGAACTGGACCGGGTTGAGCTGCAAGATGTCGGCCGCGGCGGCAGCAGCGCCGAAGCAGCCGATGGTGCCGGTGTTATGCCAGTAGCGGTAATGGGCGCGCCCCATCGCAGCGCCGATCCGGGTTGATATTTCGTAGCCAACGACCACCGCGCGCAGGAAGTCGGTACCCGACACGTTCCTGGCCTGGGCCAGCGCGAGCGCGGCGGCAATTGTCGGCGCGCCGGGGTGGTAGATCGCTTCGCGGAAGATATCATCGACTTCCACGATATGCGCGGCCGTGCCGTTGATTAACGCTGCTGCGCGGATCGTCGCCGGCGTACCCAGCACCAGGCGTGCGTGGCCATGGCCGACCTCGTCAGCAAGCGCCTGTTGCAGCGAGGTCGCCGGCGGCAGCACGGCGCCCGGGAGTGCCGCGGCATACCAGTCGATCACGGCGCGCTGTGCGTGGTGCGTGACGTCTGCGCTCATCGGCGCGGCCCGGTAGCCAACGGCAAACCGGGCGAATTGTTCAACGATGGTCATGGGATCCCCGTTTATTCCGCGCTCGCGCCGGAAAGCTTCACAACCCTCTCCCACTTGGCGGTCTCGCTACGCATGTAGTCCCCAAATTGCGCCGGCGTGGATGCCACCGGTTCGGCGCCCTGTTCGATAAACTTCGCACGCATGTCCGGTGTAGCCATGACACGGGCAATGTCAGCGGAAATTTTCTCCGAGATGGCCTTGGGCATCGCTGCCGGTCCGACAAGTCCGAACCAGGAACTCGCATCGAAGTTGGCATAACCCGATTCGGCCACTGTCGGGACTTCCGGCAGGCCAGTCGAGCGCTTCTTGCTGGTCACCGCCAGCGCCTTGAGCTTGCCGCTGCGCACATGCTGGACCACGGATGGGATCGTGGCGAACATGAAGTGCACCGAGTCTCCGCCAAGCAGGTCGTTCAATGCCACCGCGCCTTTGTAAGGCACATGGGTGGACTCGACCTTGGCTTCATGCTTCAGCAGTTCGGTGGCCAGGTGCGACGCGGTGCCGCTTCCGGTCGATGCATAGAAATACTTGCCGGGATTAGCCTTCAACAGGGCCATGAAGTCCTTGAACGTTGCAGCCGGCATGAACTTGGGATTAACTACCAGCATATTGGGCACATCGGCCACCAGCGAAATCGGGGTGAAGTCCTTCATGTGGTCGAACGGCATGCGCTTGTACAGGCTGGTGTTCACGGCAAGCGGTCCGGTCGAACCCATGAACAGCGTATAGCCGTCGGGCGCGGCCTTGGCGACCATCGCGCCGGCAATATTGCCTCCGGCGCCGGGCCGATTTTCCACGATGACGGACTGGCCCCAGACCTTGCTCAACTCCACCCCCAGCATGCGGGCAATAATGTCGGTGGTGCCGCCCGGAGAAAAGCCGACGATGATACTCACCGGCCGTTTCGGCCAGTCCTGGTCCTGGGCCGGCGCCTGCTGCGCAAACAGGGTCAGCGCAATGCCGACGAAGGGAAAAGCAAGCTTGCGGATGGTAGTTGATAAGGTCATGTCTGTCGTCTCCGTCTAATGGTTTTGTCGGTAGTTAAACTGCTGATGAAGCATCAAGTCGCGCTGGCGCCCCGCTGTGAAAATGTGCGCCCGAATACACCTTCTGCAATGCGGTTCTTCAGCACCTCGATCGAGCCGCCGGCAATCATCCAGCCGCGGGTGCGGCGGACACAGTATTCGATCAGCATTTCCTGGCTATAGCCCATTGCGCCCATCACCTGGAGCGCTTCGTTGGCCACATCCCAGCCGGCCTGGTTGCATGCCAGTTTGGCCATGGCGGTGCTTTGAGCCGACGGCAGGCCGTGTTCACCTTCGAGCGCGGCGCGGTAGAGCAGCAGTTGCGCCGCCTCGAGCTTGACCGCCATCTCGGCGAACTTCCACTGGATGCCCTGGAATTCGCAGAGCGCGCGGCCGAACTGCTTGCGGCTCAGCGCATGCTCGCGTGCCGCATTGAAAGCGTAGCGGCCCAGCGCCAGCGACCGTGACGAGTTGCCCAGGCGTTCGACATTGAAGCCGGCGATCTGCTTCTTGAAGCCACCTTCGCCGAGCAGGACGTTAGCGCGCGGGATACGGCAGTTCTCGAAATACAGCTGGCTCCACTGCTCGCCACTCATGAAGGACGACGGCGCCCCGACCGAGAACCCTGGTGTGTCGCGTTCGACCAGCACCGAGCCGATGCCGTTGACGCCAGGTCCGAAACGCACGTAGACCAGGAACAGGTCGGCTTCGGGGCTATGGGTGGAAAAGACCTTGCTGCCATTGATCAGGTAGCCGTCACCGTCCTCGGTGGCGCTGGTTTTCAGCTCCGTGACAGCCGACCCGGCGTCCGGCTCGCTCATACCCAGCGCGATCAGCCTTGTCCCGTCGAGCAGGCCGGGCAAAAAGCGCGCCTTTTGCTCGGCGCTGGCGTATTCGACAAAGGTGCGGATCGGGCCGAAGTTACCGGCCTGGACGATGTCGGCGCTCTTTGGGCACGCCAGCGCGACTTCCTGGATTGCGAGCACCGCATGCATCAGGGTGCCGCCCTGGCCGCCGTCTTCCTCATTGAACGCAATGCCAAGAAGACCCTGCTCGGCCAGCATGCGCGCCACGTCCCGCGGATACTGCGTGGAATGCGCGCGTTCCAATGCGCCCGGGGCCAGCTTGTCTTGGGCAAAGCGGCGGACGGAGTCGACGAAGGCGCGGTGCTCTTCGCTCAGGTTAAAGTTCATTACGATTCCTTGGTCTTGTCAGTGCAATGGGTCAGTGCAAACCAGTGTGCGCTGAGTCTCCGGCTTTGACAATTTCCGATTCCGCACGAAGGCATGACAAAAAATCATGGCGTAAGTCGCGCTGCCCTGGCAGTAATCGCCAGGAAAATCGGTTCTGAGATCGGCGTGGAATGACTGCGAGGGATCAGGCGAGTCAACTACGCTAGCCAGGCGCAGGCGTTGCTGAAGCGGGCATTGCACGTACTTCCCCTAGTAGCCAGTCGCGGAATATGCCGACCTTCTTCGGTACCGAGTCGCGTGGCGGCAATAACAGGTAATAGCCCGACTTGCGCCGGACAACCTGCTCGAAAGGACAAACCAATGTGCCGTTCTCGAGTTCCTGATCCAGCAAGCGCGGCTGTCCCATGGCCACTCCCAGGCCATCGACGGCAGCCTGGTAAGTGAGGATTGAACTGGAAAACTCCATCGTCTCGCTACAGGTGGCCACATTGCCTTGCCCAAGCGCTGACAGCCAGTCCGCCCAATCGGTTTTCCGATAATGGGAAATTAATAGCGGAAACCGTGCGAGATCTGCGATGGCAGTCAGCGGCCGATCGCCCTTCAACAACATGGGACTGCATACCGGGGTAATTTCGTCATCGAATAAGTGTTCGGAAACCAGGTTGGGCCATGCACCGTCGCCAAACTGAATTGCGAGATCGACATTTTCCTTCAAAAAATCGACGGGCGTTACGTTTGTACTCAGCCTTACTTCTATTTCCGGGTGACTTGCCCTGAATTTCGGCAGACGCCGGAGCAGCCACTTGGCGGCAAACGTCGTATAAGCACGGACCTTTATCGGTCCTGTGCGGTCCGTCATCAACAGGTCTTCGGTTGCTGCAACAATCTTCGCGAATGCCGGACCGATTTGCTGGTAATAGCTGTGTCCGGCTTCTGTTAACGTAACGCCTCGCTGGTCACGCCGGAATAGCTTGATATCAAGATAATCTTCAATCACTGCGACCTGTCGGCTGACAGCCGACTGGCTTACATGCATTTCATCAGCTGCTTTAGTCAAATTCCCTAGCCGGGCGACCGCTTCGAATACACGCAGGGGATTAAGTGGTGGTAGTGACCGAGCCATTTTTGTCCCGATTTTTATGTAAGAAAAATAGTTTCAAATCATGCCATAAAAATGCCTGTACCTCACAGTAGGACTCCCTTGCCAGGGCTGTCGCCTGCATGCAGCCATTCATCTGCGCGGAGCTTGACTTAACTGGCCCGCCAGCGACCGTGACGAGTTGCCCGGACGTTCAGGAATGAAGCCGGCGATTCGGCCTGGCGCCAGCGCCTTGACACATTCCGGCTATGCAAGCAGGGATGATAAATACTTATGGCAACCATGGAGACATCGTGCCTTTACAAAAACGTATAGCTGGATACCAAATGGGAAATAGCTGCTGAAACAGGCGAATGCAATAATCCGACCACTCTGCTAAACCCCAATCGGAAAGACCACGACATGTCCACCACATTGCCAGTCAGCCTCGGCCAGGCCTTGTTTTCGCCTCGCAGCATTGCCATTGTCGGCGCCTCCGACGACCCCGCCAAGACCTCCGGCCGGCCGGTGCTGTTCCTGCGCCGGGCCGGTTTCCAGGGCGCGGTGTATCCGGTGAACCCCCGCCGCGAGACCGTGCTCGGCGAACGCGCGTGGCCCTCGATCGCAGCGCTGCCTGAGGTGCCGGACCATGCATATATAGTCACGCCGACCGAACTGGTGCTGGCTGCGGTCGAGGAATGTGGACGTGCCGGCGTGCGCGTCGCGAGCATACTGGCGAACGGCTTTTCCGAAGCCGGCCCGGACGGCATGGCGCGCGAGGATAGCCTGCGCGAGATTTGCCAGCGGACCGGCATTCGCGTGGTCGGACCCAACAGTCTCGGCGTGGTAAACGTCCACCTGCGCTCGATGATTACCGCCAATGCCGCGTTCGCCGAGCCGGAATTGCCGCCGGGTCGAATCTTCGTGGCCTCGCATAGCGGCAGCATGATAGGCGCGCTCGTGTCGCGCGGCAAGGAACGCGGCATCGGTTTCGCCGGGCTGGTCTCGGTCGGCAACGAGGCCGATCTCGGTATCGGCGAAATCTGCATGGCGACGCTGGACGATCCCGCCATTGGCGGGTATCTGCTGTTCCTGGAAACCATACGCAAGGGCGCGCATTTGCGGGCGTTCGCGCTTGCTGCAGCCGCGCGCGGCAAGCCGGTGGTGGCCTACAAGCTCGGTCGCTCCGCGGCCGCGGCGGAACTGGCCGTGTCGCATACCGGCGCGCTGGCGGGTGAGGACGACGTCGCCGACACCTTCCTCAAGGACTGCGGCATCGCCCGCGTGGAGACGCTCGAAGCGTTCATCGAATGCCTGCCGCTACTGGCCCGCATGCCGATCGAGGGGCACAAGCCGGCGCGGGTCGGCGTCCTCACCACGACCGGCGGCGGCGCCGCGATGGTAGTCGACCAACTGGGCACGCGCAACATCGATGTCGTCAGCCCGTCTGCCGACACGTTTCGTCGGCTGGCCGAGGCCGGCGTCAAGGTCGGCCACGGCGCCATCGTTGACCTGACGCTGGCAGGCACCCGCTACGACGTAATGAAGGCCGCCATAGACGTGATGTCGGCAGCGCCCGAGTTCGACCTGATCGTGGCCGTGGCAGGTTCCTCGGCCCGCTATCATCCTGACCTTGCGGTGCGCCCCATTATCGACAGCAAGGACGGTCCGAAGCCGCTGGTCGCTTTCCTGGTGCCGGAGGCGCCCGAGGCGCTGGCGCTGTTGACTGCCGCTGGCGTGCCAAACTTCCGCACACCCGAAGCCTGCGCCGATGCCATCGCTGCGGCATTCGGCAGACGTGCGCCGAGAATGCTTCCCGTGCGGCCTAACGTTGTAGCGTCGGACAGTGGACGCATGCTGGACGAACTGCAGGCCTACGCGCTACTGGACCGGCTCAGCGTGCCGCATGCGCCGGTGATGGCGATCGAGGCTGGCCAGCCGCTGCCGCGAGTAGAGCTGGCGTTTCCCCTGGCGGTCAAGGTGCTGCATGCCGACATCGCGCACAAGACCGATGTCGGCGGCGTGGTGCTTGGAGTAAGGGATGAAGCAGCACTGTCGGCATCTGTGGAGACGATAGTCCGCGAAGTCGCCGCGCGCCGCCCCGGCACGACGGTAGAACGGGTGCTCGCGCAGTCCATGGTGAGCGGCCTGGGGGAAGTGCTGATCGGCTACCGCGATGACGCCGAGGTTGGGCCAATAGTGATGCTGGCGGCCGGCGGCGTGTTGACCGAAATTTACCGTGACCGCAGCATGCGCATGGCTCCGGTCGACATCGACACCGCGCGCGACATGATCGGCGAAGTCAAGGCGCTGCAGGCGCTGGCCGGCTATCGTGGCAAGCCGCGTGGCGACCTAGAGGCGCTGGCGGCTGCCATCGTGGGGCTGTCAGGCTTGGCGCTGCTGGATGATGTGCGAGTGGCCGAAGCGGAAATTAACCCGCTGATCGTGCGGCCGGACGGGCAGGGCGTTATCGCCGTTGACGCGCTGGTGCGGCTGGCTTGACGTTGCGTTCAACCCTGGGTTTCTACATGGGTTCGTCGTCGGGCCGCTTGCAACCAAAGAAAGGTTCTGGAACACGTGCTTGGTTTTGTCAGGACCGTTCTTTCTTTCGTCGCATCGTGCTTCGACACCAGCCCCGTCCGGCGGCCCAAGTCTTAGACGAACTGTTATGTCTCTTTCCAGAGATGGAAGAGTGGTTCGAGCATCAGCGCTTGGGACCGCACATGACGATCCTGAGCTATCCGTGGCAAAAGCAATTTGGAGCGCATGGATAGACGTTGACTTTCGCGCGTTGCTCAAAGTCCGCTTCGGGTCCAGGCTCTGTAAAAACGCAAGGTGAGTATGTTTTCAGGGATCCTCTTACTATTCCGGAGGGGCCGATCGTTCAATGTAGCGCGTTCTGACGCGTCGATTTTTTTTCGCCCCGGTTTTTGTCTGCGTTTTTACACAGCCTGGGTCGAAAGCGCCGGCTGCCCGTCGGAGTAGGTTTGGCGACAAGAAAACATTTTTTGCCGGCGATTCGCATTGCCTGCCATCGCGATCTACCTTCCGGGCCGGAAGTTTGCGTGGCGCTAACGGGCGACGATGCGATACACGTTGCCTTCTGCCGTAAGCAGATAGAGTTCGTGTTGCGCATCTTCACCGAAAGAAACCATGGTGCCGCCGGCCAGCCCAATGAGGAAAGCACATCACAGATCGACAAAAATCTGCGCGTAGCCCGCGCAGCACGTTCTAAAACTGCGAGGCGCAATCGAAGCTGCTCATGACCGGGCCAGCCAGTTGAAGCAGCCCGGCGCGACCATCGATCCGCTGACCAGGACTGCTCCATGGCGGTAGAGCTTTAACGCATCGCCGCGTCGCGCCGCATGGACCGCCCAATCTGGGCGCGGATATCCCGCAGCACAGGGCTGTCGACCAGGCTCAGCAGATGATGCCATTGCAGCACTTGGTGCAGCAGGATGCCGTCGAAGAATCCGCCCAGCGCGATGCCGATCAGATCGCCGGCCCACCGTAAGCGTCTCGGCGCCAGGGCGGGAGACATTGTGCCTGGGTCTTCAGGCATGACGCCTCCGACAGGGAACGACGTAAAAAATAAAGCCTTCATTCCCTTCAGAACGATACGCAGGCAGCAGCACAGGGGCAGCAGGACAAAGCCTGATGCCTGTGTCGGAGAGTTGGATGCCGAAGTTATCAGCGCCGGCTGGAAACAATGTATGTAACAAAGTTTACCAAGGGAAACTTTCTGGCGTACAATATGCCTTCCCCTTTCTCCCTGAATACTCCTGAGGATTTAGCGAGTATTGATGCCAAATATCCCGCTTTCGCCTCCAGATTATGTTTGGCCTATGAATTACCTTAGAAATTTAAAGATTGGCAAGCGCCTGGCGCTTGGTTTTGATGTGCTTTTTATTTTTTCAATGTTTATTGCCGCGTTAGGCGTGGTTAAGCTGATCGAAATAGCAAGTACCTCTCAAGAAATGATGGAAGTGCCCGTGACAATGGCGCGCCTGATCAACGACTGGAGCTGCGGCCCTGGTGGAAGAGGCGGCAGCCGTGTCGGAGTCCATGCATGACCGGGTAAAGCAGCTGTCGCGCGTGGTCAGAAAATTCAAGCTGAGGCCCGAAGCAATACTGGCTCCGGAAGCGCAAGCGCGGTTCTGATACGGCGATGGATGGGGCGGGAAGACGATAGCAGGCCTTGCCCAATGCCTTAAAACCCAAGGCTGGCAAAATCAAGTACAGCGATGATATTCTCGAAAAATTTTAAAAGCCAATCTGACTGAGGTATTGAATTGCGCATACTTCCAAGCTTCTTCAGCTTGCGCACGCGGCTTGTATTGTTGGTCGCAGTCTCGCTCGTTCCCGCTTTGATCCTCTTGACGATGCAGGCGATCGAAGCTTATGACGATGCCTATCATGACCTCGACCGCGAAGCACGACTGATCGCCACGCAGATCGGCATGCAATCAAAAGAGCTTATACCGGAGCCGGAAGTGTTCCTGGCGAACCTGGCAACGATACAGGAAGTTGTGTCAGGAGGCGATAGATGCGCCGCCTTCATGCAAGCATCTTTAAAGGCCAACTATTATTTCGGAAATATATTCGTTCTGGACAGCCAGGGCAACATGATTTGTTCAGGAGTGCAGGCAGGAGCGAACCTTAACTTTACTGACCGTATGTACTTCAAGCGCGTCATGCAAAGTAAAAAATTTGCCATCAGCGATTATCAAGTCAGTCGTGTCAGCGGTGCTCCGATCCTGGTTTTTGCACGGCCTGTCCTTGACCCTTATGGCAACGTCACGCATATTCTTGGCGTTTCAGTCAAGCTATCCTGGTTCCAGGACGCATTCGGTCATGCACTGAAAAAATCTTCTGTGAAAGGCGTTGCCGCGACGCTGATCGGCGAGGACGGTACTATTCTGGCTTCGGCGCCCGACACCAGCTTTGCCGGCCAGCCTGCCCGGGCATGGACGGACGTGCGGCCGCTGTTGAGGGAGCGCGAAAGCCTGGTTCGTGATGAAACCTGGCGCAGTGGCACCAAGCGCACGACGGCGTACCTGCCCATTTACCAGTCCGAGATGGCGACCATTTATCTACGAGCTGGTGTCCCGCTGGACGGCCCGATTGCGCAGGTCTTCGATACGATGGCGCGATACTTCGCCATCCTCGCTTTCACTGCAATTGCCGCCCTCGCCGCGGCCTGGGCTCTGAGCTTTTATCTTATCCTCAAGCCGATCAACCGGCTAACCCATGTAGCCGCGCTTGTCAGTCAGGGCAAGCGTGATGAACGCACCGGCTTATCCAGGAAAGGCGGCGAAATAGGTGAACTGGCGGCGCGCTTCGATGCGATGGTCACGGAATTGCAGTCGCAGCATGTGGCCTTGACGCGCTTGAGCCGGGTGCAAGCACTGCGTGGCGCAATCAATAGCGCGGTGTTGCGTACGAAATCAGAAGAGAAATTACTGCAGGAGCTTTGCGAAATCATCTGCAAGGTCGCGGGATTTCACGCAGCATGGGTAGGCTATGCCAAGGCGAATTCTCCCGGCGAACTGGTGATCAAGGCACATTACGGCGCGCAAAGAAATTCGATCGAACGTTTCACGCGGCAAGACCCGAATGGCGAGGTAACGGAATTCGGACCGGTCATGGCCGCGATCACCTTCGGCAAGGTGCAGGTGTTTCATCACATTGCAGCGAACCAGGACAATGGTCCGGCGTGGTGGGACACCGTTGCCGCTTTAGGCTTGCGCTCCACGGTCGCGTTACCGATCATGGCCGGCGGCGAAATTATTGGCGGACTCGGTATCTATTCGTCCGATCCGGAAGCATTCAACGTCGACGAAATCACGCTGCTGACTGAATCAACGAATGACCTGGGCTTCGGTATTTATGCATTCCGCGCATCCATTGAACTTCGCCGCAGCCAGGAATTTCTGGGCCTGATCGTGGACCACATTCCCAGCACGATCTTTGTCAAGGATGCCGCAGATCTGCGCTTGGTCAGTCTTAATCCTGCTGGCGAACGTCTGCTCGGCTGTCTCGCAGACGAGGTTATCGGACGCACACCAGACGAGCTCTTCACGCCTGAAGAGGCTGCACGGTTTATCGACGGCGACCGCCAGGTCCTTTACGGCGCAGGGGATGCATTAACCCTGGAAGAAACCGTGCAGTCAAGGTCCGGGCAGATCCGTGTCGTACAGACGACAAAGTTACGGCTGCTCGGGCCGAACGGTTTGCCCAAATACCTGCTGGGAATTTCCGAAGATATTACCGAACGACGTGTTGCCAATGAGCGCCTTATACATCAGGCAACACACGACGACCTGACCGGCCTGCCTAACCGCGGCCTGTTGGCAACGAGATTAGGCGAAGCATTGTGTAGGGCAACAGTTGAAAAACGCCTGGTTGCGGTTCTGTTTATCGATCTCGACGGGTTCAAGGAGATCAATGACACGCTGGGTCATGAAATGGGCGATGAACTGCTCAGGACCGTGTCTTCGCTATTGCACCCCATTGCTGAGCGCTCGGGTACGGTCGCTCGCGTCGGCGGCGATGAATTCATCATCGTGCTCGAAGCGTTATCCACCGTTAAGGAAATAGCAGTCGAGGAGGCAGCGAAGGTTGCCGAAGAAGTTCGGGCGATATGTGCGCAGCCATTCCTGATAGCAGACACTGAAATTTTTATCTCTGCGAGCATAGGCATCAGCATGTTTCCAGCGGTCGATACGGCAGCCACGCTGCTTCGGACGGCAGATATCGCGATGTACCATGCAAAGGCCAAAGGGCGGAATACCTATGCCTTTTTCTCCCCGGAGATGAAAAGTGAAGCAATCAGGAAAATGGCGTTGCGTAACGCGCTTCGCCACGCAACTGAACGCAATGAACTCGTCATCCATTATCAGCCCCGCGTATCGTTTCTCACGGGGCGCATTGTCGGCGCAGAGGCCCTGGTTCGCTGGAATAGCCACGAACTCGGGTTTATCTCGCCAGCGCAATTTATTCCACTGGCTGAAGAAAGCGGCCTTATCGAACAAATAGGCCAGTGGGTACTGCAGCAGGCCTGTCGGCAGGCGCAAGAGTGGCAAGGCCTGGGTCGGGGAAGAATTGAAATCGCGGTGAATCTGTCAGCCCGACAATTGCGCCAAAATGACATCCTTACCATTATCCGGAACGCCATCGACGATGCCCGTCTCGACCCGAGATTATTGGAGTTGGAGTTGACGGAAAGCGCATTCATGGATCAAGGCACAAACCCGAGCCGGCTGCTCACCAGTATTTCCAATATGGGCGTGCGGCTCGCCATCGACGACTTTGGCACTGGCTACTCCAATCTGGCCTATCTGAAAAAGTTGCCGGTGGATGTGCTGAAAATCGACCAGTCTTTCGTACGCGGCATGACGGATCACGTGCATGACAGGCAAATCGTGGCGACCGTCGTAGCCCTGGCGAAGGCGCTGAACCTCAGTGTGACTGCCGAAGGGGTGGAAACAGTCGAGCAACGGGAGCTGCTATGCGCACTCGACTGTGACGACTTTCAGGGATACCTGTTCAGCAAGGCGGTCCCGCCGGCGGAGTTCGAGGCACTGCTTCTGCGCCAGGAAAGTAACACATCGGCATGACGCTCGCACATCGTCGTTCCGCGGTGCGAACGCATGTCAGCCGGACCCGGCATTCCTGACTGCGCAATGTATCGGGCGCTACCCGGTACAGGTTGCCGGCCTGAAATCCGCAAGCGTTGGCAGCCTAGGTCTGGCCGAGTCGATGTTGTCCCGACGAGTTGCCGCGGCCTTCGCCCGAGCGTCGGCGGTCTGCCGCCGCCAGTCCAGCCCCGAGCAACGCGACGCCCAAAATGATCCGGAGCGACGGACGCGGCAGCCAGCGCATGGCATTGACGACCACCGCTGGCGGCTGGTCCCGCTGCGGATCCGAACGCGCCGCTTTTTCGGTTGCATGTGTGCCCGGGGCGCCGGAGAACAACGCGGTCATCGCCTCGACGAACGGCACCATGTCCTGCGGCCCGCGGCTGCTTACCCAGTTGCCGTCTCTCACCACTTTCCGGTCCAGCCAGGTGGCGCCGGCGTTGACCATGTCATCCCGTATGCCCGGCCAAGAAGTCATGGTCCTCCCTGCCGTGAGCCCTGCGGAGGCCAGCAGCCACGGCCCATGGCAAAGGGTTGCGATAGGCTTGCCCCGCCGGTCGAAGGCGCGCACGAAATTGCGTGCTTCGGCGGATTGGCGCAACAGGTCCGGGTTGATGAAGCCGCCCGGTATCAGCAGCCCGTCGTAATTCGCCGGACTGACCTGGTCCAGGGTCTTGTCGACGCCGACCATGCTTGCCGGTTCATGCAGGTTGACGCCGCGAATCCGACCAGTATGCAGCGAGACGATGTCGACGTCCGCCCCCGCCAACTTGAGGGCGGCGACCGGCACTGTGAGTTCGACCTTCTCGAATCCGTCGACCGCGAGTACGGCAATGCGGCGACCTTTGAGTGCGTTCCGTTCAGGCATGTGCATTCTCCTATGCAGGGTCAATATCAGTATGGCCGCGTGTCGGGATCAACGAATGGAAAAGAGCTGGCGATGAAGCGACTGACAAGCGTGCTGCCTTCATTGGTTTTGCCGACGACGCCATTGTCGATAACGCCGCGCCGCGCGGTGTGGGTGGCCGGGCCTGCGCCGCCGAGTCGGATGTCATGGTCAATGAAGGCATTCTTCATCGCAGGGTTCGATAATCCCTGGCCTTATGAAAACACGGGTAGGCCAGCAACCTCACAAAATCAATGAAGCATTGAAAAAACAGCTTAGCACATGAAAATAAAAGAGAAAGGCTGTACGGCTTGACCCAAACGCACATGCATTTCTGCCTTGTCGCGACGGCATATTCCTCGCACGTCGCACATGGCGCCAGATCGATATAACAATTTCATGACGACTGAAAATGCGCTTTACTGCATGGATGTCGATTGGCGCAAAACTCTGTCAAAGCCTCAGGAAAATCGGAACTGGTGCAGAACTTCTCTTCTCTCCGCAGTCTTAACCTAACCATCGTTGATGGTCCATTTGGGGACATGATCCTCAAGCATCTCCGTTTGCTCGACATCGGCGCCAGGGTGGCATTGCGCAGCACATACAGCAGCGCTTCGGTGCTCCCGGCTATAGCGTCTTGACGCGTGTCGGCCCAGCCGGGCTGTCCATGGGTCGATGGCGGAAAGGAGTGCGTACCGCTGAAAGCAACAAGACAGACGTTCTACTTTGCGAGTGATTAAGGAAGCAGCCCTCCTGCAATGGGAAAGCGGTTCCTCTTCTCTCTGACGCTGAGGCTGGCGACGCAAGCATAAGCATCTACAGATGGGCGCAGTCGCTGAAGCCTTCAATTTTTCGAAGGAGAAAATTATGCTGGCGATGAATTTCAGGGGCCCCTATCGGGTACGTGCAGAACAGAAATCCGACCCGGTCATTGAACATCCGAACGACGCAATTGTGCGCGTGTCCCGTGCTTGCATATGCGGATCCGATCTGCATCTCTACCATGGCCTGGTCCCGGACACGCGTGTTGGCATGACCTTCGGGCACGAGTTCACCGGCGTGGTCGAGGAAGTAGGACCCTCCGTGCAAAACCTGAAGGTGGGCGACCACGTACTCGTGCCCTTCAATATCTTCTGCGGCTCCTGCTTCTTTTGCCAGCGTGAGCTTTACAGCAACTGCCACAACACAAACCCGGAGGCGACTGCAGTCGGCGGCATCTATGGTTACTCGCACACGACAGGCGGCTATGACGGCGGGCAGGCCGAGTTTGTGCGCGTACCGTTGGCTGACGTCAATCCGACGGTGATCCCCAAGGATATCCACGTCGAAGATGCGGTGCTTCTGACCGATGCCTACCCGACCGGCTATCAGGCCGCGGAAATGGGCGGAATCGAGCAGGGCGACACCGTCGTGGTCTTCGGAGCCGGGCCTGTTGGCATCTTCGCGGCCAAGTCGGCATGGCTCCTGGGCGCTGGCCGGGTCATCGTGGTCGACCATATCGAATACCGGCTGGAGTTCGTCAAGAACTACGCGCAGTGCGAAGTGGTCAATTTCAGGGAAGTGGAAGACATGGCCATCCACATTAAGAAGATGACGGACTGGCTGGGCGCGGATGTCTGCATCGACTGCGTCGGCTGCGAAGCCGCCGGAAGTGCGATGCAGCGGCTGATGGGCAGGTATCTGAAATGGCAGGCCGGCACCTCAACGGCGCTGCACTGGGCGATCAATTCGGTGCGCAAGGGCGGCACGGTGTCCATCGTTGGCGTCTACGGCCCGCCGTTCAATATCGTCCCGATCGGCAATGCATTGAACAAAGGCTTGACGCTCAGGATGAACCAGGCCAGCGTGAAGCGGCACCTTCCACGCCTGATCGAGCATATCCAGGCTGGGCATATCGAACCGAGGAAAATCATCACGCACCGCGTGCCGCTGGAAGACGTTTCAGATGCCTATCACATCTTCGCGAGCAAGCTGGACAATTGCATCAAGCCGGTGCTGATTCCGCCCAGGGCGCCGCGCGTCGACCTTGTCCACTGAACCAATCAAGCAACTACACTGTATTCCCAGGAGGGAAGCAATATGGACACCCAAGTAAGCACATCAAGCGCCCGCGATCACAGCGGCAGCGAAAGCGATCGCGACGACAACAGGAAATCGGCAGCGGACTTTTCTCATATCAAGGGCTGGGGCTCCGATCTGGACCACAAAAACCGGCCCGCGTATCCGATGGAAAGGAAGCCCCCGCGTCTTGAGGGCCTGCACTGGCATGACATTGAAGATCAGCCTGTCAGAATGAAGGTCTACCACTCGGTCGAACGGCCAGGCATCACGCCGGTGTTCGGGACAAGCTCGCCGCCCAGCGGACTCAGCGGCAGGATACGCGACGTCGCTTATGGCCTTTCTGAAAATGACGTGCGCCACTGGCTGCTGCTGCTGTTTGCGGACCGCGTCAACGTCGTCGAAGGAATTGGCCAGGACTTGATGCGCGGCCGGATTCCCAACGTTCTTGCCGAGATGGGCGCCAGGGCCGAGCTGAAGCATAATCCGCTCGGTTTCGCGATCAAGTCGGCGGCTGCGGTTGGCACCATCTGGGCTGCCTATCATCTGATCTCTAATCGGGGAGGGCGGCTGCGGAGGCCATGATGAGAGAGCGTCAACCCGCGCTCGGCGCTTGCTGCACTCAATAAAAGAGGTAGCGGCCGCATGGGGGAGGGCGCGCCAAATCACTTCACAGCCAATCTGAGGGCGAGACGCACTTATTGCTAATCGAGCGCCTGCTTTGGCTGGCAGTGTTTGGCTAACGCGTCAGCCTTCTCCCATCGAATGCCTGGCTCTTACTGCCAGCAAGGCTGGCGTATCAACTGCTCCCATTGCCCGCGCCGCGTCCAGCGCGCTCATTCCTTTCGCATCGCGGGCGCCGATGTCGGCGCCGCGCCTAATCAGCAACGCGACGATTTCAACGCGGTTGAACATTGCCGCCATCATCAGCGCGGTCTTGCCGTCCGGCGTTGCCCCTTCCACATCCGCGCCATGGTCCAGCAGCAGCTGCACCATGGCCAGGTCGCCCTTGTAGGCTGCGCCGGCGATCGGGGTCTGGCCCATTTCGTTGCGCAGTTCCGGGTCACTGCCGTATTCGAGCGGCAATCGGGCCGCCTCGTGATGACCGTGGTAGCTGGCCAGCATCAGCAGGCTGTCACCGCGGTGGTTGCACAGGTTGGGCGGCAGCCCGTGTTCCAGCAAGGGACGCAGCCGGTCCGCATGACCGCTGCGCACCAGCTCGAACACCTGCTGTATGCGCTCCAGGGTTTCCGCATCGATGGATGCGGCATTGTCGGCAGCACTCCGAAATCCTTGTTGCATGGTTCTCCATCACGTAGTCAGGTGCGGCCCTGCCGCAAAAGCAGGACCGGCAGTGGCATTACTTCGCGCCGGCAAATTCCTGCTGCGGTGCCTCTTCTTCGGGCTTGCCGCTGGTGTAGGTAGACCCGCCGCGCTTTTAGTGCGGCGCCGGCTTGCCTGGCAGCGGCGGCAGTGCCTTGGCCCGTTCCAGGTCTATGCCAGCAGCCTGCGCAACGCGCGTCCCATAGTCCTCGTCGCAATGCCACAGGTGCCACACCATGCGCAAATAGCGTAAGACCAGGACTAGTCATGCGTCGACCAGTCTGTTATTGATGGATGCAGCCGCGCGCAGTTCCCGGCAAGTCGACGGAGGGTTGGGAGCGCGCAAGGCGCGATGCCTGGACTATCCGGCACCCGAATGGCGTGAAAATGACTTGAAGGCTTCAACATGCACCAGCTCAAAATGGACATTTGAACCTGGCTGAATTTGGACATTTTAAAATAGCTGCTACTCAGAAACGGCCGATAATGCTCGTTATGTCAAATTATGGCGGGCAGCTGTTTTTCCTGGGTTGACGTACATCCGCCCTACCTGATTCATTTGAAAACTTGACTAATACCAATCCCAAGTTATAAAGCGCCACGACTATTTGTAGGGTGTAATAACCGGAGGGCATTACACCATTGGTCGATGATCAACCGGCTCCAATGATCGACGATTGGTGTAATGCGCTTTGCTTATTACACCCTACGAACTTCGCTGATCGGATCGTAGTCATCGATTTAATTTGGCGTCTGATGACTTGGGACTGGCATAAGTTGCCGAACGGCAGTCATTTCACGGAGTGATTTATTGCGTGGCAGCGGCATCCGGGCGAATTAGAAAACTACGTATCGTGGAATTTAAATGCCTGCCGTGATCGACGAGTGATGTAATGCGCTGCCGCTTGACACTGTAAGCACCAGTGACCAGCATGGCTACGGTCAATCAAATACCCGTAGCCATGCTGGCCGACCTGACACAATCGACTTATTCCACCTTGCCGATTCTCTTCACGACTTCCGCCATTTTTTTCGCGTCTGCATTCAAATAATTCTGGAATTGCGGCGCGTCCATGTACATGATCGAAGTTCCGGCGCCATTCATCGTTGCATTTACGGCCGGATCTTCGGCGGCTTTCTTCGCTGCAGCACGAAGCTTTTCTACCACCGGTTCGGGCGTGGCAGCCGGGACGAACAGACCCGACCACTGCGCATATTCGACCGGGTACCCGGCTTGCTTCAGGGTCGGCACACCAGGCAGCGATGCCAACGGTCCCTCGCCCCAATGGGCCAATGCCTTGAGCTTGCCGCCCTTGATATGCTGCAGGACGCTGGCCGGGCCGGTTGCCACTGCATCCACCTGCCCGCTCAACAAAGCAATCAGCGCCGGGCCTGCCCCCAGGTACGGAACATGCAGCATATGCAATTTGGCATTGGCCTTGAGCATTTCCATTGGAACGTGCATGGTGCCATAGTTGCCCGAAGAGGCGAAACTGTACTTGGCAGGTTTGTTGCGCACGTCTTCGACAAATTCCTTGATGTCCTTCCAGGGTGCATCGGCGCGGACCACGAGCACTACCGGGTCCGCCGTGAAGCGGGCGATGGGCTTGAGCTGTGACAGCTGGAAAATGGAAGTCCTGCCAGTCACCTTGTCGGCTTCCGGAATAGTGGTCATCGATGACAGCGACATCAGCAGCGTGTAGCCGTCCGGCTGTGCCTTGGCAACGGCGCCAATGCCGAGCGCGCCACCTACGCCACCCTTGTTTTCGACGACAACCGACTGTTTGAGTTCACGAGCGAGTGCCTGCGCCACTGGCCGGCCGACCGTATCGGCGACGCCGCCTGGCGGGAACGGCACGACCATCGATACTGGCTTGGAAGGCCAGGCATCCTGGGCCGTCGCACTGACGGGCAGACAGACGGCGAGTGCAAAGGTGGCCGCAGCGATTGCGCTTGGCCGTGATAGGAATAGTTTCATTAATTTTATTTCAAACAAAGTAGGTTGGCCGTTGAGGTTTGAATCGGGCAGGCCGCTGTGCCTGGCTGGCCGCCCTGATGAATCTTTATTGCATCCGGTTGAACAGGACGCCGATACCTTCGATCTCGAGCTTCATCTCGTCGCCGGCCTTGAGAAATTTCGGCGGCGTGAAGCCGATGCCGACGCCGGCTGCAGTGCCGGTGGCGATGACATCGCCCGGCTGCAGAGCCATGCCGGCGGAAAGCACCTGAATAATGGTGGGGATGTTGAAGATCAGGTCGCTGGTATTGGCATTCTGACGCAGCTCGCCATTGATCCAGGTCTTGAGCTGCAGATTTTCCGGATCGATCTCGTCGGCCGTCACGATGACCGGGCCCATCGGGCAGAACGTGTCGAGCGCCTTGCCAAGGAACCACTGGCGAGCCTGCTTTTGAAGATCACGCGCCGTGATGTCGTTGACAATGGTGTAGCCCCAGACGTGCTGGTAGGCATCGTCCTTGGAAATACCTCTTCCACCCTTGCCGATAATGACCGTCAGTTCATTTTCGTAATCGACTTCCTTGGTCGCTTCAGGGTGGGAAAACACTGGCTCATCCGGTCCCACGATCGTGGAGGCAGGTTTGGTAAACACGGAAGGCAGTGGCGAAATGTCTTCCTTGGAGCCATCGAAACCGGACTTGTTGAATTCCTTGGCGTGTTCATGATAGTTCTTGCCAACCATGAAGAGGTTACGGCGCGGCGTGCTGAGTGGCGCCAGGATGCGTACGCCGTCCATAGGCTTACCTTCGCCAGTGATGCTGAGCTGCTGTGCTGGCTGTGGAACGGCGTGGATGAGGTCGACCATGTCGCCCTTGAAACCGGGCAAAAAATCATCGATGCGCCAATAACGCGACAGTTCGGGGTTGACCACTGCGACAGTGGGCGTGCCGTTAATTTCGAGGGTGGCGAAGCGCATACTAGTTTTCCTTGATATAAAAATGGACACTGCGAGGGTGTCGAGTTTGTGAATCTTGCCAGCTTGATTTTATCTGCATCGGCTCCTGCTGACCCTGGCAGCCGCGCTCTGCAATTTTATCCAACCGTTGACACTGTTGGTCTCCACTATCGCCTTTTCGCTACGCATGCCAGTGGCAACAGGAAACGAAGGTGAAGCTAATCGGCCATCGGCAGCAAAGCGCGCATTGGCCTGTCGGTAGCACTGGACATGGCTATAGGACCAGGCGTACCTGGTGTGTGGGAAAGACCATGGTCGCTGGCGAGCTTGAATATGCTGACGGCCTTTGCGAGTTGACCTGACTGGTCTTGCAGGGAATTTGCTGCTGCCGCTGCCTCTTCTACCAGGGCGACGTTCTGCTGTGTAACCTGGTCCATCTGGCTTACCGCTCTGCTTACCTGCTCAATGCCAGCACTTTGCTCGTTGCTGGCCGTACTGATCTCGGCCATGATATCGGTCACCCGCCTGACGCTCTTGACAACGTCATCCATGGTGCTTCCTGCCTGCGCCACAAGCTTGCTGCCGGTATTCACCTTATCCACCGAGTCGCCGATCAGCACCTTGATTTCTTTTGCCGCGGCGGCGCTGCGCTGAGCCAGGCTACGCACTTCCGTTGCCACTACGGCAAAGCCACGACCCTGCTCACCGGCTCGGGCAGCTTCGACTGCCGCATTCAGGGCCAGAATATTGGTCTGGAAGGCGATGCCGTCTATTACGCTAATGATGTCGACGATTTTTTTCGACGATGCGTCAATGGAAGCCATCGTGTCGACCACTTCGTGTACTACGGCGCCGCCCTTGATCGCGATATCAGACGCCGACACCGCCAATTGATTTGCCTGGCGGGCGTTTTCCGCATTCTGTTTGACCGTCGATGTCAATTCTTCCAACGACGACGCCGTCTCTTCCAGTGCGCCTGCCTGTTGTTCGGTACGTGCGGATAAATCCAGGTTCCCTTGCGCAATCTGGCCCGATGCAGTCTCGATGGTGCTTGCGCCCTGCTTCACATCCGTGACCAGCCCTCGAAGCGCGTTGTTCATCTCGCGTAACGCCTCAAGCATCTGGCCAGCTTCGTCCTTGGAGGTCACTCGCACGTCGGCGCTCAAGTCTCCTTTTGCCACGCGTCGCGCGACATTGATCGCATCTGCCAGGGGCCTGACGATACTGTTCTTTAACGCAACGCCGCAGATAATCACCAGCAGCGTCAGGAAGACGGTAAAGGCCGATTGAAGACGGAAGCTTATTGCAGAGGCTTGTTCGATGACCACTGCATTATCATCAATCTGCTTGCGTTGCATCGCCAGCAGTTCGCGCAGTTTTTCCTGATATTGCGCGGCCGCTGGCATAAATTTTTCGTCCAGTATCTTGGTCGCTTCCTCTGCGTTGCTAGCCTCCTTCGCCTTCGTGATTGCTGATCTTTGCACAAGGTAGTAGTCCCGCGCCTTGCCGATCTCGCCAAGCAATTGCTTTTCCTGCTCGGACGTCAACAATTTTTCTACTTGCTTGAGGATTTCCCCCGAGTCCTTCGCCCCTTTGGCGGCATCCTCTGCAAAAAACGCGACGAGGCTATTGTCAGCGCTTTTCGCGATTGCAGCGTTGCGGCGTGAGCCGGCAAAAATTATGCGGTACCAGTCGCTTATTAATCGCTCTTTGATCAATGGGACGTTCATCAGCTCCTGGGTAGAGGCTGTCATCTTTTTTAGCTGCCACAGCCCGATACCGGTTGTCACTGTTGAAACCAAAAGGACAATACCAAAAACAATCGTTATTTTTTTACCGATGTTTGCGTTTCTCATCAACAACATAGTGTGGGTATAACCTTATAGGTACAAAAACACTGGTGCTTTAAATAGGGGTATAGGTATCTTCGAACTTGCGTACCCTTCGGTTCACGGAAACATTAAGCAAAACTTTAGGAAAAAATCACATTTGCACGAATAAACTTTAGGACGAGCCTGGAGGCGACTCCGGAATTCGGGCAGTTGGATGAGTGGAAGCCTTGCCTGACAGTCTCGGTCGCAGGACCGAACGGAGGAGCAAGAGCGTGACGACAGGAACAAGAAGGAAGCGCTCAGGCAACGTTCGAGCCAGGTTGAACTGCGTCGACTGATAAAGGGTTGATCTCGTGGGGCACAAGTCCGCTTCAGGCCGTTTAATACTTCTTGAGGGTGCGACTTTCCAGGCGGCTCCAGATTCTTCAGCACCATCTAAAAAATTCCGCTGAGCCCTAGTAGTCCGACAATGGTCATTTTTCGGTCTTAAGCGCTCTAACCGGAAGTTGCCAGCTTAGCCCAGCCGTTGCCGTTGCCGTTGCCGTGGCCGTTGCCGCTGCCGTTGCTTTTGACGCTGCTTTTGACGCTGCTTTTGACGTGGGCCCCCGTCGATGGCGACACGTCGCTGGTGCCGAAATCGGA
>CAUQYP010000010.1:0-49367 GCA_963522035.1 uncultured Noviherbaspirillum sp. | reverse complement strand
GCGTCGCCGTCTAACGGGGATCCACGTCAAAGGCAGCGTCAAAAGCAGCGTCAAAGGCAGCGTCAAGTGCAACTGTCGCTGCGCGGGCAACGGCAACTGTCGCTGCGCGCAACAGGAACAGCTTTAGACAACCTTGAGCCGGATATTGGGCAAGCCATCGATATGGCCTTCCATCGTGTCACCCCGTACGACCGGGCCAACATTTTCCGGGGTACCCGAATAAATGATGTCGCCTGGCATTAACTCGAAGGCCTCGGACAGCTTGCTGATCTGCTCGGCGACGGACCAGATCATCTGGTCGAGGTTGGCCTGCTGCTTGACCGTGTCATTTACCTTCAGCCAGATCGTGCCATTTTTGAAGTGGCCAATGCTGCCGACCGGATGGATCGGACCGATAGGCGCGGAATGGTCAAAGCTCTTGCCGATTTCCCATGGTTTCTTCTGGTCACCCATGCCGCGCTGCAAGTCGCGGCGCGTCATGTCCAGGCCGATCGCATAACCGTACACCAGGTCCAGCGCACGCTCGATCGGTATGTTGCGTCCACCCTTGTTCAGCGCGGCGACCAGCTCGATTTCGTAATGATAATTCTTGGTCAGCGTCGGATAGGGATGGTCGACTGTCCGGCCTGGCGGCACGAGCTGGATCGCGTCCGACGGTTTCTGGAAGAAGAACGGCGGTTCACGGCTGGGGTCCGATCCCATTTCGCGGGCATGCGCCGCATAGTTGCGGCCGATACAGTAAATGCGGCGAACCGGAAACATGTCGCTGCTGCCGACAATGGGAATCATGGGTTGCGCGACGGTAAACGGCGTTTTTATGTCGTGGCCGGCGCGGGTGGGGAGGGCGCAGCCAGTGAGCGCGCCTACGCCGGCGGTCGCCGCCGTTTTGAGCATTGTGCGTTTTGAATGGTCCAAATGTGTCTCCTTGATGAACCGGCCCTTGTCTACACGATTGTGCCAGGCCGTTATTGCCATTATGCCGGAGCATGACTGGCCGTCTGCTGCTGAATTGCAACAATTTAAAGGCAGATCAGCAACAGCTTAAGTCTGGCGTATGGCCCGGCGGTACTGGATGGCTTCGGCAACCTGCGCGGCGCCGACAACTTCCTGCCCGCCAAGGTCGGCAATCGTGCGGGCCACCTTCAGCACGCGATGATACGAGCGGGCCGACCACGCCAGCCGCGCCATCGCGCCGCGCAGCAATTTGTCGGCAGCAGCATCCGGCTGGCACAGGCGGTCGAGTTCGGCGCCGGCCAGCGCTTCGTTCAGGCTGCCCTGGCGCATCATCTGGCGCGCTGCGGCCTGGCGCACGCGCACGGCCACGATGGCGGAAGGCTCGCCGCCGCCGGGTCCGAGCAGTTCTTCCTGGTCGAGCGCGCCGACTTCCACCTGCAGGTCGATACGGTCCAGCAACGGCCCGGAGATGCGGCCCTGGTAGCGGGCGATCATGTCGGACGAGCAGCGGCAGCGGCCGCTGGGCTGGCCCGCGTAACCGCACGGGCACGGATTCATCGCGGCGACCAGCTGGAACCGCGCCGGAAACTGGGCCTGCCGGGCCGCGCGTGAAATCGTGATGCAGCCGGACTCGAGCGGTTCGCGCAGCACTTCGAGCACGCGCCGTTCGAACTCCGGCAATTCATCGAGAAACAGTACCCCGCGATGCGCCAGCGAGATTTCGCCCGGGCGCACGCTGCTGCTGCCGCCGACCATGGCGACTGCGGAAGCGGTATGGTGCGGGGTGCGGTACGGCCGGGTTTTCCAGTGCGCCGCATCGAAGCTGCCGATCAGCGATTGCAGCGCGGCCGACTCCAGCGCTTCCTCTTCGGTCATCGGCGGCAGGATGCCGGGCAGGCGTGCGGCCAGCATGGACTTGCCGGTGCCGGGCGGCCCGATCAGCAACATGCTGTGGCCGCCGGCGGCGGCTATTTCCAGCGCGCGCCGCGCATGCGCCTGGCCTTTCACGTCGCGCAGGTCCGGATAGGAAGCCGGCCTGCACTCGACCTGCGCGACATGGCGCTGCAGGCGCTGCAGGCGCTGCTCGCCGCTGCCCGCGGCAAAGTGGGCGCACACCTGCAGCAGCGAATCGGCCGGCAGCACGACAGCGCCGCCCACCAGCGCCGCTTCGTCGGCATTGGCGCGGGGCAGGATGAAGGCGCGGCGCGTGTTGCCTTCGCGCTGCATCGCAAACGTCATCGCCAGTGCGCCGCGGATCGGACGCAGCTCGCCTGACAGGGACAGTTCGCCGGCATATTCGTACTCGTCCAGGGCCGCGGCGGGCATTTGGCCGGAAGCCGCGAGGATGCCCAGCGCAATCGGCAAGTCGAACCGTCCCGATTCCTTGGGCAGGTCTGCAGGCGCCAGGTTGACCGTGATGCGCCGCGCGGGAAATTCGAATCCGGCATTCTGCAGCGCCGCCCTGACCCGGTCACGCGATTCCTTTACCTCGGTGTCGGGCAGTCCGACGATGGTGAAGGCAGGCAAGCCGTTGGCCAAATGGACTTCCACGGTCACTTCCGGCGCGGACATGCCGGTCAGCGCCCGGCTTTTCAACACGGCCAGGGTCATGGGTGCTCCGGAAAAGAAATTCGGAAAGCCGGGCAGGGCAGGCGCCCCGGAGTGGAAGAGCGCACGATACGCAAGACCGCGGGCAACTTCAATCAACCTGCCACTAACAAAGTGAATAGCGATAGCTAACCGCAACGAATCAACACCCGGCCGGACCAGGGCTGCGAAATGCCGCGTGAATCGGCTATGATAAGTGTCCCCTAGTTTCCGTATAAAAATGATTACTGGTATCAATTTTTTCCTGGGCGATGCATGGAGGCGCTGACTGCGGCGGCAGCCGCGTTGGCAGTGCAGTTGGCCGTAGCGCTGATCATGGCCGGAACGTTCTATGCGTCATCCGGCGAGCGCTGCACCCGCTACTGGGCGCTGTCCGGCCTGCTTTCCGCAATCGGGGTGGTGATCGTCATCGTCAATGCCGGTGCGCCCAGGCTGGTGCTTTCCACGCTGGGCAATAGCGCCATCATTGCCGGCATGGTGTTGCAGTGGTGGGGTGTCAGGGCTTTCTATGGCAAACGTCGCAGCCCGCTCGGCTGGCTGATTGCCGGCGGTTTCCTCGTGATGTTTGCGTATTCGTTCGCCACGGCGCAGCCCCTGCGCGACCGGGCCCTGCTGTCGGCTACCACGATGGCCGCGGTGTTCGCCCTTAACCTGTTCGAGCTCTGGAACAAGCGCAGTGCCCGGACCACTTTTGCCGGCATATTGCTCTTCATCACCGCCATCGTCTCGGTGGCGGCATTCATCACGCGGGCGGTGGGTGTGTATCGGAATGACCCGCAATTCCTGCCCGACACGGCCGCCGGCTATGGCGTCATCGTGGTCTATCTCGTGCCCATGGTCACCACGCTGCTGTTTGCGACGGCGCTGATGCTGCTTTATTTCGAGCGGCTGATTTCCGACAAGCACCGGATGGCGACGCAGGACGAGCTGACCGGACTGTATAACCGCCGGGCCATCGTCCAGGCCGGGCAGCGGGAAATCGACGTCGCCCAGCGGCTGCGGCGCCCGCTCAGCGTCGCTTAGGCGCCCGCTCAGCGTCGCTTATATCGATATCGACCATTTCAAGCGCATCAATGACCAGCTTGGCCATGACGCGGGCGACCATGTGATCACGGAAATAGGCCATCTCTTGAAAGAGAGCTGCCGCACGATCGATATCGTCGGCCGCTATGGCGGGGAAGAATTCTGCATCATTTTTCCCGGCATGGACCAGGAAGGGGTAACCGTGCTGGCCGAACGCATGCTGGCCGCCATCCGGCGTTACCGTTTTCGGAGCGAGTTCCCCGTCACGCTGAGCATGGGCTTTGCCGTCCTCATGCCTGAGGACGAGGAACGCAGCTGGACCGTGCTGATGCAGCGCGCGGACAAGCTGCTCTACAAGGCAAAATCAGAAGGTCGCAACCGGTACTGTATCTAGGCGCCTACCACGTAGGCAACGGGACGCCAGCCGATTTGCGCTGGCTGGTTTCAGGCGCCAGGCTGGCGGTCCCTGACCAATGCTTCCAGCTCTGCAAGCCGTGCTTCCATCGCATCGACCTTGGCCCTGGTTTTGGCCAGCACCTGTGCCTGCACGTCGAATTCCTCGCGGGTGACCAGGTCCAGCCTCGAGAAGCCCTGGCTCAGCATGGCCTTCACATTTTTTTCCAGGTCTTTCGCGGGAGAATTCTCGAACACCTGGCCGATCTTGCTTTGCAAATCGTTAAAAAATGTCGATTTGGTCATTTTACGTCCTTAAAAGAGTCAAAAATTTGCTCCACAATGGTGCGCCCCGACCTGGTGCGCATCAATACAGTGCGACATATGCCCGCACTATATAGCTTGGGGCGGGATACGAATCCAACAAGCGACAATCTGCCGCATTTCTCCGTGAATGCCGCTGGCACGCCTCCTGCTAATGTTCCCTGGGAGTACCTCGACTAATAACCAATGTCTTGCTCCAACAACCTAAAGGGAAATGTATGAAGAAGCTGATCTTGTCCGTTGCTGTGCTGGGAGCGTTTTCCACTGCCGTGCATGCCCAAACCGCGCCGACGCCCGAGCACACCTTTACCGGAAACCTGACGGTAGCCAGCGATTATCGCTTCCGCGGCATTTCGCAGACGTTCAAGAAGCCCACGGTACAGGGCGGTTTCGATTATGCGCATGCGAGCGGCTTCTACGTCGGCAACTGGAACTCGAACGTCAGCGGCAACCAGTACAACAATGGCGCCGGCCTGGAAATGGATTTCTACGGCGGCTACAAATTCGCGCCAGCCCCTGACCTCGGTCTCGATATCGGCCTGCTGTATTACTACTACCCGGGCGCCCGGGTCGGCCAGACCGGTGAAAAGTACAACAACGGCGAAATCTATTTCGGCGGCACCTACAAGTGGTTCTCGGCCAAGTACAGCTACGGCCTGACCGACTTCTTCGGCCTCAACGACACCACCGCAGCCACCCCGCGCGGCAATTCCAAGGGTTCCGGTTATCTCGACCTGGCAGTGAACTTCGAAGTCGCCGAGAAAACCACGCTGACGCTGCACGCAGGTCGCCAATGGGTTCGCCATTACGGTGAATTCAATTACAACGACTACAAGATCGGTATTGCGCGCGACTTCGGCTTCGCCACCGTTGGCCTGGCAGTGATCGGCACCGACGCCGACAAGGGCCTGTACACCGCGGTGGACGGATCCGGCCGCAGCAAGAAGGTGGGCGAGACTACTGCCGTCCTGTCGATTTCCAAAACGTTCTGAACCCCCGGGAGCTTCCCATGAAACTCATTACCGCCATTATCAAGCCGTTCAAGCTGGACGAAGTGCGCGAGGCGCTGTCCGCCATTGGCGTGCAGGGCATCACGGTGACCGAAGTCAAGGGCTTCGGCCGGCAGAAAGGCCACACGGAGCTGTACCGCGGCGCCGAATACGTGGTCGATTTCCTGCCCAAGACCAAGATCGAGGCTGCCGTCGACGACGACATCGTCGAGCAGGCGATCGAGGCAATCGAGACCGCCGCCCGCACCGGCAAGATCGGCGACGGCAAGGTTTTCGTTTATGACCTGCAGCAAGTCGTGCGCATCCGCACTGGCGAGACCGGCAAAGAAGCACTCTGAGGACGACAACATGAAAAACCCATTTGGAAGACTAATCGCCGCTGGCATGCTGATGTGCGCCATCGGATTCGGCACGGCGGCGCATGCCGCCGACGAACCGGCCAAGGCGCCGGCCGCCACGGTCCTCGCCCAGGCGACGACCGAACCCGCGGCCGCTGCAACGGCCACTGCAGCCCCTGCAACACCTGCAGCCGCCGCACCCACGGCAGCTGCAGCAGCAGCGCCGGCCACCGCCACCCCGGTTCCCAACAAGGGCGACGTTGCCTGGATGACGGTAGCCACCATCCTGGTCGCCATGATGTCCATCCCCGGCCTGGCGCTGTTCTACGGCGGCCTGGTCCGCTCCAAGAACATGCTGTCGGTGCTGATGCAGGTGTTCATGGTGTTCTCGCTGATCATGGTGCTGTGGGCCATCTACGGCTACTCGCTCGCGTTCACGCAGGGCGGCAGCTTCATCGGCTCGTTCGACCGGCTGTTCCTGAAAGGCATCACGGTCGACACCCTGACCGGCACCTTCAGCAAGGGCGTCGTGCTGCCGGAACTCACGTTCGTGACCTTCCAGGCGACCTTCGCGGCCATTACCTGCGGCCTGATCGTCGGTGCGTTCGCCGAGCGCGTACGTTTCTCCGCCGTGCTGCTGTTCGTCGTGCTGTGGTTCACGTTCTCCTACCTGCCGATCGCGCACATGGTCTGGTTCTGGCCTGGTCCTGATGCCTACACCAGCGCCGCCGCAGCCGAAACCGCGACCGCTGCTTCCGGCTGGCTGTTCCAGAAAGGCGCGCTCGACTTTGCCGGCGGCACCGTGGTGCATATCAATGCCGCCATCGCCGGCCTGGTTGGCGCCTTCGTCATCGGCAAGCGCATCGGTTATGGCCGCGAAGCCATGGCGCCGCATTCGCTGACCATGACCATGATCGGCGCTTCGCTGCTGTGGGTGGGCTGGTTCGGTTTCAACGCCGGTTCCGGCCTGGAAGCCAACGGTCTTGCCGCCCTGGCAACCCTGAACACCATGCTGGCGACCGCCGCTGCCGTCGTTACCTGGACCATGGGCGAGTGGATGGCCAAGGGCAAGCCCTCGATGCTGGGCGCAGCCTCCGGCGCCGTCGCCGGACTGGTTGCCGTCACCCCCGCCGCCGGCTTCGTCGGCCCGATGGGCGCACTGGTGATCGGCCTGCTGGCCGGCGTGATCTGCCTGTGGGGCGTCAATGGCCTCAAGCGCATGCTGGGCGCGGACGACTCGCTGGACGTGTTCGGCGTGCATGGCGTCGGCGGCATCCTGGGTGCGTTGCTGACCGGCGTGTTTGCCGCGCCATCGCTCGGCGGCACCGGCATCTACGACTATGTCGCCAATGCGGTTTCGCCTGAGTACTCGATCTCCGGCCAGGTCTGGATCCAGCTGCAGGCCGTGCTGACGACAGTCATCTGGTCCGGCGTCGTGTCCTTCGTCGCCTACAAGCTGGTGGACCTGATCGTCGGCCTGCGCGTACCGGAAGAGGAAGAGCGCGAAGGCCTGGACATCACCAGCCACGGCGAGTCCGCCTACCACGCCTGAACCTTGCCAATGCTCCCCGGCCGCTGGCAGCGGCCACCTGCGCCCCTTCGGGGGCGCTTTTTTTTGGTAAGCAAGCGCTGACTAACAGCAGGGTTTTTTAACGAATTGAACGGGCGTTTAGCGGATTAATGTAATCAAGACCGGCGAAATCCTTCTCGTTGTCAGTCGCAACGATGCATTTGTTCGCCGAGGCGATAGCAGCAATGATCATGTCCAATGCGCTGCGTGGCTGACCGCGTGCCGATCCTTCTGCCATGAGTTTCGCCCATACAATTGCAGCCCGGTGGTCCAAGGAAAGAATGCGGCCATCGAAAAGCGCCAACGGTCCTTCCGGCCCGTTAAACCATTTTTTCAGCTGGTCCTGCTTGCGGCCAGCAGGCATTATCAACAATCCGCGCCAGATTTCACCGACAGTCAGCGAAGCGATGAACAGGTCTTGATCGCGCTGGTTGGAGATCCACTCAATCAAGACATTGGAAGGTGTGGGCTTTGTTATGTTGCTAATGATGTTTGTATCCAGCAGATAGCGGCTCAAAGATCAACTTTCCGGCCATCGAGTTGGGGTCGAGTCAGATCGAGATCAGCGCCCACCAACGGCGAATGACGGAGCGCCTGCAATATGCCGCCTTTTTTTTCGTCGCCGGACGCAATGGTCTGCCTGAGCGTAGCCCGTAACTTTGCGGCTTCAGCGCCTTCCTCGGAAAGGCGACGCGCAATGGCTCGAATCAGGTCACGATCGCTTTCCGGCCCCATCACTTCGAACCGTGCCAGCCCGCGTTCGGTCAGGCGATCCCGGTAATTTTTAATCGCTCGTTTTTGTGAAATGCTGTTCATGGCTCCACCTGCTCTATCCAGAGATATATCCAGTAATGTAGGAGGTAGAGATTGATGTGGCAAGGATTCGTCGAAAATTGTGATGAAGCCCTACAGTCAATCTCTTATTTCCCACCTTATCCTTTAAAACCCACCGCCGGTCCCCAACCTAATGGGGAAGTTCCATCCCCTTGTCCTGTCCACCGGCGCGACCCCGGGATTCCCGTTAGAATCTGCGTCACTGTAGACGTAATGTAAAGAAAGTTTGCCATCATGGTCCCGCATCTAGTCACCGCCCTGAACGGCCCCCTGCTCGAGCTCGAAAAGAAGATACTGGCCGCCACGCCGGCCATCGAGCGCTGGTTCCGGCTCGAATGGCAGGAGCACACGCCGCCGTTCTACTGCTCGGTCGACCTGCGCAATGCCGGCTTCAAGCTCGCGCCCGTGGATACCAACCTGTTTCCCGGCGGCTTCAACAACCTGTCGCCCGAGATGCTGCCGCTGGCGGTGCAGGCGGCGATGGCGGCGATCGAGAAATATTGTCCGGACGCCAAGAACCTGCTGATGATCCCGGAGCGGCATACCCGCAACACCTTCTACCTGCAAAACATCGAACGGCTGATGCAGATCTTCCGCCAGACCGGCCTCAATGTCCGCCTCGGCACGCTGGACGAGACCGTCAGGGAGCCGACGCCGATCAACCTGCCGGACGGCGGCACGCTGACGCTGGAGCCGCTGGAAATCCTGGCCAACGGCCGCCGCGTCGGCCTGAAGAACTTCGATCCCTGCACCATCCTGCTGAACAATGACCTGTCGTCCGGCCTGCCGCCTATCCTGGAAGACCTGAACGAACAGAACGTGCTGCCGCCGCTGCATGCAGGCTGGGCGGTGCGCCGCAAGACCAACCACTTTTCGGCCTATGACGACGTCGTCAAGAAGTTCGCCAAGCTGATCGACGTCGACCCGTGGATGCTCAACCCCTACTTCGCCAAGGTGGGCCCGATCGATTTCCAGGAGCGCGTCGGCGAAGATGCGCTGGCCGCGGCGGTCGACGCGGTGCTGGCGAAGATCCGCAAGAAGTACAAGGAATACGGCATCAAGGAAACTCCGTTCGTCATCGTCAAGGCCGATGCCGGCACCTACGGCATGGGCATCATGACCGTGCGCGACGCCAGCGAGGTGCGCGACCTGAACCGCAAGCAGCGCAACAAGATGGCGGTGGTGAAGGACGGGCTGGAAGTCACCAACGTGATCGTGCAGGAAGGCGTCTACAGCTTCGAGCACATCAATGAAGCGGTGGCCGAGCCGGTGGTCTACATGATAGACCGCTACGTGGTGGGCGGCTTCTATCGCGTCCATGCCGAGCGCGGCGTCGATGAAAACCTGAATGCGCCGGGCGCGCATTTCGTGCCGCTGGCCTTCGCCCAGCAGCATGCGCTGCCCAACCCGCATGCGAAGCCCGGCACCACCGCGCCCAACCGTTTCTACATGTACGGCGTGGTCGCCCGGCTGGCGCTGCTGGCCGCCTCGCTCGAACTCGAAAAGACCGACCCTAACCCGGAAGTGTATTAAGAACATGAAAATAGCCTTCCTCGCCGACCCGCTCTCCACCTTCAAGACCTACAAGGACACCACCTACGCCATGATGGTCGAGGCGGCGAAGCGCGGCCACGAACTGTACGCGTTCCGCCACCGCGACATGGCGATCGAGGCCGGGCGCGTGGTCGCGGGCATTTCGCGCATCACCCTGACCGGCGACCCGGACGACTGGTACCGCGCCGAGCCGCCGGAGGCGCGCGCGCTGACCGAGTTCGACGCAGTGCTGGAACGCACCGACCCGCCGTTCGACATGGAATACATCTACGCGACCTACCTGCTGGAAGTCGCGCAAAGCCATGGCGCGCGGGTGTTCAACCGGCCGGAAGCCATCCGCAACAACAACGAGAAGCTGTCGATCGCGCAGTTCCCGCAGCTGACCGCGCCGACGCTGGTGACGAGCGACAATGCGCGCATACGCGCGTTCCACCGCGAGCACCATGACATCATCCTGAAGCCGCTCGACGGCATGGGCGGCGCCGGCATTTTCCGAGTGCGGGAAGACGGCATGAATCTCGGTTCCATCATCGAGTCGCTGTCCGACAACGGCCGGCGCACCATCATGGTCCAGCGCTACATTCCCGAGATCGTCGATGGCGACAAGCGGGTGCTGCTGATTGCCGGCGAAGTGATGCCTTACGGCCTGTCGCGCATACCGCAGGGCGGCGAGGTGCGCGGCAACCTGGCGGCCGGCGGCCTGGGCGTGGCGCGGGCCATCACGCCGCGCGAGCGCGAGATCGGCGAGACCGTCGCACCCATCCTGTGGCAGCGCGGCCTGCTGCTGGTTGGGCTGGACGTGATCGGCAACTACCTGACTGAAATCAACGTCACCAGCCCGACCTGTTTCCAGGAAATCGAGCAGCAGACCGGTTTTTCGGTCACGGCAAAGTTCATCGATGCGCTGGAACGCGCCGCGGCCGTGGTTTAATGCTGGCTTTCCGTCCCGGTTAAGACCCTTATGGTTGGTATCTTGCTCCTGACCCATGCGCCGCTAGGGCAGGCTTTCATCGACGCGGCGACCCATGTCTTCCGGGGCCGGCCCGAGCGGCTGGAGGCGATCGACGTCAACGCCGACCAGGACACTGCCGAGGTGCGGCGGCTGGCCGCGGAAGCGATCTGCCGCATCGACGACGGCAGCGGCGTGCTGGTCATGACCGACGTCATGGGCGGAACGCCATCCAACTGCACCCTGCCTCTCAGCCAGCCGGGCCACGTGGAAGTGGTGGCCGGCATCAGCCTGCCGATGCTGCTGCGGGCGCTGACCTACCGCAACGACACGGTGGACGTCGTGGTGGAAATGGCGCTGGCCGGCGGCCAGAACGGCGCCGTGCGAGTCGACAACCGGGTACGTCTTTCCCCCACCTGACAAATAACAACGGGCCACAATGATTCAGCAAGACATCGAAATCATCAACAAGCTCGGCCTGCATGCGCGGGCGTCGGCGAAACTGACGCAGCTGGCGGCAAAGTACAAGAGCGAGGTCTGGATGACGCGCAACAAGCGCCGCGTCAATGCGAAATCCATCATGGGCGTGATGATGCTGGCCGCCGGCCGCGGCGCGGTGGTGAACCTCGAGATCGATGGCCCGGACGAGGAGGAATGCTTCAAGGCCTTGCAGCAACTGATCCAGGCCCGCTTCGGCGAAAGCGAATAACACCTTCATCCAGGCACGTACAGACCGATGGCATCCTTCACGCTCCATGGCATACCGGTATCGCGCGGCATCGCGATAGGGCGCGCGCACCTGCTGGCGTCGGCGGCGCTCGAGGTCAAGCATTACCTGATCAGCGAGGACCAGGTCGAAGCCGAGGTCGAGCGGCTGCAGAATGCCATTAACAAGGTGCACCAGGAACTGCAGGCGGTCTGGCGCGAGCTGCCGCCGGACGCGCCGGCCGAGCTGGGCGCCTTCATCGACGTGCATGCGCTGATCCTGTCCGACCCGATGATCTCCGAGATGCCGCTCGACATCATCCGCAGCCGGCATTACAACGCTGAATGGGCCTTGCTGACCCAGATCGACGAGCTTTCCGCGCAGTTCGACGAGATCGAGGACACTTACCTGCGCGAGCGCAAGAACGACATCCAGCAGGTCGGCGAGCGGGTGCTGAAGGTGCTGACCGGCACCGCGTCGACGCTGGCCAACCTGGCCAGCTCGCCGGACTCGACCGCGCACATGGTGGTGGTGGCGCACGACATCTCGCCGGCCGACATGCTGCAATTCCGCGACCGCGCGTTCGCCGGCTTCATCACCGACCTCGGCGGCCAGAATTCCCATACCGCCATCGTCGCCCGCAGCCTGGACATACCGGCGGCGGTCGGCATGTACAACGCGTCGGCGCTGATTGCGCAGGACGACTGGGTGATCATCGACGGCGACGCCGGCGTGGTGGTCGTCGACCCGCCGCCGGTGGTGCTGGAGCAGTACCGCGAGCGCCAGGCCAAACAGGTGCGCGAGCGCAAGAAGCTGAGCCGCCTGAAAAAGACGCCGGCGGTCACGCTGGACGGCACCGAGATTGCGCTCCTGGCCAATATCGAGCTGCCGCAGGACTGCGCGGCCGCGCTGGAGGCGGGCGCCACCGGCATCGGCCTGTTCCGCTCCGAGTTCCTGTTCATGGGCCGCAGCGGCTATGCCAACCGGCTGCCGTCGGAAGACGAGCAGTTCGAGTCCTACAAGACCGCGGTGACGGCGATGAAGGGCCGGCCGGTCACGATACGCACGCTCGACATCGGCGCCGACAAGCCGATGGACACCGCCGAGGAAACCGCGCAGAACCCGGCGCTGGGACTGCGCGCCATCCGCTACTGCCTGGCGGAGCCGCAAATGTTCATGGCGCAGCTGCGCGCCATCTTGCGGGCATCGGCATTCGGCCCGATCAAGCTGCTCATCCCGATGCTGGCGCATGCGTTCGAGATCGACCAGACGCTGGCCATGATCGCGCAGGCCAAGGCGCAGCTGCGGGAGGCCAACCGCAAGTTCGACCCGCAGATCCCGATCGGCGCGATGATCGAGATACCGGCGGCGGCGCTGGCGCTGCCGCTGTTTGCGCGGCGGCTCGACTTCCTGTCCATCGGCACCAACGACCTGATCCAGTACACGCTGGCGGTCGATCGGGTCGACCATGAAGTCGCGCACCTGTACAACCCGCTGCACCCGGCCGTGCTGTTCCTGCTGTCGACCACGATTGCCGCCGGCGCCAAGGCCGGCATACCGGTGTCGGTCTGCGGCGAGATGGCCGGCG
Source organism: uncultured Noviherbaspirillum sp. (assembly GCA_963522035.1). Taxonomy (GTDB): domain Bacteria; phylum Pseudomonadota; class Gammaproteobacteria; order Burkholderiales; family Burkholderiaceae_D; genus Noviherbaspirillum_A. Next base: position 36,516 of record CAUQYP010000010.1, on the reverse strand, counting down.
ACACCAAGCTGACGCGGCTGCTGCTGGGCATGGGCCTGCGCGAGTTTTCCATGCATCCGGCGCAGCTGTTGTCGGTCAAGCAGGAAATCCTGAACAGCAACCTGGCCACGCTGGTGCCGAAGACCCGCAAGATATTGCGCCTGGTGGAGGCCGATGCGATCAACGAGGCGGTCGAGCAATTGCGCATCGCGTAAAGAGGGTTGTCTTCCCGGCATTCCCGCGTTCCCGGTTCGGCCCGCGACCCCGTTTGACGCCGTCCGGCGACTTCGCTATTCTTCTGCGAGTGCGCCGATTTGACCGGCTGCCAGCGCAACGCGCGGCAGCCCCAGCTTGCGGGCGCAGGGGGATTCCCCGCATAAATACGGCTAAAGCGAGCTTGGTACAAGCCCCGAACCTGGCCCGACAGCATGCGCTCTCGGGCTTTTTTATTTTGAAGTCGCGCAGCCGGCAGCGGTCGTGCGAACCGGACAATGATGAAATCTATTGGCGTCGTTTCACCGCAGTCCATGCATTTCCCCGAGCCGCTGCCGCTGCAGAGCGGGGCCTCGATTGCCGGCTATACGCTGGTCTATGAAACCTATGGCCAGCTCAATGCCGACCGTTCCAACGCGGTGCTGGTATGCCATGCGCTGAATGCGTCGCACCACGTGGCCGGCGTCTACCTGAAGGAAGACGGCAGCAAGAGCGTGGGCTGGTGGGACAACATGGTCGGTCCCGGCAAGCCGCTCGACACCGACCGCTTCTTCGTCATCGGCGTCAACAACCTCGGCTCCTGCTTCGGCTCCACCGGGCCGATGCATGTCAATCCTGCAACCGGCAAGCCCTATGGCGCCGCCTTCCCTGTCGTCACCGTGGACGACTGGGTGCATGCGCAGGCGCGCCTGGCCGACGCGCTGGGCATACGCCAGTTCGCCGCGGTCATGGGCGGCTCGCTGGGAGGCATGCAGGCCATGGCCTGGAGCCTGCTGTACCCGGACCGGCTGCGCCACTGCCTGGTAATCGCCTCCACGCCCAAACTGTCTGCGCAGAACATCGCCTTCAACGACGTGGCGCGCCAGGCCATCCTGGCCGACCCCGACTTCCATGGCGGCGACTACTATGCGCACGGCGTGGTGCCGAGGAACGGGCTGCGGGTGGCGCGCATGGTCGGCCACATCACCTACCTGTCGGACGACGACATGGCCGAGAAGTTTGGCCGTGAACTGCGGTCCGGCGAATACCAGTTCGGCTTCGGCATCGACTTCGAGATCGAATCCTACCTGCGCTACCAGGGCGACAAGTTCGCCGAGTACTTCGACGCCAACACCTACCTGCTGATCACCAAGGCGCTCGATTATTTCGACCCGGCCGCCGCCTTCGCCGGCGACCTGACCGCGGCGCTGGCCGGCACCCGCGCCCGCTTCCTGCTGGTGTCGTTCAGCACCGACTGGCGTTTTGCGCCGGCGCGCAGCCGCGAGATCGTGCAGGCGCTGGTGAACAACCGCCGGCACGTGACCTACGCCGAGATCGACGCGCCGCACGGCCACGATGCCTTTTTGCTGGAAGATGCGCGCTACATGGCGACTATCCGGGCCTACTACGGCGAAGTCTGGCGTGAACTTGGCGCCGGCGTGCCCGCCCGCAGCGAAAGCGCGGTGGCTGCATGAACTTCAACGAACTGACCGCGCTGCGCGCCGACCTGGCCTTCATCGCCCACTGGGTTGCGCCCGGCTCGCAGGTGCTCGACCTCGGCTGCGGCGACGGCGTGATGCTGGACTACCTGCAAAGCGCCCGCCAATGCGCCGGCTACGGCGTCGAGATCGACGACGCCAAGATACCGGCGTGCATCGAGCGCAATGTGCCGGTGATCCAGCAGGACCTGGAAGCGGGCCTCGCCATCTTCGCCGACAATGCGTTCGACACCGTGCTGTGCCTGTCGGCGCTGCAGATGATGAAGAACGTCGAGGGCGTGCTGCGCGACATCGCCCGGGTCGGCGCCGACGCCATCGTCTCCTTTCCCAACTTCGCCTACTGGCCGCACCGGCTGTCGCTGCTGCGCGGCCGCATGCCGGTGTCGAAGAGCCTGCCGTATGCGTGGTACGACACGCCCAACCTGCGCTGCGCAACCATCAACGACTTCCAGGACCTGGCCAGCGAAGTGGGACTCGAAGTGCTGGAATTCGTCGCGCTGGACGAAGCCGGCAAGCCGGTGACCTTCCTGCCCAACTGGCGCGGCAGCCTGGCGGTCTTCAGGCTGCGCAAGCGGGTGGCCGCATGAAGCAGGATGCGCTCACCTGGCACAGCTACCTGAACCGGCGCATGCTGATCTGCGTCTTCCTCGGTTTCAGTTCCGGCCTGCCGCTGTTCATCCTGCTGTCGCTGGTGCAGGCCTGGCTTGCCAAGTCCGGCCTGAACGTCAAGGCGCTCGGCCTGTTCGCGCTGGTCATGTTTCCCTATACCTGGAAATTCCTCTGGTCGCCGCTGATGGACCGCTACAGTTTCGGCAAACTGGGGCGCCGGCGCGGCTGGATGGCGCTGACCCAGGGCCTGCTGTTCATCGGCATCGGCGCAATGGGCATGCTCGACCCGCTCACGCAGGTGCCGCTGATCGCCTTCGCCGCCAGCGTGATCGCCTTCCTGTCGGCCAGCCAGGACATCGTGATCGACGCCTACCGCCGCGAGATCCTGCCCGACAACGAGCAGGGCCTGGGCGGCGCCATCCATGTCAATGCGTACAAGGTCGCCGGCATGGTGCCCGGCGCGCTGTCGCTGATACTGGCCGACCTGATGGCCTGGCAGCCGGTGTTCTGGATCACCGCGGCCTTCATGCTGCCCGGCCTGGTCTGCACCCTGCTGATCGCCGAGCCGCGCGTCTACGGCACGCCGCCCAAGAACATGCGGGAAGCGGTGGTGCTGCCGTTCCGCGAATTCATCGCCCGCGGCGGCTGGGGCAATGCGCTCGCCATCCTCGGCTTCATTTTCCTCTACAAGCTGGGCGACAGCATGGCCACCGCGCTGGCGACCAAGTTCTACATCGACCTGGGATTTTCGATGACGCAGATCGGCGTGGTCGCCAAGACCACCGGCTTCTGGGCCAGCCTGGCCGGCGGCCTGATCGGCGGCATCTGGATGGTGCGCCTGGGCATCAACCGGGCGCTGTGGATCTTTGGCGTGATCCAGGCGGTTGCCATCCTCGGGTTTGCCTGGCTGGCCTATGCGGGCGCCGACCTGCTGCTGCTGGCGCTGGTGATCGGCTTCGAAGCCTTCGGCGTGGGCCTGGGCACTGCCGCATTCGTCTCGTATATTGCCACCACGACAGACCCGCGCTATACCGCGACCCAGTACGCGCTGTTCACCAGCCTGGCCGCCGTGCCCCGAACCTTTGTCAATTCCGGCGTCGGCTACATCGTCGCCGAGACAGGATGGTTCCTGTTCTTTATCCTGTGCTTTGTGCTGGCGCTGCCCGGCATGCTGATGCTCCCGAAAATTGCACCCTGGAATGGCAACCGATGAAAAAATTACCTCGACTCCCCATCCTCCTGCTCTGCCTGGCACTGCCGATGGCACCTGTCCTGCCGGCCATCGCGCAGGACGAAGGCGTCTCGGTCGACCGCATGTCGCGCTTGCGTGGCCTGGTGCCCGCGAAAGAGCTGGAGCAGCAAGCCACCATGCAGTACGAGGAACTCAAGCAGCAGGCCAGCCAGAAAGGCGCGCTGGCCGGCGACACCGACCCGCAGTTGCAGCGGGTGCGCGCGATTTCCCGCAGGATCATTGCCAACGTCAGCCGCTGGAACCCGGACGCCGCCGCCTGGCAATGGGAAGTCAACCTGTTCAAGTCCGACAGCGTCAACGCCTTCTGCATGCCAGGCGGCAAGATCGCCTTCTTCAGCGGACTGGTCGATACGCTGAAGCTGACCGACGATGAAATCGCCATCGTCGCCGGCCACGAGATTGCCCATGCGCTGCGCGAACATGGCCGCGAGCGGGTTGCGAAAGGCAACCTGCTGCAGCTGGGCGCAAGCCTGGGTTCAGCCATCTTCGGCCTCGGGCAGGCCGGGCAGATGGTGGTCGGGCAGGGCGCGCAGCTGGCCTTGCTGCGTTTCTCGCGCGAGGACGAGACCGAGGCCGACACCGTGGGCCTGGACCTGGTCGCCCGCGCCGGCTACGACCCGCGCGCCGGCGTGGCGGTGTGGCGCAAGATGGCGATGCTGGAAAAGAGCGCGCCGCCGCAATGGCTGTCGAGCCATCCGTCCGGCAACAACCGGATCGCGCAGATCCAGAAGACGCTGCCGCAGGTGATGCCGGTCTACGCGAAGGCGATTAACGCCCGGCCTGGCGCGCTGCCGCCTTATCGCAGCAATGTGCAGGGCATAGCGCCGGTGCAATAAGCGCAGTCTGCTCAGCCTGCCGCGCCGAAGTGGTCGTGCTCATAGTGGATGGTGAGCGGCGCATGGTCGGAGAAGCGTTGCGCCTTGTAGATGGCTGCGCGCTGCGCGGTCAGCGCCAGTCCCTCGGTGGCGATCTGGTAGTCGATGCGCCAGCCGACGTTCTTGGCCCAGGCCTGGCCGCGGTTGCTCCACCAGGTATAGGCGTCGCCGGTGGTGTCGGGATGCAGCCGGCGATAGACGTCGACCCAGCGCAGCTCGTCGATGACCGCACTCATCCAGGCCCGCTCCTCGGGCAGGAAGCCGGAATTCTTCAGGTTGCCCTTCCAGTTCTTCAGGTCGATTTCCTTGTGCGCGATGTTCCAGTCGCCGCAGATCACAACCTTGCGGCCACGCTGCGCGAGGTCGGCGAGATGCCGGTAAAAGTGGTCCATGAACGCGAATTTGGCCGCTTGCCGGTGTTCGCCGCTGGAGCCGGACGGCAGGTAGACCGACACGACTGACAGTCCGTCGTAGACCAGTTCGATGTAGCGTCCCTCGGCATCGATTTCCGGCACGCCCAGCCCCTGTATCACCTGCAAGGGCTGGTGGCGCGCATAGATGCCGACACCGCTGTAGCCCTTCTTTTCCGCGTAGTGGAAATAGCCGAAGTAGCCATCCGGGTTCAGCATGTCGGCCGTCATGTCCGGCGCCTGCGCCTTGAGTTCCTGCATGCAGACGAAGTCGGCGTCCTGGGCGGCGAGCCAGTCGAGGAAACCCTTGCTGGTGGCGGAACGGATGCCGTTGAGGTTGGCGGATATGACGCTGAGCATGGGCGAATGGACGGTGGGTGGCGTTGGGAGGGCGTATTGTAATGCGCTCGCTACCTGAAGCCAGCGGATAGTGGAAAGAATTTCCACAAAGCATTTCCTTCAGCGGTTTCCACCGGATAGGGATAAAATGACGCTCCCGCATCCGCTCCAGTCACGGTCCCATCTTGGAAAATCTACGTCAGCGCTTCATTGCATTTTCAGTCGACGCCGGCGTCCTGCGCTTTGGCGAATTCGTCACCAAGGCCGGTCGCACTTCCCCCTATTTCTTCAACGCCGGCCTGTTCCATGACGGCGCCACCCTGGCCCGGCTGGCCGACTTCTATGCGCAGACGCTGCTCGATTCGGGCATTGAATTCGACATGCTGTTCGGCCCTGCCTACAAGGGCATCACGCTGGCCTCCGCCACCGCGGTGGCGCTGGCGGCGAAAGGGCGCAGCGTGCCGTTCGCCTATAACCGCAAGGAAGCCAAGGACCATGGCGAGGGCGGCACCATCGTCGGCGCGCCGCTGCGCGGCCGGGTCGTCATCATCGACGACGTGATTTCCGCCGGCACCTCGGTACGCGAGTCGGTCGACATGATCCGCGCCGCCGGCGCCACGCCGGCCGCGGTGATGATCGCGCTGGACCGCATGGAGCGTTCCGGCCGCGACGACGCGCTGTCGGCCAACTCGGCGGTGCAGGAAGTGAGCGCCGCCTACGGCATGCCGGTGGTGTCGATTGCCAACCTGGACGACCTGCTGGCTTATATCTCGGCCGGCGGCAACAGCGAACTGGCGCAGCACCGCGACGCGGTCGCTGCCTACCGCAGCCGCTACGGCGTCAACGGCGGCTGACACGGCATGGCCGGCAAGCGCCTTGCCCTCCTGTGCCTGCTGGCGCCCGCGCTGGCGCTGGCACAGGGCAAGATCTACATCTGCAAGGACGCTGCCGGCCGCACGCTGACCTCGGATCGGCCGATTGCCGAATGCAGCACCCGGCCCATGCGCGAGATGGACCGGAACGGCATTACCCGGCGCGAGATTGCAGCGCCGCTGACGGCTGACGAAAAAAAGCAGGCTCAGGAAGAAGCACGCGCCCGGAAGGCCGAAGAACTGGCGGCGGTCGAACAACGCCGCAGCGACGCCGCAATCCTCTCGCGCTTTCGCAGCGAGGACGACATCGTCGATTCGGGCCGCCGCAACGTCGCCATCGTCCAGGAGAACGTCAAGCGGGAAAAGCAGGTGCTGGCCGCGGCCGAGAAACGGCAGCAGGCCGCAGAAGCGGACTATGCGCAATTCTCCGGCACCGAACCGCGCTCGGCCTACCTGCGGCAGCGACTGGAGGAAGCCGACCGCGGCGTCAGCGGCAGCCGCCGTCGGCTGGACGACTACGAGGCGGAGATCCTGCTGATTAATACGCGTATCGAGACGACGCTGGAGCGGTTTCGGGAATTGCGGCGGGAACGGGCGCGCTGAAGGCAGCCTGGTTTTACTGTTGACGCGTCGAACCATCTCCCTGGTATCGCATGCCGGTCCATGACCATGCGCAGCGCTTAGACGGCCATGAAAAGTTAACTGCGGCACACGCTCTTGCCTGATGTTTAAACTCCGCACTAATGTTCACCTCCTGAACCGACCATGAATCGCAGTGACGAAGCGCGGCGCAAATATTTCATATTCGGGGGTAAGGATGCTGCCTGTCAAAGACGGTTCAGCGGTCCGGCATCGGCCATTCAGCGACCATGACGCCGTGGAACACCTGCGGCAGGCTGCGGAAAGCGGGCAGGGCAAAGGGTAAGGGGTCAGACTCGGAGCTTCGCAGTCCTCGTAAGTTGCAGGTTTGCACTAGGAGTCTGACCGGCCCTCTTCCCAAGAGGACGAATAATTCATCGTTGATGCCCACGCGTGCCACGAGGCGACAAACTGATTGAACCAAAGGACTTGGTAAGTTTGCGGTAATTCAGGTTGGACAATACATGTTGCAATCCATTCATCAATCCGCGTGCCGTTCCGTTTTGTCAGCCAGACTTGAAGAGATTTTAAAAAGACATGAGCAAACAACTATCCGACGTGAGCAAGTTCCTGAGCTACGTGCTCCGGCACCAGCCGGATGCAATAGGTATTACGCTTGATCGCGAAGGGTGGGTAGACATCGCTGCATTGATTTCCGCCGCCGCCAACGCAGGCAAGCAGCTCGACCACGAGTGTATTCAGAACGTGGTGATGAGCAGCGACAAGAAGCGCTTTTCCATTTCCGAAGACGGGCTGCGCATTCGCGCGGTACAGGGACATTCGACCGATCGTGTAGATATCAACTATGCCGAGAAGACGCCGCCAGCGCTTCTCCATCACGGCACGGCGATGCGGTTTTTGGAGTCGATCAATAGGGAAGGATTGAAACCCGGCTCACGCCAGTATGTGCATCTGTCCGAGGACAAAGATACTGCACGTACGGTTGGGCAACGATATGGGAAGCCCGTTGTGCTGGAAATCCGGGCCTTGCAGATGCATGAACAGGGCTTCAAGTTTTATCAGGCGGAGAATGGGGTTTGGCTGACTTTGAGCGTTCCGGTTCTTTTCTTGGCGAGGTAAAACTATCTGGTCTCATTTTTGGCACGCTTTCACTCGTATCGTGCCGGCTTTACTCTGGCGACTTGTGGCTATTCGGGAGTTGTAGGGCCAGATTCCAACGGTCGTAGACATTGTCGGTTTCAAGCCCGGTTTGTGGAATCCTGATCTCGGCTTACATGACGATGCGGTAGTTGAGGAGATTGTCGACGGCGTCGAAGCTGTCAAGGTTATGGGGTTAAACTGTAACCATCCTAAGACTTATAGGTTCCAAGTTCAGAGTGTGGGCCCATGAGTTCTGGAAGAAGATATTAAACGTAGGGTTGGGCAACAGTATCGGACATCGCTGTGCTAAAAATTCATGCTTTGCACATACACAATCGAGGCTTCAAGTTTTATTCATCGTTCTCGGCTTCACGCGCCCTTACATCGCGAGACACCTCTGCTGCGTACTTTCGCCAAGCGTCATAGCTGGGCAATAAAGCCTGGACCACAGTCGTCTTGTTTTCGCTCCAAGGATTAATCACAATCACCGCTGGCTTGCCTCCCGGCTCGACCACAAAGCATGCCATCTTGTCTTCTTCCACCGCTTGTGCAAAAGGGAATACTGGCCGTCCGGCCGCTTCACTGCAAAATTTAACTGCACGGTCTGGATTTGCCGGGAAGAACCAAGGGCTTAGTCCACTTATTGCTTGGTGTACCGGTGTCTCTGACAGCATAGCTAAGTATTTTTCTGGCAAATCCACCCCTAATCCTTTTAGGGCTTGCGCGACATAATCTCTGTTTTCTTGGCTGGAGTTCATGATTATCTCTTCCATGGATATTGATTGTATTGGCTCCAGATGCTGCCGACCGGTGCACCTGTCACTTTAGGCACTAACAGTGAGCCGTTTGGGTAGTACGTCATGAATTGGTCACCCTGTTTCCAAATTCTCGCCTCAACCGCGTCGCCCCATGTAGTTGGCACGCGCTCAACATTATCAACTCTTACGGTAAAGCGAAATGTTTCTTTATCTGTCAATAGTTCATCAAACGCTCTGATTCGCGTTTGGATTTGTTTACCTCCCGTAGCATTAAGCACTGCCGGACGTGAGTTATCCACACTCGTTAATAAGCCGTCGCGCATGCGCACTGCATCAATAGACAACCGTGGATCGGCAGGATTCTCAACAAAACCGCGTGCTATGTCGTCTAGCGTGTAGCCACCGGTCTTAGCATATGAAATCGATTTCTGGGATTGCCGGATTATTGATGAATCAAGCCAAACTGTTTCTGCACCATTGGCATATGTTCCCCTGACTGCAGCCAATTCCTCCGCAGTCATCGTAGCGCCATAGCGCGCAGTTGATCCTAAACCGAAGCCAAAGACGGTCATGCCGGCTTCACCGAACGCCTGCGCACCTTGCAGCAACGATATTCCGTAGTTGCCTGCGCTCCAGCTGGCCTGAGCGGCGTTCATGCTGCTCGCGCCGATCATGCCCATGCCGAAGTTCTTGAATGAGTCCACCACTTCGCCCGAGTAGCGGCCGATAGTCTCTGAGGCAGGGGCCGGCCCTTCCATTACGCTGCGATACTCGCCGCCATAGCCGCGAATGAAGTCATCTTGCCATGTAGAAATCGGTTGCTTCAGGCCCGTGCCGCCGAGCGCGCCATCTTGCAGCAAGCGCACTTCAATTTCCGGCGAGCCCACCGGATACGACACCGCCCCGGTATTCCATATCAGTCCGCCATCTGCACTCTGGCCAACCATGCGCAGCGAGGCGCTGTCTTGCATCAGCGATTCTCTTGCCTGTTGCAGCAGATGCGCATCGGACTGGTCCGCCCATGCCTGGTCATAGGCCGCGCGCACGTCGTCAACGGAGGCGTTGGGATTCCGGGACATGTAGTCCTGTACAAACCCATACTCGGCCGAGGGTAGTTGGCTTGAGTCGATGCCGTTCGAACTGCTGATATTCAGGCGCAATCGATCAGCAGTGTTCATGGCCTGGCCGCCATAGGTATCGGCATACCGATCCGCCATCGTGCGGGCCGGCGCATTCCAGTAATCGGCCTCCGACATGCCCGGGCCAGACATCGCAAGCGCGTCGGCGAGCCTGGCGTCGTTGTTCATGGCCTCGATCTCGGAACGTCTGAAGTCTTCGCGGACAGTGTCCGATAGGTCGCCGCTCCAGTTGGCCTCGGCAATGCTGCTGCCAATCGCGTTGCCAAACGCATCCGCCGCAATCTGCGCCACGCTGATCCGTCCACCCCGCGCTACCGCCGCCGCTGCCCCGCCGGCGAAACCGGACGCCAAGGCCACGCCATATCTTCCAAACACATTCTCGAACGCGGTGTTTTGCAGAGCATGACCAGTCAGCTGTCCGACGCCAGAGCCAATTCCAGCGGCCGCCACGCTGGTCCAGCTGAATTTCTCCTGCAGTCCGGTCGCCACGCCGATTCCCTGCGTGACCGCATTGGCAACGATGGCGCGCGAGGTTACGGCCAGCGTTCCCTGCCCAGCCAGGATGCCGGGTGCAACTGCGCCGAGGCCGGCCGTTACGCCAGCGCTCAGCGCGCCCAGCGCCACATTGCTCCAGCTGAAACTGTCCTGCATGCCCAGCGCCATTCCCACGCCCTGGCTGAGGATCGACCCGGCGATCCCGCCGACCACCGCGGCTCCCAGGCCCACGGCCGCGCCCAGCGCTGCTCCGCCTGCACCTACCAGTGCGCCGCCGGTCAGCGCAGCCGATCCCAGCGCGGCCAGGCCGGTGCCGCCAGCAGCCGTGGCCGTGGCGCCCATGGCCGCTGCAGCAGCGCCGGCCGTGATGACGGTTGCCACCACCGCCACGATGATCACGAAGATCATCCCCAATACCCCGCACCCGCCATCGTCCTCTGGCGGTGGCGGCATGGTCGGGGTGGTGTCGCCGATGACTTGGCTGGCGTCGTAGGGACGCATGCTCTCGGCGCGGTCGAAGGTGGTGCCGGGCAGGCCGGGGAGCTGCAGGTGCTGGCCGGTTTGCAGGGCGGTCTTCGCATCCAGGCCGTTGGCCTCGGCGATGCGGTACCAGTAGCCGGCGTCGCCGTAGGCTTGCTGGGCGATGCCCTGCAGCGTGTCGCCGGGCTGCACGCGGTAGGCGGTGGGGGTGGCGCCGGGATGGGTATCGTTGACGCGCTGGTAGGTGAAGTTCAGGTCGGCGCTGGTGGCGAACTGCGGGTTGGCGTCATCGTCCCTGGGCTTGACCGGGTCGGGGCCGGTGCCGTAGCGGCCGAGGACCTGGCCGTTGGCGATCAACTGGCGCTGGACCTTGTCGCCGTGCTGCACCAGCAGGGCCTGGCCGGTCGCGTCGTTGTAGTAGCGGCGGTTGTTGTCGGCGCCCTGGGCGTCGGTGATGGCGACGAGGTTGCCGTAGGGGTCGTACTGGCGACTGGTGCTGCCGTCTTCGTAGAGCGTGCTGCGGCCATCGGTGCGATCGATGACGTAGCCCTCGTAGCGCACCAGGTGGTTGGTGAAGGTGTTGGTGTAGCCGTCGTCGCCGTACTTGACGACCCGGTAGTTCAGCAGGTTGCCGACGGCGTCGTAGCTGTCGGTGCCGCCGTAGTCGACGAGGTAGTCGGGGTTGCCGAAGAGATCGTTTACGCGCTGCGACAGCAGGCGGCTATTGGCGTCGTAGCGATAGGTGCGCTGGTTCTCGGGGAGCTGGTCGGCTTGCGGGACACCGTCGTTGTACGCCTTGATCCTGTCCTCGGCGGTCTGCCCGGCGTTTCCTGTAAAGAAACCGTCTTCGCCGATTTCGGGTAGGCCGGCATCCACCATCGCCGCCTGGTACACCAGCCTGCTTCCTGCGTCATACAACCGCTGTTCCACGTACTGGCCGTCGCGCAGTGTGCGCACCAGCCGGTGCAGCGCGTCGTATTCATAAATAGCGCTGGTTTCGGTGCCGTTTCTCAGCCAGGTGTCGGTGATGCGGTTGCCGGCGAGGTCGTAGGTCACGCGATGCCCCGCCGCGCCCAGCTCGCCGGCGGCGTTGGCGGCATCGACCAGCACCTGCCGGTTCATCGCGTCGTAGGCGTACCAGCCTTCCTGGTGCTGGGCCACGCCGGCGCCATGGATGTCGGTCGTGATGTGCACGCGGTTGCCAAGGCGGTCGTAACGGATGCGCACCGCGGCCAGCCCGTCGGCGCGGTCGGTGACATCGGTCATGCGGCCCAGGCTGTCGAAGTGCAGGGTGTTGTCTTGCAGCAGCAGGCCGTCCTGCACGGTGCGCTCGGTCACGCGGTTGCCGGCGGCGTCGTAGCGGTAAGTCGTGGTCTTGCGATTGGCCGCGTCGACGATCTGCACCAGCTTGCCGGCCGGGTCGTAGGTATAGCGCAGGTCCTGGCCGGTTTGCGTCGTCTGGCTGACCATCTGGCCGGCGCTGTCGCAGACCACACGCGTGGCGGCGCCGCCGATGTCGGTGTGGGCAAGCAGGCGGCCGAAGTGGTCGTACTGCCAGCGCGCGTGGGCGCCGTTGGCGTCGGTCATGCCGCTCTGGCGGTTGTGGTGGTCGTAGGCGTACCGGGTTTGCTGGCCCAGCGGGGCGATGACGGCGACGACATTGCCCTGCAGGTCGTAGCGGGTGCGGGTGGTGTTGCCCAGGCCGTCGCTCTGGGCCGTGATGCGGCCGGCCTCGTCGTAGCCGGTGAGCTGGACGATGGACTGTCGGCCGGCATCGGCAAGCGCGCCGCCGGCGTCAAAGCCGAACACATCGACCGGCGCGCTGATGGTGGCGATGCGGCGGCCGAGCTGGTCGTGCTGGTGATGGCCGGCATGGCCGTTGGCGTCGACGGTGCGCACTTCGTCGCCGAACGCGTCGTAGAAGTGACGCACGATGCCACCGTCGGCATGGCGTTCGGCAACAAGCTGGCCGGCCGCGTCGTAGTCGTTGACGGTGATATTGCCATTGGCATCGGTCATGCCGATCTGCCGGGCCAGGCGGTCGAAGAAGTATCGGGTGACCGGCGCGCCCTGGCCGGCGTCGGGATGGGTCTGCTCGACGACCTGGTTGGCGGCGTTGTAGCGGATGACGGTCTGCCAGTCGGGGGAGCGCGGGTCGTCGACGCTGACTACGTTGCCCCAACGGTCGTAAGTCCGGTGGACGGTCGGGCGCAGCGTCAGGGTACTGGTGACGCTGGCGATGCGGCTGCTGGCGGGCAGGGTGTAGGCGGTGCCGGCGACGGTGTTGTTGGTCAGGAACGGCAGGCCACCGTTGTCGGGAACGTCGATCTGGCCGCTGGCATGTCCGACCAGCACGCCGTCGCGCGCGAAGGACAGGTCGTACTCCCAGGCGCCGACGGGGTAGGCGTCGAGCACGGCCTTTTGCACGCCGACCGGCTGGCCTTCGGCGTCCACGCCCATGACCTCGGTGGAAATGGCCATCTCGGCCCAGTCCGCGCTGCCGACGGCGCGCACCAGCAGGAAGGCCGTGGCGCCGGCCGGCGGCATCGACCATTGCAGCACGGTCGCCGGCATGTCGACCGGGTCGGTGGCAGCAATGTGCAACGGCGCGTAGGCGGCGAGCGCAACCTCGCCGGTGAGGGTGCGGTTGGGCTCGGTAGCGCCGGCCGGGATCAGCTGCAGCCGGTATTCATACTGGCCGGCCGGCACGGCGCTGCGGTCGACACCGAAATAGCCGTTGCCACGGGAGAGCGCCGGCAGGCTGCGCCAGGGCTCACTGCTGCCGGCAGTACGGTACTCGAAGCGCTGCGTGCCGCCTTCGCCGGCATTGCCCCAGACCAGCCAGGCAGCGGCGTCCTTGCCGCCGGGCTTGGCGCCGGTGGTGCTGGCGCGCACGGTCAGGTTGTCGATGACGGGTACGCCGTCGGTGGAGGGGACTTCACCTGCCTTGCCGGCAGCGATGTGCAGCATGCCGGGCAGGGTGACGGTGCTGCCGTCGAAGCCGGCCTGGCGCAACTCGAACGTGTAGTCGCCCGCGGCAAGCGCGGCGATGTCGACGCCAGACTCACCGTTGCCGGCATCGACGATGGCAAGCGTTGTCCAGGTAACGCCACTAGCGTGACGGATGACCAGGGTTTGCCCAACCCCGGTGCGCGGCTGCGGCCAGCGCAACGTGCTGGCGTCTGCGACGAAGAAGCCGGCTTCCTGTTCAGGACTGGTCTGGGCGACGGCGCGCCCAAGCAGGTCGTAGCGAATGTCGGTGCGGCGCACGTCGGTGGCCAACGCGGCCGCATGGGCGCTGTCGGCCGGCAGCGGCGCGTGGCCATTGCCCTGGATGAGCGCGGTGGTGTTGCCTTGCAGGTCATGCAGCATGACCTTGACCTGGCCGTCACCGGCGTTGCTGCGCCACAGCCGCCCGGCTTGGTCATAGTCGAGCAATTCCTGCCAGCCGCCGTCGATGCCGCGGGCGACGACCTCGCCGAAGGCGTTCCACGCAGTGCCGTGGGCGACTGCATCGCCGACGTTCTGCGAGGCGCGCTGCTCGACCTCGCGGCCGAGCGCATCGCGGCGCCAGGTCTGCCATAGCGTGGCGCGATGGCCGTCATCGTCGGTCGTCACTGCCTGCCAGGTTTTTGCCAGCCGGCCGTGGGCGTCGTAGGAACGGTAGTGCGACACGCCCAGGGCGTCGGTGCCCTGCACCAGGTGGCCGTGGCTGTCGTACTGCATCAGCGTCAGGCGGTCGGCCCTGCTGCCGGTGATGTTGGCGGCGGCGGTGGCGGGCAGGTAGCCGGCTTCGTCCGCCCGCTGCGCACCTGCTGCGCGGTCGACTTGCGCGAGCACCTGGCCGAAGGCGTCGCGCCGGAATTCGGTGAGGGGAATCACCGTCGCGCCATTGGACGTGGATGCGCGCGCCGGGGCGGCTACGGCGGTGGTGCGGCCGAGGGCGTCGTAGTAGCTGTAGGTGGAGGCGCCGGCGGCGTCGGTGACGCGGGTCAGGTTGCCGACGGCGTCGTAGCCGTAGGTAGTGACGAGGTCGCCGCGCAGGGTGACGGTGGGCGCGGCTGGGTCGCTGTATTCGACGTTGACGCGGGTCTCGCTGGTCTTGCGATTGGCGGCGTCCCAGCTTGTGCGGGTGATGCGGTCGTCGGGACTGGGAAACACTGCCCCGTCCGGCGCGGCTTGCGCGAACTCGACGCGTTCGGTCAGGTTGCCCCAGGCGTCGTAGGCGAGGGTGGTGCGGTAGTGCAGCGCGTCCAGCGTGGATACCTGCTGGCCGCGGCGATCGTAGTCGACGTGCGTACTGGTCCACCGGTCTGCCAGCGGGACTTTCAACTGCGCCGATTCGACCTGGTCGCCAAAGGCGTTGTAGCGGTTGCGGGTCGTGGCATCGGCCGTGAACAGTTGCGCGCCGGGGGCGGCGTCGGGATCGTAGACGGTGACATCCGCTTCGCTGACCCGGGTCAGGCGGCCATTGCGGTCGACCGTCTGCTGCAGGCTGCGGTCGGCGTTGCTGCGGGTCAGCGCGGCATCGACCGTGGCGCTGTCGATGCCGATGCCGCCGGTCGATAACAGGGCGACGGCCAGCGCGTGCCGGGTGAGTGCGACGACGTCGCCGAAGCCGTTGCGGCGGTAGGCGGTGACATAGCCGGCGGCGTCGATGTCGTGGACGACGCGGCCCAATCGGTCGTAGGTCTTGCGGCTGGTGTTCCCGGCCACGTCGCGTCCGGATATGGCATCGCCGAAGCTGTCGTAGCGGGTCTGGCTAAACAGGGTGTGCAGGCTTTCGGTGCGTTGGGCCAGGCCGTCTATGCCGTTATGCAGCGGGTCGTCCAGCGCGGCGGTGTAGATGCCCACCGGCGGGAACAGCGTGCGCACCTGGCGGCCCAGCGCGTCGTACTCGTAGAACGTGGTGCACTCGTCGGGCCGGCCGGCGGCCTCGGTGCGCGCGCGCAGGTTGCCCAGCGCGTTGTAACGCAGGCGCGTGACGAGGTGTTGCAGGGCTGGCTGGCCATCCAGGACCAGGTTGCCGCTGCTGTCGTGGACGACGTCTGCCACCATGACGGCAGGGGCGATCTCGGCCGTCATGCGGCCGGCGGCGTCGTACGCGTACTGCCAGAGCGCGCCGGCGGCATTGCGCCAGGCGATGCGGTTGCCCAGCGCGTCGGTCTGCCACGACTCGGCCTGGCCGAGCGCATCGATGTGCTGCGCCAGGTGGCCGGCGGTGTCCCAGGTCCATTGTTCGCTGCGGTCGGCGCTGTGGGGCGTGAGCGATGCCTGCAAATCGGCAGTGCTGGCCGGCGCGGCGGCTGGCGGCAGGGCGCGGGCACAACTGTCTAGCTGCAGCAAACGGCCGAGGGCGTCGTGGCGGCGCTGCGTGACGTAGCCTTCGGCGTCGATGGCAGCCACCACGCGGCCGGCGGCATCATAGATTTGGCGGATGGTGCGGTCGTGCTGCGGGTCGGCTTGCAACAGTAGCGCGAAGAAGGCGGCGCGCGGCACGGCCGTGGCATCGAGGGCCTGCAGGTCGGCCAGGCTCAGCAATTGCGCATGGCGGGTCACTGTGAGCGGTTGGCCGAGTGCGTCGTGGACGGTGCGGGTCGCGGCGCCTTCGGCATCGATGGTATAGACCAGGCGGTTGGCGCCGTCATGGGCATAGCGCAGCACGCGGTCCTGCTGCGCATCGGGCATGCGCATGGCGTGCAACGCAGCTGCGTCGGGTAGTGCGCGTTGGGCGCTGGCCAGTGCGGCGGGTGCGTGGGCGTAGGCCGTGCGCACGAGCAGGTTGCCGTTGCCGTCGAAGGTCTGGTGCGTCATGCCGCCCAGCGCATCGACTTGCCAGGCCAGGCGGTTGGCAGCGTCGTAGATGTTGTCGGTGACGCGGTCGGCATCGGAAGGCTGGGCCTGGCCGGGCGACGCGCCGGGCGGCAGCGCGCTGGCGTAGGCGAGGGTGCGCAGCAGGTTGCCGTTGCTGTCGTGCGTGAAGCGGGTGAGCGCGCCGGCGCCGTCGACATGGGTGAGCTGGCGATTGGCGGCGTCGTGGGTGTAGCGGTCGCTGGCATCGGTGGCAGAGTCGGCGATGCGTTCGGCCAGTGTATGCAGGCTGCCATGGGTAAATGACGCATCTGTCGGGACGAAGGCGGCGTAGCGGGTGCGCTCGAGCAAGTTACCGTTGGCGTCGTGGCGCTGCAGGGCCAGGCCGCCAGCGCCGTCCAGCGTGGCGATGGCGCGGTTGGCGGCGTCGTACAGGGTGCGCTGGCGCAGGTCGTGCGCATCGTCAGCGGTGACAGGCGGGGCGCTACTGCGTTGCCAGGCGGCGAGGTCAATTGCGGTGGCGTAGGCGCGGTGCTCGATGACGTTGTTGTTGCCGTCGTAACGGTAGGCATTTACTGCGCCGCGTCCGTCGACAGTCCATGCGAGGCGGCCGTCGCGGTCGAGGACGCGGTGTTCGGTTTGATCGGTGGGCGAGGCGGTCACGCGGGCGGCGATTACAGTGATGTCGCTGGCAAGGCCGTCGGTGGAGATTGCTTGCGCATAGCGGGTCGTCTGGATGAGGCGGCTGGCTGCGTCGTAGGACAGTGCGGTGACGTCGCCGGCGCCATCCACCGTATAGCGCATCCGGTTCCCGGCGTCATAGGCGTAGCGGCTGGTATGACCGGCGGCATCGGTGCTGGCAAGAAGATTGCCATTGGCGTCGTAACTGTATCGGGTGGTCAGCGCCAAGCCGTTGACATCGACAATTTGGGCGATGCGCCGGCCAAGGCCGTTGTATTGGTAACTGGTAAGGATGCCGTTGGCGTCCGTGACCGACAGTTGCTGTCCACGCGCGTCCCAGGTAAAGCGGGTCGTCAGGGCCAGGCCGTCGGGGTCGATCACCTGTTCCAGCAACTGGCCGGCGCGATCGTAGCCGAAGGTAGTGACGGTGCCGTTGGGGTCGGTGCTCCGGACGATGCGGCCGAGGGCGTCGTAGCCGTACGTCGTCGTCAGCGCAAGTCCAGCCGGGTCGACCGTGCGTGACAGCAGACGGTTGGCAGCGTCATAGCGTAGGGCGGTCGAGGTGCCGTTGCTATCGACAGTGTCGATGAGCAGCCCAGTGCGGTCGTGATGGCGTTCGGTGTGGGCCAGGGCGGTGTCCTGCGCCACCGGGTTGCCGTCGCGGTCATAGGAAAACGTGGCGACATTGCCGTTGCCGTCGGTGATGCTCTGGGTCTGGCCGTGGCGATTCATCACAGTGGTGACGGCGATGCCTTCGGCGGTGGTCAACGTGCTGCTGCGCGCCTGGTCGTCATAGCGCAGCGTGGTGGCATTGCCGAGCGCGTCAATGCGGATGATGACGCGGGAGTAGGCGTCGTAGGCAGCGCTCTGCGCCCCACCCATGGCGTCGACGACCTGCACGGTGCGACCGAGGCGGTCGTACTGGGTGATGCGGGTATTGCCGAGCGCATCGGTGCTGCTGACCACCCGGCCAAAGGCATCGTGCTCCTGGCGGGGGGCGGCGATGGCGGTCTGACCGGTGGCGTCTTGCGTCTCGCTCAGCAACAGACCACGGGCGTCGAAGCGGCGGCGGGTCTCGATGGGGCCGGCTTCGGTGTAGACCGTAGTGGCGAGGGCGTCGCCGAAGCTGTCGTAGCGCTGGCGGGTATGGATGCCAAGGGCATCGGTCCGGTTGATCTGGCGGCCAGCGCGGTCGTAGATGAGGGTGGTAGTGGCATCCGTGCTGGCGTTGGCCAGCGCAGCGACAACGGCATCGATCTGCGCGCTGGCAAGTCCGCCTTGCAGCGTGGCGAGCGTTGCGACGTCAAGTCGGGTCGCATAGCGCGTGATGCCGGTTTCCTGGCTCAGGCCGTCGTAGCGGTGAGCTTCGACCTCGCCCAATGCGTCGATCGCGTAGACCAGCTGGCTGTCGGCGTTGTAGAAGAATAGCGTGCGATGGTTGTTGGCGTCGATGCGGCTGGTCATTCGGCCGGCAGCGTCGTAGGTGTAGCTGGTGGCATAGTCTTGCCAGACTGCGGCCACGGACGCACCGGGTGCAGCCAGCGCAGCGCTGCCTTCGCCGGAGAGTTCGGCGACGAGACGGCCTTGCAGGTCGTAGCGCCGGGTCTGCGTGCGGGATTCAGATGTGCCGGCAGCGGTGGTGCTGGCGACGAGCCTGCCCATGCTGTCGTACTCGTTGCGGGTAACGGTGCCGGCGGTATCCATACGCGTAACCAGCCGGTTCAGCAGGTCGTAGCCGAATTGTTGTTGTTGGTCCGCCAGCGAGGCAATTTGTGGCAGGGCTGCGCTGACGCCGCCACCCACCAGCACGGCACGTTGCGAACTGGTCAGGGCCTGGGCATGGCGGACGGTCTCGGTCCGGTTGCCGTTGCCGTCATAGCGATCGCTCGTCAGATAGCCTTCGCCGTCAATCTCGGCCACCAGCAAGCCGCGTGCGTCGTAGATCATGTGCTCGACGATATCGTCCTTGCTGGCGGCCGGCAGCAGCTGCGCCAGCGTAGCGCCGGCACGCAGCACGGAATTAGTCGGATTCGCACAGGCGATGCGCATGATCGGCTGGCCGGCGGCGTCATAGCGAATCTCGCGCAATGTGCCGGCCGCATCGAGCTCAGCGCGGAGCAAGCCGTCCTGGTCGTAGAAACGTCGCGTGACGCGGTCGTCGGGAGACGACGCCGGCAGCACTTGCGCCAGCGTCGGCGCGGATGTCAGCTTGCCGGTGTCGATTGCCGTGGCATGCACAACCGTACGCAAGACACGACTGGCGCCGTCGTAGTCAACGCGCGTGACGGTACCCGCCCCATCGACCTGTGCAACCAAGCGGTTGGCGCTGTCGACCACGCGCCATGTACGCACGTCATCACCGCTGGCAGGCGGTCGCAGCCGCCGTAGCTCGTCGATATATGGCCCCGACAACGCCGGCCGGGCATCGATGCGGTTGCCGTAGCGGACGGTCTGCAGCAGCACATCGTCGGCATTGTAGACATATTCCGTCAGGCTGCCGTCGCCATCGATCTCGCCAGTCAGGCGGCCGGCGGCATCGTAGAGCATCCAGCGCTGCACGCCGGTAGCGTCGGTACTGCGGCGCAGGCGGCCGTCGGCGTCGTAGTCATGGCGCGTGGTGCCAAGTACCGTGCCGGCGGTGTCGACCTGCATGCGGGCAACCAGGCGGCCGGCGCGGTCATATTGATCGATGTCCTGCAGGCCGTTGGCTTGCGTGGTCAGCATGCGGTTGCCCGCGTCGTCATAGCGCACCAGCGTGCTGTTGCCCAGCGCGTCGAACGTAGCCAGCAGGCGGTTTGCCCGGTCGTAGGTGGTGCGGGTAGTGCTACCGCTCGCGCCCATCGACTGCATGCGCTCGGCGAGCGGTTGCACGGTCTGCCCGGCAAACGGTGTGCCTGCCGGCAGCAACACAGCATAGCGAGTGCGCTCGACCAGGTTGCCGTTGGCGTCGTGGCGCTGCAGGGCCAGGCCACCGGCGCCGTCCAGCGTGGCGATGGCCCGGTTGGCGGCGTCGTACAGGGTGCGTTGCCTGAGGTCGTGCGCGTCGTCAGTGGTGACGGGCGGGGTAGTGCCGCGCTGCCAGGCGGCGAGGTCGATGGCGGTGGCGTAGGCGCGGCGCTCGATGACATTGCCGTTGCCGTCGTGGCGGTAGGCGTTGACTCCACCGCGGCCGTCGACGGTCCAGGCGAGCCGGCCATCGCGGTCGAGGACGCGGTGTTCGGTGATGTCGGTGGCTGACGTCGTCACGCGTTCAGCGATGGACGCGATGTTGCTGGCGAGGCCGTCGATGGAGATGGCCTGCGCATAGTGGGTGCTCTGGATAATGCGACCGGCTGCGTCGTAGGCCATTGCGGTGACATCGCCGGCGCCGTCGACGCTGTAGCGCAGGCGGTTCTCGGCGTCGTAGGCGTAGCGGCTGGTGTGGCCCGTAGCATCGGTGCTGGCAAGCAGGTTGCCGTTGGCGTCGTAACTGTATCGGGTGGTCAGCGCCAGGCCGTTGGCATCGATAATTTGCGCAATGCGGCGGCCGAGGCCGTCGTACTGGTAGCGAGTCAGGGTGCCGTCGGCGTCGGTTACCGACAATTGCTGGCCGCGCGCGTCCCAGGTGAAGCGGGTCGTCAGGGCCAGGCCGTCGGGGTCGATCACCTGTTGCAGCAACTGGCCGGCGCGGTTGTAGCCGAAGGTGGTGACGGTGCCGTTGCGGTCGGTGTTTTGTACGATGCGACCGAGGGCGTCGTACACATAGGACGTGGTCAGGGCAAGTCCGGCCGGGTCGACGGTGCGTGACAGCACGCGGTTGGCGGCATCGTAGCGCAGGGTCGTCGATGTGCCATTGCCGTCGACGGTGTCGATGAGCAGGCCGGTGCGATCGTACTGGCGTTCGGTATGCGCCAGCGCGGTATCCTGCGCCACTTGGTTGCCATCGCGGTCGTAGCCAAATTCAACAATGTTCCCATTGCCGTCGGTCACGCTCTGGGTCTGGCCATGGCGGTTCATGACCGTGGTGACGGTGATGCCTTCGGCGGTGGTCAGCGTGCTGCTGCGGGCCTGGTCGTCGTAGCGCAAGGTAGTGGCATTGCCGAGCGCGTCGGTGCGGATGATGATGCGGGAGAACGCGTCGTAGGCGGTGCCTTGTGTGGCGCCAGTCGCGTCGACGACCTGCACGGTGCGGCCGAGGCGGTCGTACTGGGTGGTGCGGGTGTTGCCCAGCGCATCGGTGCTGCCGACGATCCGGCCGAAGGCGTCGTACTCCTGGCGGGTAATGGCGGCGATGGCGGCCGAGCCGGCGGCGTCGCGTGTTTCGCCAGTCAGCAGGCCGCGGGCATCGAAGCGGCGGCGGGTTTCGATGGGGCCGGTTTCCGTATAATCCGTGGTGGCGATGGCGTCGCCGAAGCTGTTGTAGCGCTGGCGGGTATGGATGCCAAGGGCGTCGGTCCGGTTGATCTGGCGGCCGGCGCGGTCGTAGACGAAGGTGGTGGCATTGTCGTTGCCGCTAGCCAGCGCAGCGATGCCAGCGTCGATCGATGCATTGGTCAGCCCGCCCTGCAGCGTGGCGAGCGTGGTGGAATCGAGCCGGACAGCATGGCGGATGATGCCGGTTTCCTGGCGCAGACCGTCATGGCGGTGGGCTTCAACCTCGCCCAGCGCGTTGATCGCATAGATCATCTGGCTGTCGGCGTTGTAGAAGAACAGTGTGCGATGGTTGTTGGCATCGGTACGGCTCGTCATTCGGCCGGCAGCGTCGTAGGTGTAACTGGTCGCGTAGGTCTGCCATACGGAGGCCACGGACGCACCGGGTGCAGCCAGCGCAGCGCTGCCTTCGCCGGAGAGTTCGGCGACGAGACGGCCTTGCAGGTCGTAGCGCCGGGTCTGCGTG
This sequence comes from uncultured Noviherbaspirillum sp., assembly GCA_963522035.1. Taxonomy (GTDB): domain Bacteria; phylum Pseudomonadota; class Gammaproteobacteria; order Burkholderiales; family Burkholderiaceae_D; genus Noviherbaspirillum_A. Next base: position 14,509 of record CAUQYP010000010.1, on the reverse strand, counting down.
CGGGATTCAGATGTGCCGGCAGCCGTGGTGCTGGCGACGAGCCTGCCCATGCTGTCGTATTCATTGCGGGTGACGGTGCCGGCGGTATCCGTACGCGTGACCAGCCGGTTCAGCAGGTCGTAGCCGAATTGCTGGCGCTGGTCCGCCAGCGAGGCAATCTGGGGCAGGGCTGCGCCGATGCCGCCTGCGACCAACGCGGCACGTTGCGAACTGGTCAAGGCCTGGGCATGACGCACGGTCTCGGTTCGGTTGCCATTGCCGTCGTAGCGATAGCTCGTCAGATAGCCTTCGCCGTCGATCTCGGCAACCAGCAGGCCGCGTGCGTCATAGACCCTATGTTCGACGATGTCGTCCTTGCTGGCCGCCGGCAGCAGTTGCGCCAGCGTTGCGCCGGCGCGCAGTGCAACGTCGGTCGGGCGGGCGTAGGCGACACGCATCACCGCCTGGCCGGCCGCGTCATAACGGGTTTCCCGCAGCATGCCGGCCGCGTCGAGTTCGCCGCGCAGCAGACCGTCCTGGTCGTGGAAGCGGCGCGTAATGCGGTCGTCGGTAGATGTGGCCGGCAGCACTTGCGCCAGCGTCGGCGCGGATGTCAGCTTGCCAGTGTCGATCTGCGTGGCATACACGACAGTGCGCAGCACGCGGCTGGCGCCGTCGTAATCGATACGCGTAACCGTGCCGGCCCCATCGACCTGCGCAACCAGGCGGTTGGCGCTGTCGACCACTTGCCAGGTGCGCACGTCATCACCACGCGAAGCCGGTCGCAGCCGCGGCAGCTCGTCGATATATGGCCCCGTCAACGCTGGCCGGGCATCGATGCGGTTGGCATGGCGTACGGTCTGCAGCAGCACATCGTCGGCGTTGTAGACGTATTCCGCCAGACTGCCGTCGCCATCGATCTCCCCGGTCAGCCGACCGGCGGCGTCGTAGAGCATCCAGCGCTGCACGCCGGTGGCGTCGGTGCTGCGGCGCAGGCGGCCGTCGGCGTCGTAGTCGTGGCGCGTGCTGCCCAGCACCGTGCCGGCGGTGTCGACCTGCAGTTGCCCGACCAACCGGCCGGCGCGGTCATAATGATCGATACCCTGCAGCCCGTTGGCCTGCGTGGTCAGCGTGCGGTTGCCCGCGTCGTCATAGCGCACCAATGTGCTGTTGCCCAATGCGTCGAACGTAGCCAGCAGCCGGTTCAGTCCGTCGTAGGCAGTGCGGGTGACGCCGCCCGTGGCCTCCACTGTCTGCAACAGGCGGCCGTTGGCATCATAAATGAAGCGCGACACCGCGCTGCCCTCGGGCGTGCCGCTGCCGTCGGTCCGCAGCGTCGCGTAACGCGTCTGCTGCGCCAGCTGGCCGCGAAAGTCGTAGCCGTAATCGGTGCGCACGGCCTGGCCCGGCGCCTGTCGCGCCACCCATGCCGCCAGCATGGCTTCGGTCGGCGCCGCGCCGGTATAGCCGCCCACCGACACGCCGCTGTTCGACGGCAGTGGCTGCGGATAGGCCACGGTCCACCCGGCGCTGTCGTGCAAGGCCGCAGCATGATGCAATTCGGCGGTGCGCTGGCCGGTGGCGTTATAGCGGTACTCGGTCACGCGCCCCTCCGCGCTGACGACGAAGCGCAGGTTCAGGCGGCTGTCGTAGACCGAATGGCTGGTCTGCGGCTGGCTGGCGCGGCCGCTGCCGGCGCCGTCCGGGTCGGGCATGGCGAACACGGTCTCGGTGAGCAGCTGGTTGCGCGCGCCATAGCTGCGGGCGATGGTGTTGCCGGCTGCATCCCGCTGCAGCACCAGGTTGCCGTTGCGGTCGTATTCCATGGCCGTGACCAGCCCGCGCGCATCGGTGACCTGGGTCACGTCGCCGCGGCTGTTGTAGAGGAAGGACTGCACCTGCGCACCGGACTGCACGGCCGGGCCGGTGATGCGCAACAGCTGTCCGGCGCCGTCGTAGTCGTAGCGCGTGACCAGCCCCAGCGGGTCGGTGACGGTGGTGCGGCGGGTACCCAGGTTGTAGTCGAAACGGGTAATCTGGCCCAGCGCATCGGTCACGCTGGCGATGCGGTAGTCGCCCAGCAGGTGGACATAAGTGAAACGGTTGATGCTGCCGTCGTCCTGCATCACCGCGCTGACACGGTCGCTCACGCCTTCGTAGGCGTAGCGCGTGATATAGGCCCGGCCGTCGCTGATGCGGTTGTCGGCAGGCGAGAGGTCGACGCTGGCGCTGGTGAGGCGGTCGAAATTGTCGTAGGCATAGCGCACGCGCACGGTGCCGGCGGCAGGGCCGTCACGGGTGACGTTACGCACTTGCGTGAGCAGGCCGGCGCTGTAGTCGAACAGCGTGCTCTCGCCGCTGGCGGTGACGATGCGCTCGACCTGTCCCCAGCGGTTGTAGCTGAAGCGCAGCGTGTTGCCGTCCGGGTCGCGCCGCTCGGCCAGGGCCCAGTTGTGCGGCTTGCCGTCGGCATAGCGCTCGGTCACGCCGGTGTCGCCGTCGGTCCAGGTCAGGTTGTTGCCGTCGTAGGCGATGGTGTCGTAGGCGCCGGCGCCGTCGGTACAGAGGTAGAGGCCGCGGGCGGTGTCGAAGTCGTAGTAGGTGACGCCGCCGTCCTGGTCGACGCGGGTGACAGTGGTGCCGGGGCGCAGCAGCTTGCCGGTGAATTCGAGGTGGGGCGGCTGCAGGCCGGAGACGTTGTAGGGCCCGGGGGTATAGGCACCGTCGAAGCGGCCCTGGCTGTTGTAGGTGCGTACGCCCTCGACCGTCAGGCCCGAGCCGACCAGGCGTTCGTCGGCGTCCTGCAGCACCAGGTTGCCGCTGGCGAGATTGACGTAGACGCGCTCGGTGCCTCGGCCCTGGAGCGCATTGCCGCTGGTGGCGCGCGGGCCAAGGGTGGCGATCGAAGAGGTGGCCAGACCGAGTGCGTCGCTGCTGACGATAGCTGCCATGAATGCTCCTGCAAAGCGTTGAACGGGGGCGATGCGGCGCGGTGATGGCGGGGGTTGAGGCGAGCGCTGTGGCGGGTGCCGGATGAGAATGTAGCTGCGCTGGCGCAAGGGGAACACAAGTCGCTAAAAAATAGCGTGCGGTTGGCGGATTCGTCTGGATTTGGCGACGAAGTTGCATGCTTGTTGCGCAGTGATCGGCGAAGGGATGCGGCTATCGGATTGATGCGCGGCGGCGAGCGCCGGCTGACTGGTCGTGGTATCAGCCGGGCAAGAGGGTGATGGTCGTTTGAAAGAGGTCGTAGACGAACTGGTTTGCCAGTTCGTTCAGTCTGCCGCGTCGCTGGAATCGTTCATTGAACTGGAATGCAATCCAGCCGGCACCAGCTTTCAGTACGCTTCAGGAAATCGTTAGTAATGATAACGACAAGCAATAATAGCGATTTTAATATCGGTAACTTCGTACACCAGTCTACAGTCTTCTCTTACGGATCGATCAGATCACGTAGCTGATCCTGGCCCGCACGTAATTCGGACAGCGAACGAGCGAGATGCGCTGCGTTAGCGGGAGAGCTGAGCAAGTGCACAGTCTCCAGCAGGCTGTTGTATTGATCAAGTGACATGAGAACGGCATCTGGCGCGTCCCTGCGGGTAATGACTGTCACATCGGCGTCCTGCACAACGCGGTCAATCACCTCTTTCAAGTGGTTGCGCGCATCAGAAAAACTAACGACATTCATTTCAGTCTCTGGTGACCAGTGGCAGAAACAGCAGAGCTGCCACGTTCGCCAAATAGGGCGAACGTGAAGTGTACTTTAACTTGTACATGTTAAAGTTGGTTATCCACCTGACTTCCAGCTGTTACCCCGCCAGCTTCCGCTTTAGCAACTCGGTCAGCTGCGCCGGATTGGCCTTGCCGCGCGAGGCTTTCATCGCCTGCCCGATCAGCGCGTTGAACGCCTTCTCCTTGCCGGCCCGGAATTCCTCGACCGACTTCGTATTCGCCGCCAGCACCTCGTCGACGATCTTCTCCAGCGCGCCGCTATCGGAAATCTGCTTCAGCCCGCGCGACTCGATGATCTCGTCGGCCAGTTGCGGCGATGCCGACTTCGCGTCCCACATCGCGCCGAACACTTCCTTGGCGATCTTGTTGGAGATGGTGCCATCGGCGATGCGTTGCAGCAGCAGCGCGAGTTGCGCGGCATTCACCGGCGCGGCGGCGATGTCGACGCCTTCGCGGTTGAGCGTGGAGGCGACGTCGCCCATCAGCCAGTTGGCGGCGGGCTTGGCCTGGTCGCGGCCGGCGGCGTTGACCACGTCCTCGAAATAGCCTGCCATCGCCTTGGACTGGGTCAGGACTGCGGCGTCGTATTCGGGCAGGCCGAAGTCGCGCACGAAGCGCTCGCGCATTGCACCGGGCAGTTCCGGCATGGAAGCGCGCACGCGCTCTATCCATGCCTGGCTGATCGCCAGCGGCGGCAGGTCGGGGTCGGGGAAATAGCGGTAATCCTGCGCGTCTTCCTTGCTGCGCATCGAACGGGTCTCGCGGCGGTCCGGGTCGTACAGCCGGGTTTCCTGCACCACGCGGCCGCCGTCCTCGATCAGTTCGACCTGGCGCCGTACTTCATAGTTGATGGCCTCTTCCAGGAAGCGGAAGGAGTTCAGGTTCTTGATCTCGCAGCGGGTGCCGTATTCCGCCTGCCCGACCGGGCGCACCGAGACGTTGGCGTCGCAGCGGAACGAGCCTTCCTGCATGTTGCCGTCGCAGATGCCCAGCCACGTTACCAGCGCATGCAGCGCCTTTGCATACGCCACTGCCTCGGCCGCACTGCGCATGTCCGGCTCGGTGACGATCTCCAGCAGCGGCGTGCCGGCGCGGTTGAGGTCGATGCCGGTCATGCCCTGGTAGTCCTCGTGCAGCGACTTGCCGGCGTCTTCTTCCAGGTGCGCACGGGTCAGCTGCACGGTGCGCAGTTCGGGCTTGCCGTCCTTTTCCAGCAGGAAGGACACGGTGCCGCCTTGCACCACCGGGATTTCATACTGGCTGATCTGGTAGCCCTTGGGCAGGTCCGGGTAAAAGTAGTTCTTGCGCGCAAAGATGGACTGCGGCGCAATGGTCGCGCCGATCGCCAGGCCGAACTGGATCGCGCGCTCGACCGCGCCGCGGTTCATCACCGGCAGCACGCCTGGCAGGGCCAGGTCGACCGGGCAGGCCTGGGTGTTGGGCTCGGCGCCGAAACGGATCGGCGCACCGCTGAAAATCTTGGACTGGGTCGTGAGCTGCGTGTGCGTCTCCAGACCGATGACAACTTCCCACTGCATGTGAAACCTCGCTGTTTTATTGTTCGGCAGGCTGGCGCAAATGCCAGTCGGTAGCGCCCTGGAAGCGGTGCGCAATGTTGAGCAGCTTCGCCTCGCTGAAATAATTGCCGATCAGCTGCAGGCCGACCGGGCGCTTGCCATTCTTCTCGCCCTGGCCGAAGCCGCACGGGATCGACATGCCGGGCAGGCCGGCCAGGTTGACCGACAGCGTGAAGATGTCGGCCAGGTAATTCGCGACCGGGTCGTCCGCCTTCGCGCCCAGGTCCCATGCCACGGTCGGGGCCACCGGCCCCATGATGACGTCGCACTGCGTATAGGCCTGGCGGAAATCCTCGGCGATGAGCCGGCGTATCTTTTGCGCCTGCAGGTAGTAGGCATCGTAATAGCCATGCGACAGCACGTAGGCGCCGACCAGGATGCGGCGCTTCACTTCCTCGCCGAAACCTTCCGAACGGGTCTTGCGGTACATGTCCGACAGGTCGGTGTAGTTCGCCGCACGGTGGCCGTAGCGCACGCCGTCGAACCGCGACAGGTTGGACGAGGCTTCCGCCGGCGCGATCACGTAATACACCGGAATCGACAGCGTGGTCTTTGGCAGCGAAATGTCGACCAGCGTCGCGCCCAGCTTCACGAACTCCTGCAGCGCGGCGCGCACCGCCTGTTCGACATCGGGCGCCAGCCCCTCGCCGAAGTATTCGCGCGGCACGCCGATGCGCAGGCCTTCCAGGCTGGCATCGAGGTCGCGGGTGTAATCCTCGCGCTCGCGCTCCACGCTGGTCGAATCGCGCTCGTCGAACCCGGCCATGGTGTTCAGCAGCAGCGCGCAGTCTTCGGCGGTGCGGGCAATCGGGCCGCCCTGGTCGAGCGAGGATGCATAGGCGATCATGCCGAAACGCGAGACCCGGCCATAGGTCGGCTTGATGCCGGTCACGCCGCAAAATGCCGCCGGCTGGCGGATCGAGCCGCCGGTGTCGGTGGCGGTGGCGCCCGGTGCGAGGCCGGCGGCGACTGCCGCAGCCGAGCCGCCGGACGAGCCGCCCGGCACTGCGCTACGGTCCCACGGGTTTTTTACCGCGCCGAAATAACTGTTCTCATTCGACGAGCCCATCGCGAATTCGTCGCAATTGAGCTTGCCCAGCGTCACCGCGCCGGCCGCGTTGAAGTGTTCGACCACGGTGGCGTCGAACGGGCTGACATAGTTTTCCAGCATGCGCGAGCCGGCGGTCGAGCGCCAGCCGCGGGTGACGAAGATGTCCTTGTGGGCAATCGGCACGCCGGTCAGCGGCGTGGCGTCGCCGCTGGCCAGCCGGACGTCGGCGGCGGCGGCCTGCGCCAGCGTCAATTCCGCGTTGATGTCGATGTAGGCGTTGAGGTCGCTGGCCTCTGCCCTGGCGAGGAAATGGCGGGCGAGTTCTGTTGCGGAAACCTGCCTGCCCTGCAGCAGCGCTGACAATTCCTTGATGGTCTTGGTATGCATGGTCTGTTCTTTTTGCGATATCTGGCTTATTCGATGACCTTGGGCACGAGGTACAGGCCGTCCTGGGTTGCCGGCGCCGGCTTCTGGTAGTCGTCCCGGCGGTTTGGCTCGTTGGCAATATCGTCGCGCAGGCGCAACGCGAAACCGGCATCGTAGGCGGTAACAGGCTGTGCCAGCGGTTCGACGCCGGTCGTGTCGACTGCCTTCATCTGCTCGACCAGCGCAAAGATGCCGTTGAGCTTCGAAAGCGTTGAGGAAGCCTGCTCTTCGCTGAGTTCGAGCTGGGCCAGGATCGCTAATCTTTTGACATCGGATAGGGCAAGTGACATGGTTGGAAGGCGTGCGAAACGCTTATCGGCTAGGGTTGCGGAAATAATGAAGATTAGCTAATAGACGGTAAAAACTTGCCAAATCGATGCATTCCGCAGCGATTTCGGGTGTTTTGGGCGTCTGGTAGGAGCCAGATTATAAGGTAGAATGTCGGGTTACTGCCTGCAGGCGCCAGCATCGCGGCTGCCGCGGGGTACAAATAACCCTCTAGCGACGCGCACGCTGTTGCGCATCAGGACTATCAATGTTTGGATTTCTCCGCAGTTACTTTTCCAATGATCTCGCCATCGATCTCGGTACTGCCAACACCCTGATCTATGTCCGTGGCCTCGGCATCGTACTGGACGAACCCTCGGTGGTCGCCATCCGCCAGCAGGGCGGTCCGAACGGCAAGAAAACCATACAGGCAGTTGGCAAGGAAGCCAAGCAGATGCTGGGCAAGGTGCCCGGCAACATCGAAGCGATTCGCCCGATGAAGGATGGCGTGATCGCCGACTTCACCGTCACCGAGCAGATGCTCAAGCAGTTTATCCGCATGGTGCATGACACCAAGCTGTTCAAGCCGTCACCGCGCATCATCATCTGCGTTCCCTGCGGCTCCACCCAGGTCGAGCGCCGCGCTATCCGCGAGTCGGCGCTTGGCGCCGGCGCGTCGCAGGTGTTCCTGATCGAGGAGCCGATGGCAGCGGCCATCGGCGCCGGCCTGCCGGTGTCCGAGGCGACCGGTTCGATGGTCGTCGACATCGGCGGCGGCACCACGGAAGTCGGCATCATTTCGCTGGGCGGCATGGTCTACAAGGGTTCGGTCCGGGTTGGCGGCGACAAGTTCGACGAAGCCATCGTCAATTACATCCGCCGCAACTACGGCATGCTGATCGGCGAGCAGACCGCGGAAGCCATCAAGAAGGCCATCGGTTCGGCGTTCCCCGGTTCGGAAGTGCGCGAAATCGAGGTAAAAGGCCGTAACCTGTCCGAAGGCATACCCCGTTCGTTCACCATTTCCAGCAATGAAATCCTGGAAGCGCTGACCGATCCGCTGAACAACATCGTGTCGGCCGTCAAGAACGCGCTGGAACAGACGCCGCCCGAACTGGGCGCCGACATCGCCGAAAAGGGCATGATGCTGACCGGCGGCGGCGCCTTGCTGCGCGACCTCGACCGCCTGCTGATGGAAGAAACCGGCCTGCCCGTCATCGTCGCCGAAGACCCGCTTACCTGCGTGGTGCGCGGTTCCGGCATGGCCCTCGAACGCATGGACAAGCTCGGTTCGATCTTTTCCTACGAATAAACCGACTCGGCCTGGTCAGTTGCTCCCTGGTATGCCGGGGTCGTGCGTGGTCACCCTTGCCATGCCAGCCCGGCCAGCCCAAACAGGGCAGGATGATTCTCACTGATGGAATACAATCCTCCGCCGCTTTTCAAGCAGGGCGCTTCCGCCCGTGCCAAGGTCGTCATTTTTGCGCTGATCGCCATCGTCCTGCTGGTGGTCGACGCCCGCACCAACACGCTTGCGATGCTGCGCCAGGTCACCGGCACCCTGCTCTACCCATTACAGGTGGCAGCGCTGGCGCCGCGCGACGCGCTGTACGCGGCCGGCGGTTATGTCGCGTCGGTGACCTTGCTCAAGCGCGAAAACGATGAACTCAGGAACGAGCAGACCCGCAATGCGCAGGCGCTGCAGCAGGGCCAGTTCCTCGCCGCCGAAAATGCCCATCTCCGCCAGTTGCTGGCCGCATCCGAGCGGCTGCCGGTCAAGTCGGTGATGAGCGAGATGCTGTACGACACGCGCGACCCGTTCACCCGCAAGATCGTGCTTAACCGCGGCTCGCAGCATGGCGTGGCGCTTGGCCAGCCTGTCATCGACGACAGCGGCGTCGTCGGCCAGGTCACGCGCCTTTATCCGTTCACCACCGAGGTTACCCTGCTGACCGACCGCGACCAGGCGATCCCGGTGCAGGTGGTGCGCAGCGGCGTGCGCAGCGTTGCCTACGGACGCGGCCAGTCCGGCGTGCTGGAACTGCGCTTCATCGCTGCCAACGCCGACATCCGGAAAGGCGACACGCTGGTCACCTCGGGCCTGGACGGCATCTACCCGGCCGGACTGGCAGTGGCCACCGTGGTGTCGGTCGAGCACAAGTCCGCGGATGCGTTTGCGCGCATCGTCTGCCAGCCGGTTGCCGGCGTCGACCGTCACCAGCAGTTCCTGATCCTGCTGAACGAGCAGAAGACGCTGCCGCGCCCGGCGCCGGAAGAGCCGAAAAAGGAAAAGGGGCCGAAAAGGAAGATGAAAGACCCGGGCAGGGAAGCGGCAAAGGATGCCGCCGGTGCTGCGCCGGCCACTACCGCCGCCGCTGCCGCCGCCGCCGCCGCAGCAGCACCCGCACCCGCCAATGTGGCGGGCAATGCCGCCAGGAGCGTCACCCGCGTCAGCGTACCGGTCAAGGCCAACCCGGCAGAGGCCAAAAAATGAACCGTCCTCATTACATCCTGCTACCGGTCAGCCCGCTGTTCATTGCGGTCACCCTGGTCTGTGCGTTCGTTCTGAACCTGCTGCCGTGGGGTGGCCTGACCGGCGTGCCCGACTTCGTCGCGCTGGTGCTGATCTTCTGGAGCGTGCACCAGCCGCGCAAGGTCGGCATCGGCGTTGCTTTCGTGATGGGCTTGCTGATGGACGTGCATAATGCGTCGCTGCTGGGGGAAAACGCGCTCGCCTACACCTTGTTGTCGTATTTTGCGATCATGATCCACCGCCGCATGCTGTGGTTCCGCCCGATGACGCAGGCGCTGCACGTGCTGCCGCTGCTGGTGATGATGCAGGTGGTGCAGATGCTGATCCAGGCGCTTGTCAGCGGCAAGTTCCCCGGCTGGTATTACTTCGCGTCCAGCCTGGTCAGCGCCGCCCTGTGGCCGCTGGTCACCTGGATGCTGCTGGCGCCACAGAGAAGGGCTATCGACCGCGATGAAACCCGCCCCATCTGAGCGCCGTTCCGACGCACCGCCTTCCGCAGGACTGGCATACGCATGACTGAATTCAAGAACACTGAACGGGAGCTGCACAACTTCCGGGTGCGGCTCTCGGTGGCCGGCCTGTTCGTGCTGATTTTCTTCGGCGTGCTGGCCGCGCGCTTCGTCTGGCTGCAGGCGTACCAGCACGACCACTATGCTGCCCAGGCCGAGGAAAACCGCATCTCGATCGTGCCGGTGGTTCCCAACCGCGGCCTGATCGTGGACCGCAACGGCGTGGTGCTCGCCCGTAATTTCGCTGCCTACACGCTGGAGATCACGCCGTCCAAGCTCAAGGGCGACCTCGACGAGGTCATCGACGCGCTCGGCAGCATCGTCGACATCCAGCCCAAGGACAGGCGACGCTTCCGGCGCCAGCTGGAAGAGTCGAAGAACTTCGAAAGCGTGCCGATCCGCACCCGCCTGACAGACGACGAAGTCGCGAAGTTTACCGCGCAGCGCTACCGATTTCCCGGCGTCGAGCTGCAGGCGCGCCTGTTCCGCCAGTACCCGCTGGGCCCGGTGGCCTCGCACGTGATCGGCTACATCGGCCGCATCAACCAGCGTGAAACGGCAAAAATCGAGGACACCGAGGACGCCGCCAACTACCGCGGCACCAGCCATATCGGCAAGGAAGGCGTCGAGAAGAGCTACGAGGCGCAGCTGCACGGCCAGACCGGCTACGAGGAGGTGGAAGTGTCGGCCGGCGGGCGCGCGGTGCGCACCCTGTCGCGCAAGCAGGCTACGCCGGGGTCCAACCTGATCCTGTCGATCGATATCGAGCTGCAGAAAGTGGTCGAGCAGGCTTTCGGCAACCGCCGCGGCGCGCTGATCGCCATCGAGCCTTCCACCGGCGACATCCTGGCCTATGTCTCGATGCCGACCTTCGACCCCAACCTGTTCGTCGAAGGCATCGACCAGCAAAGCTGGGACGAACTCAACACCTCGCCCGACAAGCCGCTGGTCAACCGGCCCTTGTCCGGCAGCTATCCGCCCGGTTCCACCTACAAGCCCTTCATGGCGCTGGCCGCGCTGGAACTGGGGCGGCGCACGCCGGCATCGGCCATCAGCGACCCTGGTTATTTCATGTTCGGCAACCACCGTTTCCGTGACGACAAGGAAGGCGGCCATGGCACGGTCGACATGTACCGTTCCATCGTCCATTCCTGCGACACCTATTACTACGTGCTGTCCAACGAGCTCGGCGTGGACGTCATGCACGACTTCATGAAGCCATTCGGCTTCGGCCAGCTGACCGGGATCGACCTCGAGCATGAGAAGCGCGGCATCCTGCCGTCGACTGCCTGGAAACGGGCCGCCTACCGCCGTCCCGAGCAAAAGAGATGGTATGCCGGCGAAACCATTTCGCTGGGCATAGGCCAGGGCTACAACTCATTCACCCCACTGCAGATGGCGCATGCCACTGCCATCCTCGCCAACAACGGCGTGGTGATGAAGCCGCACCTGGTGAAGATCGTGGAGGACGGAGGGACGCGGGCGCGTACCCTGACCGTGCCCAGCGAAAGCTACCGGATTCCGCTCAAGCAGCAGAATATCGAGGTGATCAAGCAGGCCATGGTCGGCGTCGTGCGCGAAGGCACCTCGGCCAAGGCGTTTGCCAATGCCGGCTACACCTCGGCAGGCAAGACCGGCACTTCCCAGGTGATCGCCATCAAGAAAAACGAGAAGTACGACGCCAACAAGATCGACGAGCGGCATCGCGACCATGCGCTGTACACCGCATTTGCGCCGGTCGACAAGCCACGCATCGCAATTGCCGTCATCGTCGAGAATGGCGGCTTCGGCGCCGCCGCGGCCGCGCCCATCGTGCGGCAGGCGCTGGACTACTACCTGCTGGGCAAGCGCAGCCAGCCGCAGCAGGACGAGGCGCCGGTCGAAAGGATAGACCTTTCCGACTTCCGCCCGCTGGCCGAAGTGCGCGCGGACCAGGATTCCGACGGCGGCCCGCGCGCCGGCGCGGAAACCAGCGGCAACCGCGAGTAACGAGGCCGACCCATGCAATTTTCTGAAAAGCGCTCGTTCTGGCAGGTCGTCAAGCCCTACCTGGCTGTTTTCGATGGCCCGCTGGCAATGATCATCTTCCTCATCCTGTCAGCCGGCATGGTCGCCCTGTATTCGGCCGGCATCGACTTCCCGGGCCGGGTCGAGGACCAGCTGCGCAACATCCTGGTGTCTTTCGCCGTCATGTGGATCGCGGCCAATGTGCCGCCCCAGACCCTGATGCGCTTCGCCGTTCCCATCTATGCAGTCGGGGTCGCGCTGCTGGTGGCAGTGGCCATGTTCGGGCTGATCAGGAAGGGCGCGCGACGCTGGATCGATCTCGGCATGGTGATCCAGCCATCCGAGATCATGAAGATCGCCATGCCGCTGATGCTGGCCTGGTACTTCCAGAAGCGCGAAGGCATGCTGCGCTGGAACCACTTCCTGGTGGCTGCCCTGCTGTTGCTGATCCCGGTTTTCCTGATCGCCAGGCAGCCCGACCTCGGCACTTCGCTGCTGGTGGCGGCTGCCGGCTTCTACGTGATTTTTCTGGCGGGACTGTCATGGAAAGTGCTGCTGGGCCTGGCCATCGCCGGCGGCGCCAGCCTGCCGCTGGCCTGGACCATGATGCATGACTACCAGCGCGGCCGGGTCATGATGCTGATTGACCCCACCTCCGACCCGCTGGGCAAGGGCTTCCACATCATCCAGTCGACCATCGCCATCGGTTCCGGCGGCATTGCCGGCAAGGGCTGGCTGAACGGCACGCAGGCGCACCTCGAGTTCATTCCCGAGCGCACGACCGACTTTATTTTTGCGGTATTCTCCGAGGAATTCGGACTGATCGGCAACGGCGTGCTGCTGTTCCTGTACCTGCTGCTGATCGCCCGCGGCCTGATCATCGCCGCCAACGCGCCGACTTTTTTCGCGCGCCTGCTGGCCGGCGCGATCACGCTGATCTTCTTCACCTATGCGTTCGTCAACATGGGCATGGTGAGCGGCATCCTCCCCGTGGTCGGCGTGCCGCTGCCGTTCATGAGCTACGGCGGCACCGCGCTGGTGACGCTGGGGCTGGGCGCGGGCATCCTGATGAGCATACAGCGGCACCGGAAACTGGTGCAGACCTGAAGCGCAACGAGATAAAAAAGGAAGAGGCGATGCAGGAAAAAGCGATGCAGTGTCAATCACGAAGGCGGCCGGGAACGGCTGTCCTGCTCGCCGCTGCCGCGGTGCTCGCAGCCGGTTGCAGCGGACCGTCGACCCGGCCGGCCGATGGCGGCGCCACGGCAAGCGCGGGCAGTGCGGCGCGCCGCAGCCTGCCAGCCCTGCCGCCAGCAGGTTCCGGCCGTGGCGGCTATTACCAGGACGACGGGCCGGGCGACAATCCGCCCGAGAACCTGTGGGACATACCTGACGCCGAACCGCGCATCGAACCCTATGCCAATCGCGGCAACAAGCCCTATGTCGTGTTCGGCAAGACCTACACGCCGCAGGTCGACGAGCAGCCAGCGAAACAACGCGGACGCGGCAGCTGGTACGGCAAGAAATTCCATGGCCAGAAGACCTCGTCGGGCGAGCCGTACGACATGTACAAGATGACTGCCGCGCATCCGACCTGGCCGATACCGTCGTACGCCCGCGTCACCAACCTGGGCAACAACCGCAGCGTCGTGGTGCGGGTCAACGACCGCGGCCCCTTCCATTCCGACCGCATCATCGACCTGTCCTACACCGCGGCGCTGAAGCTCGGCTACATCGGTCATGGCAGCGCGATGCTGGAAGCGCAGCGCATCCTGCCGGACGAGATCAGGGAGATGGAACTGGCGCGCAATAGTGGCGCCGCGCCGGCTGCCGCCAACGTTCCGGCGCAGCCGTCCATGCCCGCAATGGCAATGGCAAGCATGGCGCCGGCAGCGATGTCGGCGCCGGCGGCGGTGGAGACCGGGGCGGTGCCGATGCCGCTGACCACGGTCAGCGCGCCGGCCGAGCTGCTTGCCGCCCCCGTGGACGCGTCGGCGCCGCCGGCCGCGCCGGTCGCGGCATCGGCGAGCCCGGATGCCGGCCCGATGTCTGCCAGCGGCTTTTATTTGCAGCTGGGCGCGTTCTCGCAGGCTGCCAATGCGCATGCCGCTCGGATGCAGCATGCGCAGCGCTGGAGCGGCCGGCTGCAGCAGGTCGACATCGTCGAGAACAACAGCCTGTTCCGCCTGTACGGTGGCCCGTTCAACAGCCGGGCCGATGCCGAAGCCACCGCGCGCCAGATGCAGGCCAGCGGCGGGCCGGCGCCTATCGTCGTCCAGCGCTAGCGCATTTTCATGCTGGCTTGACCAAGCCGGCTTGTAAGCGATATTGCCTGTTGCGCGCAGCGACAGTTGCCGTTGCCGTTGCCGTTGACGTTGACGTTCCGCGCAGCGACAGTTGCCGTTGCCGTTGCCGTTGCCGTTGCCGT
>CAUQYP010000009.1:0-50031 GCA_963522035.1 uncultured Noviherbaspirillum sp. | reverse complement strand
GTCCCTGGCGACGCGTCGCCGTCTAACGGGGATCCACGTCAAAAGCAGCGTCAAAGGCAGCGTCAAAAGCAACTGCAAAAGCAAAAGCAAAAGCAAAAGCAACTGTCGCTGCGCGGGCAACTGCAACTGTCGCTGCGCGGGGCCCAATGCAACTGCAACTGTCGCTGCGCGCAACAAGCAATATCGCTTACAGACCGGCTGGGCAAGTCAGCATGAAACTGCTCTGGGAACGTGGCTGCATGGCCCATCTCCTTCGTAACCTTGAGCTAACTTTGCAAGGCGTTTTGGCCAGGCTGGTCTAGAGTAGCGCCCTTCGTCATGGGTACCCAGGCGAATAAACCAAATCTGGAGCATAACCATGAATAGCACGTTATTCGCGGCGGCTGCCGCTGCACTGGCGCTGGCCACAACATGCGCGGCGGCGCAGGACAACATCAGGGTAGGCCTGATCCTGCCGCTCAGCGGACCCTATGCCGACTACGGCAACCAGATCAGCAATGGGGCGAAGCTCTACATTGCCCGTCACGGCGACATGGTTGCCGGCCGCAAGCTCGAACTGATCGTCCGCGACGATACCGGCATTGCGCCCGAACTGACCAAGCGGCTGGCGCAGGAGCTGGTCACCAACCAACATGTCGACGTGCTGGCCGGCTTCGGCCTGAGCCCTGGCGCCCTGGCTGCCGCTGCAGTCGCCACCCAGTCCGGCAAGCCGATGGTCGTGATGAATGCAGCAGCGTCGGTCCTGACCAGCAAGTCGCCCAATATCGTGCGCGTCTCGCATACGCTCCCGCAATTGTCGCAGCCGATGGCAATATGGGCGCTGCAAAACAAGGTGGGCGACGTCCATACGCTGGTGGCAGATTATGCGCCGGGCCTGGATGCCCAGGCCGCGTTCAAGGCTGCCTATGTAGGCGGCGGCGGCAACCTGGTCGGCGAGTTGAAGGTCCCGGTTGGCAACGTCGAATTCGGACCCGCCATACAGCGCATCAAGGACGCCAGGCCTGGTGCCGTGTTCCTGTTCCTGCCGCCCGGCGAAGCCACGATTGCCTTCATGAAGACATGGGTTGAACGTGGCATGGACAAGGCCGGCGTACGTCTCCTGGGAACCGTGGACCTGGTTGACGACAGCATTGTCGAAGCGATAGGAAAACCCGCGCTGGGAGCGATTACGGCCGGGCACTATTCCACTGCGCATGACTCCGCCCTTAACCGTGACTACGTTGCAGCCTATGGCAAAGCATACGGCACACGGGTGCGGCCGAACTACATGTCGGTCGCAGGCTATGACGGCATGGCAGCCATCTACACGGCCCTGAACAAGACCGGTGGCGACAGCGATGCAGGCAAGTTCACAAATGCGCTGAAGGGCGTTAGCTGGGAAAGCCCGCGCGGCATTGTGAAGATCGATCCGGACACGCGCGACATCGTGCAGACCGTCTATATACGGCGCACCGAACAGGTCAACGGCGGCATCTACAGCATCGAGTTCGACAAGTTCGGCGAGCAGAAAGCTTTCTAAGCCAGCCTCAGGCTGTCCCAGGTCGGTCGCCATTATCCGGCCAGGGCCGGTTCATGCTGCTGCCTCATGCTGGAGGTCCACGAGACGCCAGACTGCATCATCCAGCGATGGCAGGTCGAACTCGCGGGCATCGAGGCGTATCGCCATGACAAGCAGGTTGTCGATCACGGCCGCGTGAACATAGGGCGCGCTGGCACGGCGCGCATCGCTCAACGTCAGCGCGGCTTCCATCTGGGGCACCGGGTCGAAGGCCAGCGCTACGCTCGCATATACCAGCATTTCCCCCGATGCCAATGCGGGAGAGTGCGCGATGCCGACAACTTCCCCGGAATCCAGCATGACCTCAAGTCCGACGCTGGCGTCGAAACCGAGGTCTTCGATGCCGAGGGTATCGCCAAATTCCCTGACTGCCTGCTGTATCCAGTCCATCGGTTGTCAGGCCGCTGGTGCCGCAGCTTCTTCCCGCAGGATGGCCGCTTCGAGCACGGTCTGTGCCGCTTCCTGCAGCTTGGCCAATCCCCGGATGCTGTCATAGATGCGGTCCGGCATGGTTCGCAGGATCTCCTTGATGCCTTGCAGGGTGAATATTTCGGTCCATGGATTCTTGTCGAGTCCAAGCCTGGCCAGCAGGGTCTCGAACTGCGAAGGTTGCGAACTGCCGGAATCGATGACATCGAGCAGCCCCAGAATCATCATTGTTCCACTGACTGGCGGCACTTCGACCCTGGCCCTGGAAGCTGCACCGGCAAGCTTTTCCTCGAACTCTTCGACCATCATTAAAAATGAGGTGGAAAGGTGCATGCTCGAAAGGTTGTCGAGGATTTCCGAAAGATGCGCCTTGTCGCCCGAAGACTGCTCGGAACGCAGGTCATCTCCCAGCGCCTTCTTGGTCCGGTCAAGTTGGCCGTTGATTTCCTCGGGCTTGTAAAACTTCAGCATGTTGCGCAGCACGGTCGTGAACTTCGTGCTTTCTCCGGAAGCGATCTCACTGTAGGCATCAAGAAATCGCCCTGGTTCCGGACCGTCGATCGCTGCGTCGAGCGCGTTATACCTGCCGCGGATCTGGTCCCCGTCCAACAGTTCGAGCTCCCTGACTGCGCCTTGGACTTGCCCACGCAGCGCGTTTCTCTCCACGCTGGCGGCACCGGCTGCGTCATGCGTGCGTAACCACAATTTTGCCAGTTTGCGTCCATCGCCCTGTACCGACTTGAGCATCTGCGCCTGCTGCAATGGACTGCCCTCGATGCCTTCGAGGCATTCCGCGAGCGCGCCCAGGAGTTCCGGATTTTCACCGCAAGCAAGAATGTCTCTCGCTAACTGTTCCGGTTCGACATTTTTGCGGCGAAAAGCCTGGTTACTGTTCAGTCCCATGGCCTGACGCAAAACAGCGTTCAACAACCGCGGGTTCCGCCGGGCTGCGAACAGCCGCTTGCGCAGCTGGTTGGGGTTGCCGCTCGATTCAAGGACAGGTTCGAATAATGCGGCGAAGCTAGCTTCGTCACCTTCGTGCTGCTCGAGTCGGCGCAGCAACGCGTTGCGGTTGGCAGGCGGGCGATCTTTCATCGCCGCGGCGATCAGCAACCAGTCGGACACTGCCGCATCGTCTTCGAGCATCCCGGCCGCAATATGCAAGGCCAGGTGTTTCCGCATCAGGTTGTCGCGGGTGCCGCCGGACGCCGGCATTTTTCGGTCGCGCAGAATCTGCCCGACCATTTCCATGACTTCGGCCTGGCCCTCGGCAGCATTGAGTGCCTTTGCAAGTTGCTCAGGCGCCATTGGCTTGAATGCAGGCTCGAGCCTCAGGACACGCGTTGCAAGCGGCCGGTTGGCGCTGAAGGCAGTTTGCGCAATCGAGTGTGCCGTTTCAGCGCGGCCGGCAAGGACTCCTTTCGCCGCCGTGCCATTGACCTGGGCTCGCCTGAGCAAATATTTCCGCTGCTGTGATGCGGTCCTGATGCCCGAGGAGCTGCGTGCCTTGGTAAGTGCGTCCATGTCCTGTCATCCTGAATTGGCAAAAAAATATGAAGCTTCGTCACCGGAACACGCGGGATGTTCAAAACTCGCGAACCGGTAGAGGGATTGCTGAACCACGCAGTTGATCGTGTTACTTAGCGGAGGGTCAACAAGTCTGGCGACCCAAAATTCCAGTTTCCATTGTCCATCCACGGAAAACGATCATGAGCGCTTCCGAAGACAGCCTAATCAAAACTAATGAATTCATTGCAGACGCACAGGAAATCATCGCCAGGACCAAAGACTTGATGGCAGCGCTTGATAAGCTGACCGGCAAGCAACTTTCTGACAAATCGCCCGACCCTGCGCAACTGGCCCACCAGGCGCGCCTCGAAGAAGAAATGAACGCACTGGTCCAACGTTACTTTCCGGCGTCGGCCAGTTCATCTGTCAGGCAAGGGACGGAAACAAATTCCGCTTCAACCCAGAACAACGGCACAGTCCGTCCAGGCCGGTTTCGTACACGCATCTGACGCTGCGTCCGAAGCTGCCTGCGACGTGACGAAGTCCAGATGCACAAACACATCGACAGAAAACGCAAAACGCGCGGAACTGTTTTTTGCCAAGCAAAATGAGCCGCCGGCTTTTCGCTCTGGACGAGCCTTGAGAAAACCATGGTAACTACAATCAATTCTCCATCAGCCATTTCGAACAACAAACCGTTCGCGCCGGACGCTACTGCCTCCGAAACGGCCGTTGACTCTCCGGCCAAGGCTGCTCCACCCGGGCTCGTGCCCATAGCGCTGCTAATCCTCCAGACCTATCAAATTCTTTCAGGCCGAATAGGCGCAAACGCTGATCTGGTTAACGCGAGCCTGAAGCAGAAAACGGCGGCGATCTCCTCCTGTCTTGAACTCTTGAACGGACTAAATGCATGGAATACACCGCCTATCGTTCCAAAAAATCCATCCGATCCGCTGGATCCTGCCAGTCAAGACCGGGTCGATAAAACCAACGCCCTTTATCTGAACGGCGTCAGCATTCCGGACGGCGATCTTGATGCTGTGACGTACACGTATGGCAATCCACCCAAAAACGCTTATTCAGCCTTGCCAATTCCGGAAGTCGCCGAAAAAGATCTTGATGGTAGCAATCTGGTAGTCGGCCAACTCTATCGTGTCGCGTTCGTCATTACTCCCCCTGCTGGCGGAGCAGATCAAATTTTCAAGAAAGACCTTGTGTATGGCGGCAAGGGTGTCCCCGGTATGCCCGCCAAGTCACCTATCAAGCTCAAGGCGCAAAACGGCACCGACTTCAGCACATTCGCCCCTGGTGATCTGGTCCAGGACCGCGACACCGGTAGGTACTATCGCGTAGCCAAGGACAAGACCGGCGTCGAGGTGACGGGCTATCCACTGCAAAAGTTTGTGCGCTCGCCCGATGTAGATACGTCGGCCAGCCTGAAAGCCCAGATCAACCAGAAAATTACCGCCTCCTCCGATTTGTCCAAAGCCGATTCTCTCGAGATTCAGCGACTACAAGGTTTTCTGAGCACAGTCGTCACCATGTGCATTGACCTTGCCTCGACCAATATTTCGGCACGAAATGCCATTGTCAACACCAGGATGTAAGGGGGTGCACTGTGCTTAAACCTGAACGTGAGGCGCAGACTCTCCATCTCGCGCATATTGTCCCCTTGCTTCGCCGGGCAATCGTTCGCACATCGGCAGTGAGGCTGAGAGGCCGGGTCATACAGGTAACCGGCACCGTGATCAAAGCCGTAGTTCCTACCGTAAAAATTGGAGAAATCTGCATCCTCCGTAATCCAGGCGAAACCTTGGACATGAAGGCGGAAGTCGTCGGTTTTTCGAAAGGCACAGCCTTGCTGATGCCAACCGGGGACACCCATGGAATTTCAGCGGAAACAGAGGTGATTCCAACGGGTCGCGTCCACATGGTTGCGGTGGGTGCGGAGTTGCTGGGCCGGGTCCTGGATGGGCTGGGGAACCCGCTGGACGCAGACAGCTATGGCGCCTTGTCCACTGCGCGAAGTTATCCAGTGTTTGCCGACGCACCAGACCCGTTGCGGCGCAAAATTATCACGACCCCGATCTCGCTGGGCGTAAGGGCCATCGACGGCCTTTTGACCTGTGGCGAAGGGCAGCGCATGGGGATCTTCGCTGCGGCCGGCGGCGGCAAATCAACGTTGATCGCCATGCTGGTCAGAAATGCCGATGTCGACGTGACGGTCGTCGCATTGATCGGCGAACGCGGACGGGAAGTGCGTGAATTTCTTGAGAACGATCTCGGCGAGGAAGGAAGAGCCAAGGCAGTCATAGTCTGTGCAACATCGGACCGTTCCGCAATGGAACGTTCCCATGCCGCATATACCGCAACCGCGATCGCCGAATATTTCAGGGATCAGGGTAAACGCGTGCTGCTGCTGATGGACTCAGTAACCCGTTTCGCGCGCGCTCAGCGCGAGATAGGACTGGCAGCCGGAGAACCGCCCACCCGGCGCGGCTTTCCACCCAGCGTCTTTGCCACGTTGCCAAAACTGATGGAACGTTCAGGCATGAATGACAAGGGCTCGATCACGGCACTTTATACCGTGCTGGTCGAGGGCGACGATATGACCGAACCGATTGCGGATGAAACCCGGTCCATTCTTGACGGGCACATCATCCTTTCCCGAAAGCTCGCTTCGGGAAATCATTATCCCGCAATCGACGTGCTCGCTTCCGTGTCGAGGGTGATGAACGCCATCGTCAGCGACGAACATCGGAGAGCGGGTCTGCGTGTTCGTGAGCTGATCGCGAAATTTCAGGACATCGAACTGCTCGTAAAAGTTGGTGAGTATGAAGAAGGAAGCGATCCAACCGCCGACGAAGCCATCGACAAGATCGACTCCATCAATCGGTTCCTAAAACAGGACATCAACGAACATGTGTCGTTTGACGACATGCTGGATGATCTGGCGATGCTTTCGGACTGATTGCAGGACAGCTTCTTCCAGGCGAAATGCATTATCGGGAAGGGTATTTTTGTAGAGCGGAACCGTTTCCTCCAACAGGTACTAACAAAATACTTGTTGCAAGAATGTCGTAAGGCAAGGCGTATTTCACGAACTCACGTTGCAGGGGAAACGATGAAAATTATTGAGGACCTGCTAAGAATCAAGACCCACCGTGAGAATCAGGCCGAAACCCAATTGGCACAGGCAAGCAGGCTATTGCAGGTGGCGATGGAAGCCGTGCACAAAGCACTCGCTGAACTCGACCAGGCACATGCAGCGCACGATGCGCGCAAGGTGGCGCTCTACGCAGATCTCTTTTCCCGGCTGGTACAAAAAAGCGATATCGACATTGCGAATGCCGAACTGGAGAAAATGCATTCAGCCATCAAGGAATGTGAAACAGGGCTAGAAGCAGCCAGGCAGGAACATGGCCGCGCCGAGGAAAACCGCGAGCAAATGCGCGTCATGTACAGAAATGCGTTTCGTGCCCGGGAAAAATATACCGAGCTGTCGCAGCAGGCACAGTTAGAAAGAGCACGGGTCGAGTTGCACAAGGAAGACCTCGAACTGGACGAACTTCCTGCCAGGCGCACCGACGACGAGGCAGCCTCGCCGGGCTTTAACCGGGAATCCGTCGCATGAGCTTCAGTCGTTGGAAAGTCGACTATGGCCCGGTTGCCTTGCCAGTAGGGGCCGGCATGGAAGCGAGAGTCGATGTACCCCAGGGCGATGAGCTGGAGTCGGCTGCCTGCCGTCTACACGACATGCTTTCGAGAGCAAGCTCAGCAGGTAGAACGAAGCACTTCGAGCGCGACCCATCGCAGATGAACAGCGATAACGAAAGCCAGTCTGGAGAACCGCCAGATGAACATGATCTGGGGCTGGAGATAGAACGGCTTTGGGTGTGCAGTGGAAATGGCACCGTCCGGGAAGTCAGGCTACGACTGGCGAATATGTTGATTCCCGATACCTGGGTACGCATTTTCGACCAGTACGGCGAACTGCACATAGAGCTGACTGCCAGTCGAGATGGCACCCGTCAATGGCTTGATCGATCATCGGCGAAACTTGCGGAAGATATTGGCAGCCGCTTGCAATGCGCTGTGCGTGTGATTGTCCAACGCGCGCATGACGCCGAGGCGACCTGCGCGGTATTCCACTGGGAAGGTAGTCCAACTGTATGACCGAGGCGTTACAGCTTCGGAAAATGTCCGCTGCACAAATGGCTGCGCAGAACATCCTTTACCAGGGAGGACTGCACATCGCGTTCATGTGGCTCGGTCATGCCTGGGCATGCAGGCTACGGCCTGTCCGCACAGTAAAGGAAAGAGGCGTCAGGCTCGTGGCTGACTGGGGTGGGGCCGAAATCGCCGTTCTTACAGATTTGCACTGGCTGGAGTCGGCAACCCAGGCACTGCTTCAGGCGTCCGATGTGTCGGCACTGCCGGATCAGCTTCGACTTGCACTGGTCGAATCAGCCGTGGCCGAACTTGCTGATCAACTGGAAGCGGTAAGCAAGAAATCATTACGCATAAAAAGCCTTGTACTCGTCAGCGAACAATTGGCTGATGAAATTGATCTGGAGGGCAGGGAGGCGATCGCCTGGAACGCAAACTGCGCCGGACAGGAGCACGAAGGCACCTTGGTGCTTGATGCCTCGGCAATGACGTTTGCCTCAGTGTCTGCAAGAAATCGCGAACATGGAGAAAGCGGAAACCTGAGCTTGCAAATGCTCCCGGTCCGTATCCAGTTTGTCATCGGGACAACCGCTATCCCGCTGTCCGCTTACACGTCGATACAAGTCCGCGATGTCATTCTCCTTGACGAAAGCTTTCTGCACGGACCGCAGACATTGACCGTCATGGTCACTAACAATGCCGCTTTTCGCGCTCGTTTATCGGGCGCCCAACTTGTAGTAACGGAAGGGCTGCACAACACAATGGATGATTCCTATGAGGAAGACGAGCACGCCATGAACGAGATCGTGAGCGAACTCCCGGTCAGGCTTACATTCGATCTGGGAGAGCGCGTGCTCTTACTCAGCGAACTGCAAATGGTAGCGCCCGGCTACGTCTTCGATCTCGGGCGTGACTTGCGCCAGTGCGTGACGATACGCGCCAATGGCATGCGCATCGGAGAAGGTGAGCTTGTGGATATTGAAGGACGAACCGGCGTTGCGGTTCTTAGCCTCACCGGCCAGCTTGAGTGAGCGGCGCAGCTGAGGGTTATCGGTCTGCCAGGCCGGGAGAGGTTGCGCATGCGCTCGATTGATCCGATTGCGCTATCGCTCGCGCTCGCCATATTTTCCCTGGTCCCTATTCTAATTATCACGATGACTTCTTTCTTGAAGATTTCCATCGTGCTGTCCTTGATCCGCAGTGCACTGGGCGTTCAGCAGGCGCCACCAAATCTTGCCATCTACGCACTTGCCCTGTTACTAACGGTGTATGTGATGGCGCCGGTAGGCAACCAGATTTCAAAGCTGATTTCTCTTGAAAAGATTGCGCAGGAAAACATGGCGATTCCGGAGCTCATTCAACAAGTGCGGAAGGGGGCAGAGCCTGTACGAAAATTCATGGTTGCCAACAGCAGTCGCGATCAGCGCAACTTTTTTCTCGACCGTGCCCGCCAGATGTGGCCTGCCGAGCTCTCGGCCGATGCCAGTCCGGAAGATTTTTTGATCGTGACGCCGGCGTTCATGGTGTCGGAACTCACGTCCGCATTCCAGATTGGATTTTTGCTCTATATGCCGTTCATTGTCATAGACCTGATCATTTCAAACATCCTGATGGCGATGGGCATGATGATGGTGTCGCCGGTCACCATTTCGCTTCCGCTCAAGCTCTTCCTTTTTGTAATGGTGGACGGGTGGTCGAGACTGATTCATGGTCTTGTTCAAACCTACCATCTTTCGTGACATGGACATACCCGACCTGACATCGGTCGTTATCAAGGCGCTGCTCCTGACGCTATGGCTTTCCATGCCGGCGATACTGGTTGCGTCTATCGTCGGCGTGTTATTCAGCCTTGTTCAGGCGCTGACCCAGATTCAGGAGCAAACCCTGTCCTTTGGCGTCAAGCTGATTGCCGTGGCCATAACGATATTCCTGACCGCTCGATGGATGGGTGGCGAAATTTTTAACTACACGGTTTTCCTTTTCGATACTTTTCCCACCATGGTTCGCTGAGATGCCGATCTCCTGGATCTTATGGCCCTTTCCCGAGCTGACCGCATTCAGCTTCGCCTTGCCTCGTCTGCTCGCTATTTTCTCAGTCCTGCCGATGTTTAACCGCCAGGCCTTGCCCGGCATGCTGCGCATGGGCGTTGCGGGTGGACTTGCACTCTTTCTTGTGCCTGGTTTAATCGACCCGGCAATGGCGATGGACCGGAGTGTCGGTCATATTATCCTTATCTGCTTCAAGGAAGCGTTAATTGGATTCTTGCTCGGGTTTATCATTGCCGTGCCGATTTGGGCATTCGAAGTAATGGGCGCCTATGTCGACAACCAGCGTGGCGCCAGCATTGCACAAACCCTGAATCCGCTGACCGGTCATGACAGTTCGCCATTGGGAGACCTGTTCAGCCAGACCATCGTGGTCCTGCTATTCATAACCGGCGGCTTCACGCTGATCATTGCTGCTATCCAGGACAGCTATCGGCTCTGGCCGGTATTCTCGGTTCTTCCCGATCTCGACGCGAGCACGCCAGCAGTTCTCCTGTCCCAACTTGACCGGATGATGAGGCTGGCCATCATCATGAGTGCGCCGGTCATGTTCGCCATGTTTCTTGCAGAAATAGGCCTCGCGATCATAAGTCGTTTCGTGCCGCAGCTTCAGGTGTTTTTCCTGGCCATGCCGATCAAGAGTGGCATTGCGATGTTCATGTTCGCAATTTATGTAACGGTACTTTTCGACTATTCGATCGATGCCGTCAAGGATATAGGCAAACTGGGCTTGCAGGACTTGAGCATGATATTCAGGCAGCCATGAGCAGCGAAAAAACAGAGGAGCCGACACCTCACAAGCTAAGAGAAGCCAGGAAAAACGGGCAGGTTGCCAAAAGCAAGGATTTCACGCAGACGCTACTCGTCGGAGCGCTGCTGGGATACACCTTGATGGATGCTGAGCGACTGATCGCCCAGATGATCAAGGTGATCGAATTTCCTGCCAGCCTGGGCCATGAAAACTTTGCCTCGTCCTTACCGGCTGTATTGACAGCGATGGCGACGGAAACAGCCTTCATTTTGATGCCCTATATTCTTATTGTCATTGTCGTCGGCATATTCTCGGAGACTATCCAGATCGGCCTGCTCCTGTCTTTCAAAGTGCTCATGCCCAAGGGCGACAGGCTGAACCCGATCACGAATCTGAAGCAGATGTTCTCGATGAAAAATATCGTCGAGTTCTTGAAATCCATCGTCAAGGTCGTCGTTCTTACCGCAGTCGTCTATTACATCATCCGGAGTTCGCTGGAGGACCTGGTGAAGATCCCGCCTGCGGGCCTCGAGGCGGCTGGCGTCACGCTGGCAGCCATGCTCAGGAAGCTGATCATTTTTACGTTTATCGCCTTTAGTGCAATCGCGCTGCTGGATCTTCTATACCAGCGTTTCGAGCATCGAAAAAGCCTGCGCATGTCGATCGAGGAAATCAAGCAGGAATACAAGCAGCTTGAGGGTAACCCTGAAATCAAGGGTCACAGGAAGCAAATGGCAAAAGACATCGCCATGAGTGAGTCGACAAACAAGACACGCAAGGCAACTGTCGTAGTCAGTAATCCTACGCACCTTGCCATCTCTCTTTTCTTCGACGAAGCGGAAACGCCGCTTCCTGTCGTTTTGAATAAGGGAAAAGGCGTAATTGCCCATGAAATCATGCGTATCGCGCGGGAATGCGGTATCCCGGTGATGCAGAATATTCCACTGGCACATCGCCTGATGGCAGAGGCCTCCGTCGATCATTACATCCCGTCGGAACTGGTGGAGCCGGTGGCAGAAGTTCTGATTGCCCTTCGCCGCCTGGCGCAAGAGCGCGAGCAGGGCTCATGGTGACAGTCATGCTCCACGAAAGCCTTCGGCAGTATCTTGCTGCGCTGAAGGCTGGCGAACCTGCGCAAAATGCCGATGGCTCGTTCAGCCTGATTTTCGACAGCCAGTATCGCGTCACTTTCCTGACGCTGGCACACGGGGACCTGCTATTGGAGGCGCGAGTATTTCAGCTTCCGGATGAACCTCGCAGCCGTCGAACCACTCTGGAAATGCTGTTGGCACAAGCTGGCAGCAGGTTGGAAGGTCATCCGGAATGGATTGCGCTTGCAACAGGCGGCCGGATGCTGGTTCTACAGCAAGTTTTGCCGGCGAAAACCGATCGCACCCAATTCAGCGCCTCGCTGGACGACTTTGTCAATGCACTTGCCGGCTGGCGTCGCCTGGTCGGTGTTCTTTAGGCGGTGTCATGTCAGATTCTCGAATACAGAAATTTTTCCGGCTCGATTCGCCGAAGTTCAATCTCGCAAGCAGCGCGCTCGTCCTGGTGATCGTCCTTGCCGGTACGCCTGCTTCGGCCGGCTCACCGCTGCCTGACGCCAGCTTTACCTACATCGCCGACAGCCAGCTCTTGCCCGAGGTACTGACGCGCTTCGGCCGGATATTCGGCCTGGAGGCGCAATTAAGTGCAGCGGTTTCTTCATCCGTGTCGGTGGTAAATGGCAAGCTCACTACCAGCAACCCGGCTGAATTCCTGAATCAGCTCGGCAGCGGGTACGGTCTGAGCTGGTTTATCCAGAACGGTACGCTGTACGTCAGTCGAAGCAACGAGCGCGTGACACGGTCTCTGACGCCTCCCGGCATTTCTGCCGCCGGCTTGAAAATGGCGCTGACCGAGCTTGGTGTGATCGATCCCAAATTTGGCTGGGGAGAGGTCGTCGAGCGCGGAATCGTTCTGGTATCTGGCCCGCCCAGTTATGTCGACATGGTGGTCCGGTCGGTTGTCGAACTTCCAGCGATGCCGCCGGACCAGGAGTTACAGGTGTTCCGACTCAGGCATGCGCCAGTAGACGACCGGACGATTTTTTATCGGGACAAGCAGATCGTTACGCCCGGCATTGCGAGCATCCTGCGTGGGCTGATTTCCGGGGAGAGCAGAACAGGCACCAGCATTGCCCTCTCGGACCTTGCGTCACCGCTCCGTGGCCAGCTCAGTCCACTCACACCGTTGAACGGCGATAACGGCCGGACCGCTAAGCCCGAGCCAGGTTCCGTGACCGTGGCTCCGTCGGCAGTTGGCACGCAAAGCCGTGCTGTCATCCAGGCTGACCCGCGCCTGAACGCGGTGATTGTGAAAGACCGACCGGAAAACATGCAAATTTACCGCCAAATGATCACGTTGCTGGATGTGCCTAGCCTACTGGTCGAAATCGAGGCGATGATTCTGGACGTAAACGCCAGCCAGGTTGCTGAACTGGGTGTGGACTGGAATGCGCGAGTAGGTCGGCTCGGTGCCAATGTCGGCGACCCGGCAGGATTGACCAGCAACCCCTCAGCCATCCTTTCGCTTGGCAACGCCAATTCTGCAACGATCATTTCGAACGCAGCGAACTTCCTGGTAACCCGCATTAATGCTCTGGAAAGCAAGGGGCAGGCAAAGGTCGTATCCAGACCTTCGATACTGACTATCGATAATCAGGGCGCATTGATCGATCTGGCCGAAACGTTTTACATTCAGTCGGTCGGTGAGCGGGTTGCCAACGTGACGCCGATATCAGTCGGTGTTACGTTAAAAGTAACGCCGCACGTGATCGAGGAGGGCGGTCGAAAATCGGTGCAGCTGGTCGTAGACATCGAAGACGGCACAAGGACCGATGTCACCATCCAGGGGCTTCCTACTATCCGGCGTAGCAATATCGGCACTCAGGCAGTGATGGCCGAGCACGAAAGTCTCCTGATCGGCGGCTTCAACTCCGAAACGAGCATCAAGCAAAAGGATGCCGTCCCAATTCTTGCCGACCTTCCCCTGGTCGGCGGACTTTTTTCGACCAACAAATCGACCGTGGAGCGCAAGCAGCGTCTGTTTCTCATCACGCCCCGGATCATCCACCCCGAAGGTAGCAAGCCGATTTCGGCGGTCTCTCATGCAACGCCACCTGGCACGCCTGTTCCGGCAGGGTCAGCCGGAGGGGCGCAAGCGATCAACGATCCGGTCAGGGCGGCAGTCCCGGATATGAATGCATCAAAAATGCGTATGGATGCGCAGATTAATTTCGCTCCCTCGTTACAAAGCAAAAATAGGTAACCTGGACAAAGCACGGAATGGACATACTCACCAGCTCGACGAACCAGCAAGGTGCAACCAGGAGAGGCGGCGCTTCCATTGGGCGCCCGCATCCCGCGCCCCCTCTCCACATGTCGACGAAGGAGCCGGAGAATTTCAGTCCATTGATGGCATCTGTCTGGGCCGACGCAGTAATCGCGTATTGGCAGGCCGCCAACGTCCAGCAAGCCCTTGATCCCGACCAGCCACTGGATGTTCTCGACCTCATGCCAGGTTCAGGTGAATCGTCGCTGATCATGTTGCGGGCACTAGCGCAGCGCCTGCATTTGCTACCGGATTTTGTGGGTGCCCTGCGCTACTTGCTGGTCGGCCCCAGCCGCGCACTGTTGGATGCATCGCGTTGGCAACCCGAGGTGCGGGCTTGTTTGCAAGCCAACAAAATCGTGCCTTTACTCTGGGATCCTGGTCGCGACGACCCTTGCTTGCTGCACCCGGGCAAACGCCTTCCCTGGCGCCCCATCAACCCGGTGGCAGTGCTGGCACACGATGGATGGGAAAGGCTTGAGCAGAGACTCTGCGCGGTCCATTATGGAAGACTGCTTGAAGCGAAAGTCGGGAATCTGGCCAACTGCACCAGCCCGGCCGAGGAGGCCCGTGAGTGGCACCCGCTACAAACCGGGCATGTCAATGATCGGCTGACGTCGTTAATAAAAAGTTGCCTGAGCAAATTTAACAGTGCGCCTATCCCTTTGCCTATGGGGGCGATCGCCATGCATGAACGCATCGCATCGCTTGCCAGCAGCGGCTATCTCATTCTTGCCTCTGCTCCTGGCCTGGTGTCGGAACGACAGATACGCCTGCACCATTTTTCGGACCTCATTGCCCACTATCGTAGTCGTGCGGCGATGCCGGTAAATTTCTATCTGCTGGACGAGTATGGCAAGACCATGGGCGCCATAAGCTGGCAATCCGAGCTTCGTCCGGGGTGCGCAGTCCAGCTAACGGTCGGCAATCTTCCGGACCCGTCGCGCGCGCTTTCCGCAGCCCTTGCTTTCTTGAAGTCAGGCGACGCGTGCGACGCCCCATCGCTGGTAGAGGCGGCGCGCGCGGTTGCGTCCATGCGATCTGGTAGCAGGCTCAACGTGTTACTGGCGCTGATACGCCGGGCCCAGTACGATCCCGCTGTCTTCAACGCAGCGGCGTTTGCCATTGTCGACGATTTGCGTAGCAACCCACGGGTCGAACGCACAGCATGGTCAGAAGCGCTCGAACGTATCTGGTTAAATCATCTGCCCGTGGCGCACAGGCCGGCGTTGCATCGCAAGCTTGCACCGGCGGCAATGCGAGTCGGCGCCTGGCGTCTCGCTCGTCAGGTCCTGACACGCGGTATGGAGGTGCACGGTGAACACGCACTTGACCTGGCGCACCTAGCCTGGTGCGAAATGCGTACGGGTCATGGGACAAAAGCGCTTGGACTGATCAAACGCGCTGCGGCGCTTGACGCCAGCGATGCCACGGTGCAGGAGGTAATGCATGCGGTCACGGCCAAAGTCCTAGGCTGGAATGGCGGCTGGAGCACAAGCGTTTCGAGCCAGCGTTTGCCCATATCGTTGGAGCCGCTTGACGTCGGACATGCCGAAGCGCTATCGCATCAGTATCGGGATCCTCAAATTGCATTCATGACCGGTTTGCAGTCGCTGACGACATTGGAAGCGACTCGCAAATGGATAATTGAGCATGTCGCCGAACCCGGTCGGAAACCTTATGCGCTCATGCACAGCGAACACGGCTTCGTTGGCTACGTCTGTCTTTCTGTGACCGCACAGGAAGCCTATTTCTGCTTTTGGATAGGTGTCGACTTTCAAGGCGAGCGATTGTCCGTCGAAGCCGCTTGCCTATTATGTGCCCTCGCCAAATGCCAGGGAGTCGCGCATGTCTTTACCTCTGCTTACAAGGACAATGCGCGTTCGCTCGGCGCCCTCATGCGTAGCGGTTTCTCGCGTCTCGACATCCATGCATTGGCACCCGAGAACGACCGGATTTTTTTCTTCTTGAACTTGACGGATACGCCTGTCGCCGACCCTGCAAGTCTGCTGTTTTCCTACTATGAAAGTGAAAAGCTTCCCCTGTATTTTCCGGGGCAGGAGCAAAGGCAGGCGGCAGACCAGGCGGTCGCCCGTCTCGCAAATGAAGCCAAGGCAGATCACAGCGAAGCCCTTCGGCTTCCTGAACAAAAATAGGAGAAACCGGCATGTCTTCCATAGACAGAATTTCTATCGATCGGCCTGGGCAAGATAACTTCCTGGCGGAAGAGCGCCGGCGCCAACTGGCGCGCCAGCACCAGATGCAACTTCGTGAAACCAGCCGTCTTGTGCTTCCATCGGTCGAAATGCAATCGAGGCTTTCCGGCAAAAGGGCACTGGATGGTCGTCGGCAGGAGAAAGAACTGGCAAGCGCCAACTCTGCTGCAGCGGAGGAAATGGAAAATGCCGATAGCCGGGAGCTGGACTTGCTCGGCCTGGCGCTCGATGTAAGTCGTAGCGCTTCCGCGAAGGCGATGGAAGATAACGCCGAATTACTTGATCCTCGGTCCAGTCTAGAACCACTTGCGCAAGATCGCAGAAACGAAGTTGCCGGGCCGGACATTGATAGGAAAAACGCTGGCAACCCCGCTTTGCCGACGACTATTGCATCTCAAAAGCACGCGCGTTTGCCTGCTGCATTCCAACATATGCAGGAAGCAGAGATGGAAAGCGCCGGGATCAGTGCGGAACCAGTCCAGACGGGAAAGCTCGGCGCCCTTAGCTGGGCCCAAAAATTGAAGAATGCTTTTGCACAAAGTCGAAGCGATGGTTCTCTAGCCGCTATGGATGCTTTGGAAGATTTGTTCGATCGGATAATGCACGAAGTGCAGACAAACGCCATTCAGTCAGAAACACTCACTCCGGAACTGGAAGCAGCGCTTGAAACGCTTTTCGAACAGCGAAAAGGCGCCTCCGGTACGAGCGCCGGTTCTGCCGAAACATCGCGCCTAGAAGGTAGCTATCGATTTATGGACGCTTTTCTGATGACTATGGGAGATTCGTCGCATGGCCATCTTGGATCTGCGAAGAATTTTCTTCCAGAAAAATCAGGCCTTGCTGACGCAATGCCAGAGATGGCTGGTATTCCAGCCGAGAACGACAAGGTCACTGGCCCGCATAGCGCAAATGGCAGGGAAAAGATATCGCCGGCTCGTGACCGTCAGACGCTGTATGAATTTCTGGAACTGCTTTCCCGTGCGGCTGCATCGAGCACGCCGGTTGCGCTGCAGCAGCTTGCCCAGGCGCGTCTAGCCAATCCGGAAAAAGCCTTGCTGCGGCTTGCCGCTACCGGCGACCCGGCAGTAGCGCTGTACACGCCGGAAATATCCCGGCGCTTCGATCTCATCAGTGCGCGCATCGAACGGGACGAAAGAAAGACCGCACGCGTTAACCTGCTTGCAGATGTGGTCCAGACGCAAAAGAAATGGATGAATTCCGTTATCGCGGAGGCGGACAGCATAGTCGGATATCGGGCGCTAGCTCGCCGCTCGGACGCTGAACAACGCGAGAAAAACGTTGCAGAGACCTTGCCGCTACTCATCCTGAATAAAACCTGACTAAGCGTCCTATCGATACTCGAGCGTTCCAGCGCGATGCATCTTTGCGTCACCTTTATCGTTTAATAGTGAAAGGAAATTCTATGTCCAATGACTACGGCTGGAGACGGCGGTTTATCGAAGTAATAGAAGAAGTGTTTCGGGAATTACATTTCGAACCGCCGGCGATGACGCATGATCCGGATACGTCATTGGTCATGGAGCTTGAGGTCGACGGCACGATATTTGAAGTCGTCCATAACCCGCGAACCAATGGCAAGCACTGCCTGATGGAAGCCAGGCTCGGCAACATTGCAACGGATGCCCCCGACGATGTACTCATTGGCCTGCTCGTGAAAAACCTGGAACTGGCAAAGAACTTCAGTGGCACCTTTTCCGGCGACATCAAGGACAACGCCGTCCTGTACAGCGCTTCGTTGCCGCTCGACCAGGCAAGTGGCGCCGCGCTTCTCCAGGCAATGCGTGAAACGGCAGTAATGGCATGCGAATGGCGGCTGACGTTGTCCGGCGCCGAAGTCGGCAAACCCGGCGCGATGGGACATGTCTCGTCGGCGCTAGCGTAATCGCAGTCCTGTTAAAAAACCGGAGTCTAGGCATGGAATCGATCTATAGAGAACGAAAAGCGTTCATGAACCTGGTTAATGGCCTGTGCAAAGCGCTTTCTTATCCGGAGCGTGACGAAGAGCTACGGGATGACGCCATACTTGTAATGGAAATGACTTTGGAAGGAATGGCTTTCACGGTATCGCATTCACTTGAGCAGCATCCCCGGCAAGTCCTGATCCAGGCATCTTTTGGTCCGTTGCCTGATACGAGAAGAACGGATGTTCTATATCGGCTCATGCATCTAAACCGGGAGCTTTCGGAAAGTGGGCTTGCGGCGATCTGTTACGACGCGGCCGCCGCTGCCGTTATCTACACGCATGCGGCCACGCTGGCAGAGCTTTCCGGGGATGACCTTTTGTTGACCATGACAGAAATTACCTGGCGAGCGGAATATTGGCAGTCGACCTATTTTCTGCAGGACGAAGTTCCGAACACTGTGGAAAATTTCAACCAACAATTTATCTCGCTGGCTTGATGCTGGCAAAGTTGCTTAGGAGAATTTTATGGCTAACTTGTCCTCGTCCAGCAAACCCCCGCTTAGAAATGAGGCGCCAGATTTACTGGACGCAAATGCCGGGCTCGACCCGGATGTAGGTGGTAACGTTCCTGTAGGTGGCCGGCCGGTCATCAAAACGAAAGAACAAAAGAAGTCCAGTCTTTTCGATATATTGGGAATCACAAAAATAGTGAAGCTCAACCAGGAACATGCACGGATATTAACTAATCTGAAGCGATATCAGGAGATTGAAAAACAGTTGGATAGCTTGAACGCCAGGATGGATAGGATAATTGAGCTGTTAACGGTTGCTACTGGCGGCGGACAAAAAAACCTGATTATGGCGGCTGCGGATGATGTGGAATCTGCCGTAGTCCGATTTGACGCGATGCTCAAACAATTTCCGGCGACAATACTGCTGAGCGTGGAGCAAAAAGAAATACTAAAGAAAAGTCAAAAAAATTTAAGCGATAAATACAAAACATTCAGTGAGATTAATGAGATTACGAAAAATATTTCAAAAGATGTAAGTGACCGAATTAATAAATTAAATAAAGATATTGCTCTCGTAGAAATGCTGAACGCTAAATTTTGGAAAGAACATATAAGGTTGGAAAGGGAGGGAGTAGCAAGTATCCAGCGTCAAAATGCGTGATACGAACCAATCCGAAAGCACCTCCAACTTAGACTATCCACGTTATTAATTACATAAATTCATAGCACATTTTGAAAGAGCAGGATGCTAAATAAAGGCATCCGCTTCGCGACTTTAAAGCGATTAAAATTTTTCTTTAGATAACAGAAGTCCCGCACCCTTGCAATTTTGAATGGGCGTGTTAACGTTTCCTCTTGCACATAAATACTGGCTATACATGCCTAAATGTTAGTACATCCTAATTATTCTGGGTGTCTGGTAGCGCATAAGCAATGATTCGAGAAAGTCAATCCCATCAATTAGGGAGATCTCGAAATCATGTTTGCCTTCCAGCCGGTCTTGCCAGTATTTCTTGTGCTGCTAGACAATTTTTTTAAAATCCCTCACACGACACGCTCCTGGCGCGTCGGCGACCATCCAGGCTTTTTTCTCCTCCGCAATTTCTGCATTTTATTCACCGTATCGCCGCCACGATTTACCTCATCTCCGTCAATGCGCCTGGCTTGCCGAATCGGTTCGTCAGGTTCATTTCCTTTGACGCATCTCTTTCGCAATTGCGTTATGCACTAAAGCAGCAGCCTTTACAAATGCCTTCAAGGAGCATCATCATGGCCGTAACGTCCGAAAGTATCCACGCACTCACCAAGCTAGAGGTAAATCCCGCACTGAGCGGTGTAACGGCCTTTTCCGAGCCTGTACCTGACTTGGTGGACAGGGAAAAGCTGTTCCGGCAACTTGTTGCACAGCATCAGGGAAGGCTCTACCGTTTTGTTAGTAAATATGTCGATCACCCTGATGACGCCGCGGACATTGCCCAGCAGGCATTTGCTGAAGCGAGCCGGACGATAGCAACGTTTCGCGGAGAGTCCAAGCTTTCGACGTGGCTCTTTGGGATAGCAATGAATATGGTGCGAAACTATCTTAGCCGGGCGCCACATCGGATCTACAAGTTTGAAACCGAGGAGAGCCTTAGTAACGTCGCATCCAACGCAATCGAACTAAGCGAACATCTAAACCAGAGGGAAATGTTGCAAATCGTATTCGCTGCGCTAGCTGAATTGCCAGAAGAAATGGGTGAGGTTCTTAGCATGGTAGCAATCCACGAAGAGTCTTATCTGCATGTTTCTAAGAAGCTTGGCATTCCATTGGGAACTGTACGGAGCCGGGTATCAAGGGCGAGGGCTGGCTTGAGACTGCAGCTGGAGAAAAAGGGTGTGAAACTGGTTTTCTGACAATGCTTAGGCCGCTTGCGAAATTTGTCGGCGGCCTTGGCTTAAACTGCTGACGAGGCTAATGTCGAATTTTTGAAAATAGAGCTTTTCGCTTTGCAAGATATCAGTGAGGCCGCTTGAATATAGTTACTGCTTTCTGCAATTCTAAAATTTTCCATCTAGGCCGGCCTGGTACTCGTTTACGCGAAACGGAGAAAAATTTCCAGCCTCGGTTGGGATTTTGATTAGAATAGTTGGCTCTCCTTCTACGTCCGATTTTCCGGCTGAGCCGATTACCCGACGTAGTGACGACTTGAGCGCTTCTAGCTGAGATGAAATGCTTGCTTCGGCACTTCCTATTTCGGTGTGTACTATGCACGCATCTGCCGGAATATCCGCTTGGCCCACGACCTCGATGTGTGAAACGGTTGGAAAGGCTTGGTGTAGAGAATTTAATTCGGATATCAAGTGGTCGACTTTTTCCGGATTAACCTTTAAAACTATCTGTTTCTGACCACGCATTGCACTCATCGCTGCCTTTACGACAGATAGTGTCTTTTCCTTTTCATCGTAATCGGTAATTATCTGCTTTACTGCCTCGTGGACAAGAGTAGAAAATTGCTGTTCCGTGCTTTCCAAATATAGAATGGTGCTATTAACGATGTCCATCATGTGTACAGCAGATTCCAAACTAGACTTTTGTAGCCCATCCTGGTAACCACGTGCCTGTTCCTTCAGAAAGGCAAGTTCGGTTGTATGGGTGATGCTCTGGCCATGTAAAAACGCGTCATGGACGATATCTGACGCGAGACGATATGCCCAGAAGTCATTACCTCGAATAATTTTACGTGATTCTTCTGGCTGCTTTAATGCTGGATTCTTGGAAAATATGAACGCCATTCCGGCTCCAATATGGACATAAGTGTAGTAACTAATTTCTGTGCACAGTCAGGGTCGAAGCTGGAAGGTTCGGAGATCGTCGGAAGTTTAAGCACTGCGCGTAGGCGTGCCGGTCTCATTACCGGTGTCATTGCCGCTTGTATCAGGCCATAACTTATGGCCTCGAGTTGAGACACATCGAAGTCAGTATGCGGCCATAGTTTTCGCGGCAGAAATTCAAAGCCGTTTAGCGCAAATTTGTACGCATCGGCGCCTAGCCTGTTGCGCCACATCACAACCTCGTCATGAAGCACACAGCGCCGAATTATTGGGTTGAAGATAACGGCGGCTAGATGACGTTGTAGCCGGGTTAACTGCTGCGGCTGCATGAGCAGCAGCGGCCACTGTACGAAACCAAGATCGAAACATGCCTTGTTTTCGATGTCCAGACATTTCAAAATATGTCGTGAAAGTGCAGGTAGGGCACGGGTTGTTTCCCACACAGAAGGATGAAGCTTTCCATCATCGAATTGCTTGCGACGGGATGGATGAATGTAGCCGGATGGACAAAAATTAAACTCGAAAAGCCTTTGCGCCATTAGCGGCGATCTCGTATGCAAGGTTAGTAAGTTGTCTGTACCTGTCACAAGCGCTTCCCACCGTCTACATTCGTTTTGGACTTCCACGCAGGCACATAACGGAAAAAATTGATTCCGGAAATTTTAAGCGCCATAATAAGGGCGGCTCCCAATGCGGAGATCATAAGAATTAGCATGGTAATGAGTAACGCGTTTAGACCGGTAACACTCTCGCTCGCGACGCGATAGCCCCACACCTTTGCATCTTTGCCGCCTTCTGGAAAATCTTCCTTGCTTACAACCGGCATTGCCGGCAATAAAATGACAGACACCTTTTCAATTGTCAGTCCCGGTATGCTATTGGCTACCAGCCGCTTGACCTGTGTACTCGCTTCTTCCATGTTATAGAGCTTGCGGTATTTAATGAAGACCGCTGCCGAAGAAGGTAGGGCAGGGTCAGTCCCACTGCTTCGCTCTGGTAAAACAACGTGTACTCGCGCCTTCAGGACGCCATCGATCTGTGACACCGTGGATGAAAGCTCCTGTGACAGCGCCCAAAGGTAACGGGCCCGCTCTTCAAGCGGCGACGAAATCAGTCCTTCTTTCCTGAAAACATCCCCCATTTTTGCAAACCGCTCGTGTGGCAGACCTTCCGCATTCAGTTTTGCGATTGCCTTGCCAATCTGGCGTTGGTCCACCGCTATGCTAGCTAGTCCTTCCTTGCCAGTCGTTTTCGAGGCGCTTATGCCGGCGGCCATTAGTGCCGACAGCACTTCATTGACTTCACCCTCCGGAACGTCGCTAAGTAGCTCCACCGATGGTGAACAGCCACTGATGATTATGCCAATGCCTAGGCTTACGCCCAGATAGAGGCTACGAACAGATCGAAAGCTCATACAAATCCATGCCATCACTGCTGTTTCACCAGCTGCTCTATCGTTTGTTCCGACTTGCTTACGCACTTGGAAATTACTTCTGCCTGGGTCGAAACCAAGGTGAATTCCATATGCATTCGTAATGCACCCATAATGCTAGGTGCTCCGCCACCGTTACTTTCCATAGATTCATGTAATTTTGCTGCCGTTTTCATAAAATCGCTGCTCACGCTTGTCAAGCCTCTGAGAATCGCATCTCCCATGTTGGCAACACCCTTTTGAGAAGGCCCCGCGATGGCTTCGCTTGTTGCAGCGATAGGGGAAGCAGATGGCGTAAGCGCTTCGGAGAGCCAACCCGCCGCCGATGATTCTTCATCGGTTAATGCGCCAGTCGCTGGAGTTGAACCGTCCGGGTCGTCCTGGTCTCTGAGTGGCTTGACTGCAGCTGCTGCATCTAACATGATTTATCCTTAACCTATTCAGTTCAATATCCGACTGGTACCGTATTGTCTTTGGACTGCCGGGGTGCTTGAATGATGCGAGTATTCAGTCCGTGACAAGCAAGCAATGCTGCCGCCAGTTTGCGTTCTGGGCAGTCAGACCGGAATTCGGAAAGCAATTTATGTAATTCGCGTTCTGCTTCATTACGTTGGCCTGCCGCGATCAAGCTGATCGAGAGAAAGACCTTGTACTCGATGTTTTTGGAGAATGGGAAGCCTGCCGCTCCCCGTAGCATGGCCACAGCATCCTGAGCGGCGCCGGCCTCGATGCGCGCCATTGCAAGGCCGATAAAAGACGAAGCCTCATCAGGGCGTAGTACATGCAGTCCTGAAAATATCGACTCTGCCGCTTTGATGTTGCCAGCGCCGCAGGACATAAAGCCCACTTCCATTAAAAGGCGCACTTCAGCACTGCTCAGGACGGAGGAGCAAGAGGCAGGTTTACGCATTTGTTTCCTTACAAGTCAACAAATCAAGCCATGCTTTCGCTTTCTGCAGAATGTCGCAGTTTGCTTCAGTTATTGTGGAAGATTCAAGAAGTTGATGTATCAGCTCAATTGCCCTAACTTTCTGTTCGCCTAACATCAAGCATTCGGCAGCGTGTAGCGCTGGTTCGGGATCGAACTTGTTCAGGGACCAAGCTAAATGAAAGATCTCAAATGCATCCCCATATGCTTCAAGACTCTTGAGACATTTTCCTTGAGCAATGAGAAAGAAACAATTAAATGGCGACAGGACGTTAACTATGCCGAATATGCGGGATGCATCGGTCAAGTTTTTTTGTTGATAA
Source organism: uncultured Noviherbaspirillum sp. (assembly GCA_963522035.1). Classification (GTDB taxonomy): domain Bacteria; phylum Pseudomonadota; class Gammaproteobacteria; order Burkholderiales; family Burkholderiaceae_D; genus Noviherbaspirillum_A. The sequence continues at coordinate 26,047 of CAUQYP010000009.1, read as the reverse complement.
AAATGAACGCCAACGTCATAGAGTGCATATAACTCTGCATCCGAATAGGGTGCGCTTATCTTGAGTAGCGACGTTAGTGTATTCGTAAGCACTTTGAATTCGGCTAAACCTTCTTCGGCTAAACCTTCTTCGCCTACGCCTACGCCGCTGCTCGCTAGTGCTGACATTTTGTTGACCTTCAAAAGCTATGCCATTTTTCGACTGGACGCCAAGGCATTGTTTGGATCCATACTTTGAAGATCCTGCAACAAGCCAAGCAACTTCATGATTACATCGCGCATTCCTGTTGCAGCCTCGGCGTATTGCCTGGAAAAACTGTTATTGATTTCCTTGGCATTTTCTGCTTCTCTCGCTTTAATCTGATGCGCGGTCGCTTCGGATCCCAAGATGCCTTGGGCAAGTGGACTGAATGCCTTCATTAATCCAGAAGCTGCGGTAATAGCTTGTTGACGAGCATTTATGAAATCGACTTCCGAACGGATCGTGCTGGTTTTTCGTGCAAGCTCGTCCGCTGTAATTGTATCGTTGGCTGAATCTGCATCGGTAGCCTGTCGTTTCACGTTTGCGGCTTTCACATTCTCTTTGACACTGTTTATCTCAGTAACGATTTCTTTCTGTCCATCAGATGACAAAGCCTCGTTTTTTGACATCGTTGAGGCTGTTCCAGTTTTTCCTTCCAGCGCTTCAGATTTCGCGTCTATAGCAAGCTTGGTTTTTCCTGGCGCGTCTTTATTGTTAAGGGTCGATTGCTCGGTTATTTTGGTACCGAGCTTGCCAGTAGAATAGCTACTTCCAACCAGCTGCACAGCAGCGCTGGCTGTTTCAATCCCGGCCAATAACATATCCTTCGTGAAATTGCTTAGTTGCTCGGCCTTCATTGACTCAATCTGTCGTTTCATATCTGCCAGCATAAGAGTAAGCTGATTCATCACGTTGTCCATTTGCGCTTTTTGTAGATTGGCAAATAGCTGAATGCACATGACAATGAACGCGATGACCATGGACGGGAATGAAGAAGTCATCGTTTCACCAAGCTTCAATCCTGCTTCAACTTTTTCTGTCAGATTTTTGTATGGCCCTTCTTGCAACTCCCTCGATTTCAAACTGTCCCATGTGTTTTCAATATGCTCGCCGTCGTAGATCGATTCGGAAATCGCTGGATTGACATTCAAATAGGGAATAGTAGATGTGGTATTGCCTGAATTGGCAAATTTCGCTTTCGCCACAGATAAAGATACAGCTGCTTCAGATATTATCGCGGGCGTCATTAAACTGACATTTTGAGTGGTGGATTCGGTTTTCATCATGGTCTCTCAAATAGATGGGGCGATTTTTTAAACCGTTATGTTCCTAATAATATTGGATGTAATTCCAAAATATTTTTCCATAGCTTCAGCAATCCGTGTACGAAGCGTTTCCTGGAAGTTCATCGCATTTTGGAAACTTTGCTGGCTTTGGTCGAAACGCTGCTGAAGTGCCTGTATAGCAGCCTCGATCACTTTCTCATTAATCAGCGTCGTAGCCTTGTCATTTTTTATGATGCCTAAACCGAATGAAAGATAGGCATTGAACCCGCTGCCAGCCGCCCCGACAGCAGACGCGCCAGCTGCGACTGCGGAAGCCGCCAACTGAGCGCGACTGGCATTCTGGGCAATTTGCGTCGTTGCCTGTGCCGTCTGTCCAGCTTGTTCACCAACAACAGTACCGGCCTGGACTGCGGCGCGACCGGCATTGAACGCACTCCCAAGACTGGCTACTGCCAATATCAACATCGCGCATCCGACTATGACATTTACTACAAGTATCGCTGTGCCTTTATCCTTTTCGTACTGCTCTCGTGATATCGCACCTGGTGTTTCGGAGCTTGCGTTTACGCCAACGATTTTGATTCTCCCAACGGCAACCTCTTTCTCGAAATCGGCTTCTACCAGGCCGGAAATAGACAGATCTACCGCGACAGACTCGCCAAACACGTTTTGGCGCTTTGCACCAGCCTCCTGGACGATAAGATTCGTCACATTCAACGTAGCCATGAAAGCGCCGATCACCAAGCCGGCTGCAACTATTCCAGGTACTGCAGCGACACCGCCGGAAAAGAAGATCGCGAGTCCGATGCCGACAAATGCTGCTACGAGACCTGCAATTCCGACTATCCAGTTCGTGATCTTCTTTTCTGCAATTTTTTTGTCTTCTGTAGCCTGCTGTGCTCGCAAAGTGGCTTTGTTTTCAACATCATTTGCTCTGCGTACATCCAGCTCGGCGGAAATCTGTTTAGCGTTCGTGAAAGCGAAACTGAGATCGGAACTGGAGTTCGTTCGTTGTAACTCTTTTAGTAAAGCTATTAGCCCGATGGCCGAGAACTCGGGAGGGCTCAGGTACGGACGACTTTTAAACTGAGTTTGGCTATATTTTTCAGTGTTCGGCTCGTCCGACCGCTGTATTGCAGGAGTGTTGACACGTAAGTTAAGCTGAACTTCTTGCTCCGGTTTGATCTCGACGCCAGAAATCTTGTCGTACTGGCTTCCTTCAGTAGAATTTTTTTCGGATAGGGGAAAATTCATGTGTTGTATTCCTCGTAGTTAATCATTAAAAACGTCAATCACTATCTGCGCAATTCTTGTTAGTCGAATTTTTAATCAGATCAATCAAACCTACTGATTTTTCGAACAAGCTATATTGATTTTCGAGATTGCAAGTCAGTTTGGCGGTAAGTGTGAATTGCTCAAGTGCTTCCGATTTTCGGTTTAGTCTCAGAAAACATTCGCCCAGCTGGAAATGCGTGACGGGCACGGTATTACCCAGCTCTATGGAAAACTGGTAAAGCAAAGCAGCTTTCTCGAAATCTTGTTGGACATGGCAGCATGCAGCCAGCGCACCATAATTCTTCGCCTGCGTCTTTGAGTACAGAATCAGATACAAAAAAGTCTCCGTAGCCTCCGCAAGTTGTCCTTGTTCGTACAGGGCGTATCCGAAGCCATACAGTTTTTCTGCAGCTTCCACGCTCAGGATGTCGCTGTTCAACACACCAAGCAGCTTGTCGATGAATAAGGCCGCGTCCTGTGTTGCGTCTTTCGAATCTTCTTCGCTAGACACAACATTGTTTTGAGCCGGGGTTGAAAGCATCGAATGACTCCGTAACCTTTAATACAGCGGTCTGCCAAGCGGACTGTTCACCTGCGTTACATCTTGAGAGCAGATGCAGCCGACTGCGCATTTGAGACCTGGATCTTGATGATTGCCGTTGCCAGATCGATTGCGGCAGAACTGGAATCCAGTGTTCCCTTTGCCTTCGTACTTTCAACCTGTGAGTCGTTCTTGATTCGTTCGATCTGATTGGTCAGATCTGTTTGCCATTTTTTATAGTCGCCGAGTGGTACTTCTCTGCTTTCGTTAAGGACTTTCTTGCTCGGATCCTTGGCGAACCAGGCGGGGAATTCCAGAGCTAGTCCAAAAGAATGCAGGTAATCAAGCAAATCATTCGCGCGCTTCGTCGACACAGGATTTGATGTATCACCCGACGCATCAGTGCCTCCCAGTGGGAACTTTTGCTCGTCCTTGGTAATTGTCCCGTTATTAGGTGGGCCGGAATTCAAAAACAGCGCCTGCGCGCTTGTTCTAAGCCGTAAGTCAGCGATGGTTTTTTCAAGCGCCTGGTTCAGGAACTTTCCGACCTCACCCAGCACGGAAAACAATGCCTGGCAAAGTCGGGATGCTATCCAGAATACTTCTGCCGCATCGGCTACGCTGGCTACCTTGTTTTCGCCGGTGACGGCTGCAGCCGGTTCGCTTGCCGGCGTCGTGGGGCGTGTAACAGAAGTAGTGACATCTGGCATCGTCTGACCCGTTCGTAAATATCTATAAAAACGCTTGTCTTCGTTTGAAGGCCTGCCCGTTACGAAGCTTGGGTAACTCGCCGAATGATCGAGTTCATGCGTTGTTCTTCTGCGGGATGAACAATATGCAAGCGTTTGGCACAAACTCTTGCGCGTCGACCGTCCAGAATTTGGAATCGTTCTATTTTCCAGCGATCGCAGCGCCATTCGCGTCCGCGGCACTGCAATGCGTACGTTATTTCCTTAACTGTTGAACAGGGCTTGGCGATACATGTCTGCGATCAGAACCAGTGAACGTCAGTTTTTGGCCGGCCTGAATATTGTCGCGCGCTCTGTCGAGCCACAGGCGCCGCTGCCACTTCGTGCCGAGGTGGGTCCGGCAGACATTCCGGCAAGATCTGCACTCGACCAGCTGTTCTTCCTGCCTGACATGAACGACGCGATTCTGGACGCGCTCCAACCGGAGCTCAGTACGGTGGACATCCTGCTGCCCGCCCGATTTCTTGCGTCCCTGATTGCTTCTCCGAAAGTACTACGCCAGGCCGCGCAAGCCCTTCCCAAGGCGGCGGGAGCGCTTGGTCCTGCAGCTTTGCTCGTGTCCAACGAAATCGGTGGGCGTAATCAGGTATGGCTATTGCAGGCTGCGCTGCGTCAAATATGACTTTTCATTATTCCGCGAATATTCTTCCCGCCGAACAGCGTGATCTGCTCAAGCTGCTGGCGCATACCTACCTGCAATACGGCCTTGCCGAAAAGGCGGCCATCCTGCTGCACGCAATGTATGCGGTTGACCCTTCGGACGCTCAGGTGGTGAAGTCGCTTGCCTACGCCTATGTCAACTCCGACAGGCCGTACGAAGCGATGCTGCTGCTGGACAGACTGGGTGGCGTTGCCAACCCGGGTCAGGATGTGTTCCTCTTGCGTAGCTTTGCCTATAGTCGAATGGGACGTCGGGCCGACGCAGCCAGGTCGATGCGATATTTTATCGGCGCACGTTCCGGTTTAGACGACATCAGGTTGGCGTAGCATGGATGCGATCCTGAATTCAGTGCAGACCATGCTGCAGCGCATCGTCAAGCGCAACGACCTGGTCCTTGCCACGCTGATCGTCTGCATCATATTCATGATGATCCTGCCGCTGCCTACCTGGCTGATCGACGGGCTCATCGCGGTGAACATGTGCCTGTCCGCCATCCTCCTGATGGTAGCCATGTACTTGCCCAGCCCCCTTGCTTTCTCGTCGTTTCCGTCGGTGCTGCTTGTAACGACATTGTTCCGGCTCGCAATCGGCATTGCGACGACGCGTTTGATCCTGCTGGACGGTGACGCCGGGCACATCATCTACACCTTCGGTAATTTCGTGGTAGGGGGCAATCTCGTGGTTGGCCTGGTTGTTTTCCTGATCCTCACCATCGTTCAATTTGTCGTGATTACCAAAGGGACGGAACGGGTGGCCGAGGTTGGCGCGCGGTTTTCGCTCGATGCGATGCCGGGAAAGCAGATGTCGATCGATGGCGACATGCGCGCTGGTGTCATCGACATGGACGAGGCAAGGCGTCGCAGGGGCCTTGTGGAGAAGGAAAGCCAGCTCTACGGCGCCATGGACGGCGCGATGAAATTCGTCAAGGGTGACGCCATTGCAGGGTTGATCATTGTGGCGGTCAACTTGCTGGGAGGGCTACTTGTAGGCATAACCCAGCGCGGAATGACGGCTGGACAGGCGATCAAGGTCTATTCCATCCTGACGATAGGCGACGGGCTCATTTCCCAGATCCCAGCGCTATTCATCTCGATCTGCGCGGGAATGATCGTTACACGGGTGACGTCGTCGGATGGGGCGTCCAATATCGGCGCGGACATTGGCACCCAGCTGTTGTCGCAGCCGAAAGCGTTCATGATCGGGGCGGTTGTCATGCTCGGGTTCGGGCTGATACCGGGCATGCCTACAGGGACATTCCTGATCCTGAGCGCGATAGTAGGCGCAGTGGGTTATACATTTTTTCGTGGCGAGCGCCGCGTCGTGGATGCGAAAACCGGGAAGATAACGACCGTGTCGGCGATGGATGCAAATGCGCGCAGCGATCAGGGCAGCAAGTCTGCGGAAGGCGATACATTCAAGCCAACCGTTCCCCTGATGGTGGATGTACATCCGGGTCTCGAGAGCGCCTTTTCCTACGACCTGCTGAACGATGAACTGGTAAAGATAAGACGCGCGCTGTACTTCGACCTTGGTGTGGTTTTTCCTGGCATCCAACTGCGATTCAGCGAGCAGATGCCTGTCCAGAATTACGCGCTGATGGTGGCCGAGATACCGGTTTCGCAGGGCCGGCTGCGGCCCAATTTCCTGCTTGTGCGCGAGCACACGGACAATCTGACGGCGCTGTCCATTCCGTTCGAAACCGACAAGAAATTTTTGCCCGGCCTTGCCACGATCTGGGTAAGCGATGAATTGAAAGGGCCCTTGTCGCGTGCGGGCATATCGTTTCTTGAATCGACCCAGGTGCTGAGCTATCACATCGCGTTTGTGCTCAAGAAATATGCGTCCGAGTTCCTGGGCATCCAGGAGACCAGGCTGATCCTCACTGAAGTCGAGTCGGCATTTCCGGAACTGGCCAAGGAAGTGCAGCGCGTGCTTCCAATCCATAAGATTGCCGAAATATTGCAAAGACTGGTCAGTGAAGAAATATCGATACGCAACGTTCGCGCGGTGATGGAAGCGTTGATTGAATGGGGGCAGAAAGAAAAAGATTCGGTGTTGCTCACAGAGTATGTGCGGGTGGCGCTGAAGCGGCACATCAGCCACAAGTACTCGAATGGACAGAACGTCCTCGCCGCGTACCTGCTTGCGCCCTCAGTCGAGGATACGGTGCGTGGCGCCATTCGGCAAACTTCCGGCGGCTCCTATCTTGCGCTCGATCCGGCGGTATCGCGCAAGCTGCTGGAAAAAATAAAGGCGACGGTGGGTGATATCGGCATGATGGCTGCCAGGCCCGTGATGCTGACGTCCATGGATATCCGCCGATACATGCGCAAGATGATAGAGCAGGAGCTTTATGAGCTTGCCGTGGTGTCCTACCAGGAGTTGACGTCGGAGATCAACATCCAGCCGCTTGCGAAGATCGAGATATGAATACGAACACGTCATTCCTCTGGCGTCGCTGCACTCTACAGATCGCTGTCGTCCTCGTCGAGAGACAGATTGCTTTCGTTCTGAAAATCAAGAAGGTGTGCCTGTGCTTCCTCGATGGAGGGAAAGCTGGGCACAATTTTCAATACGTCGGATATGGCGAGAAGGCTGCGAAACTGCGGGCTTGCGCCGCTTACAACAATGCAACCATGGCGTTTGCGAAGAGCCTCTGCCATGTCGAGAATGACGCGCAGGGTTGCGACGCTGACGAGAGTGGCAAGGCTGACGTCCAGGATGACGTACGCAATGTCATCGTTCGTCGCTGTCGCAAGGCGTTCCCGGATTTCCTTGGCAACTTCGGCGTCGGCGTCCTGGTTGGGCCGAATGAAAAATATGCCGTTCGTGACGTCCGAGTAGATGCTCATGGCGATTTTTCATCTTGAAAAATGCCATTGTAACTGTTGGTAAAAGGTAGGGCAGATATTGTGAACGCATTACTGGGCGAAGATGCCTATGCCGTAACCGATGATGCGCCGATCGAGCTCAGGATTCTTCATGGAGCCCAGGCGGGCAGCCGCCTGTGCCTGGCGGTCGGCGAGTATGCACTCGGCAGCGACGACAGTTGTACATTGATATTGGAAGGAAATGGTATCGAGGACCGGCATGCCGTGTTGCGATTCGACGGCGAGTCGGCATGGATAGACCCGGTCGATGGTTTCGTGCGCAATGCGCATGGAGACGAGATCGATGACGAACAGGCGCTTGCTTTCGGGGTGCCGGTCGAGCTTGGGAGTGTGTGGCTTTCCGTGGACCGGGAAGACGCGCCCTGGCCTGATCCGAAGTCCGTCATGCCCATCGGCTCCAGGAAAAATCCTCAGGCGGATAGCGGCTTGGTGCGGGATGCGCTTGACGAGCTCACCATTGCAGCGGTTGAGGAGCCTGGTTTGCTCGCAGCCGCCGTCTCCATGCCGCCGCCACGAGGCAGGAAGATCCTGACCTATGGCCTGCTGACCCTGATGGTGCTCGCTGCAGGATGCCTTGGCGCCTATGGCTTTTTTCAGGGGAACCAGGTCAAGCCTGTTGCCGATGTGGCGCCAGTGATGGTGGAAGTCGTGCAGGCGCCTCCATCGCAAGCCGCGCTCGATGTCATCAAGAATTACCCGCGCACCAGGCTGGGCTTGCAGCAAGAGCAGGGGCGGGAGCGATGGGTCGTCACCGGCTATGTAGCGAAGTTGGAAGAACAGCGTGAGCTTGTCAGCTTGCTTGCGACCTCGGCGCCCATGGTACCGGCCAGGGTGCTGGTGGAGGAAGAACTGTTGCAAAGCGCCACGCAAGTGCTGAAGGACGATGCGGCAGCGACCCATGTACGGGTCGAAAGCGCGACTGGCGGCATTCTCCAGCTGGCCGGCGCTGCCGCATCGGCAGGCGATGTTCAACATCTGGACGAAAAGCTGCGCTCGAGCGTGACGGGTGTGTTGGAGGTGAAATCGCAAATCCTCCTGCCCGCGCAACTGGGCAAGCTGCTGCGCAACAGGATAGCGGCGGCGAGCCTCGGTGACCGTCTCGCCATTGCCACCGAGTCGCCTGAAATGACGCTTTCAGGCCGGCTGACGATGGAAGAAATTCGCCGCTGGGAAGATTTGCTGGTTACCTTCAATCGCGAGTACGGCAATGTCCTGCCGATACGCGCTACCGTGACGCGGTTCTTCCCCAAACCGCCGGTCGGCGTTCAGGCAATTGTCGGCGGTGCGGTCCCGTACATCGTCACGCAGGGCGGGGAACACATTAACCAGGGAGGAGACGTCAATGGACACACGCTGGTCTCCGTGAAGGATGGCGAAGTGGTATTCGAAGGACGGCAGCGTGTCCGTATTGCGAGGTGACAGGAAGATGACGATGAACAGGATGCTGGATCTTGAAGAGCAGCTTTATGCGGACACGGACGGCACGGTCAAGAAAAAGCTGCTTGCCGACTTGCTGGCGATGCAGCTACGCCTGCAGGCTGACCTGCGCAAGCTGAATGACCGCCGCACCCACCAGGAATTGCAGGGCGCCTTGCAGGCGGTCGGCAGTGCGCTCCAGGTCATCAGGACCTTGCGTGTGAAGTAAAGCGAAGCAAGTCCTTTTTGGCCAAACATGGCCGGGACCAAATTAACAGGAGAAGTTTGATGGCAGATGCGTATGTAACCCTAGGTGAAATTTCCAGCCTCGCTAAAACCGGCATTGAAAAGGCTGAGATAACTCTGCGTGCGGGCATAACAAAAGCACAACAAGGCACCAGCAGTGGTATCGGTGACCTGATCGACCTGCAGTACACCATGTCGGCTTACACGATCAGTGCAAATACGTTCAGCACGGTCATGAAGGAATTTTCGGATACGATGAAAAGCGTCCTGCAGAAATCGACCTGAGTGCGTGGTTTGGTATTCAAGCTTCATCTGCCCCGGTCGCTTTTAAGGACAGGCCTTGACGCAAGGCTTCAGGTAGCCAACGCAGCAAGGACATCGCGTATCACGAAATCCCACCGGCCCCGAGCAGGTTGCCGGAACAGCCGTGCGCTCCGGTACCAGGGCGTGTCGGCGCGCGCGGTCATCCATCGCCATTCCGCATTCCATGGCAAAAGTATCCAGACGGGCATGCCCATTGCGCCAGCCAGGTGCGCGATGGACGTGTCCACGGAGATCACCAGGTCGAGGTTGGCAATCAGTCCTGCGACATCGGCAAAATCGCCGCTGTCCAACGGAGGCCGGAGGATATCGGAGTGCTTTTCTGCGACTGCAAGATCATCCGGCGCCAGTTCGGGCTGGAGCACAAACAGGTCGGCGACATTGGTCAGCGGGAGCATTTTTTCGAGGGGGATGGAGCGGCGGGCATTACGCGAATGGCGAAGGGCGCCCGAGCAGGCAATGCCTATCCGTAGCTTCCCTGTCCGGCGAGGCAGCACATCCTTCCATCGTTCTACATGGTACGGCTCGGCACGCAGATACCCGTGGGGACAAGGTATCGCCGCTAGCGCTGGATAGCCCTGCAAAGCCAGCGGCATGCTCATCATCGGTATATGGAAGTCGTACGGGGGAGTGGCCGCGCCCTGCTCAAGGACCGTGGCAGCCGGCAAGGACGCGCACAGCGGCATTAAGCGCGTAGGCACCTGGAGCAACACGGTCGCGCCCAGTTCGGCCAGGGAAACGGTGTAGCGGCAGAACTGGATGATGTCTCCGTAGCCTTGTTCGCCCCACAGCACAATGCGTTTGCCGGAAAGATCCTCCGCGCCAGTCCAACGCGGCGCTGCTGCGCTGTGGTGGTCGAAGGCCTTTTCCGCGAACGACCGGTGTTCACAGTCGGCCCAGCCTGCGGGGTTTCCCAGGGCGAGTCTGACCCTTCCCCGGTTGGTGACTGCTTGCGCATAGGCTTTGCTGCCGACAGGAGCAAAACGCAGCGCAGCGTCGAACTGTTCAAGCGATTCTGGAAAACGGCATAATTCCGCCAGCACCGATGCGCGATTGATTTTTGCCTGCACATGCGACGGGTCAATTGCCAGAGCCTGGTCGAAACAAGCCAGCCCCTCCTCCAGCCTGTCGAGCAGCACCAGGCACACGCCCTGTCCAGACCATATGGCGGCGTTCCCGGGGCACAGAACTTGTGCGTGCCGATGCCCTGCCAGGGCCTCCACCATCCGGCCCATCTTGTCGAGTGTGCTGGCACGGGCGCTCCTGGCAAAAGCGTCCTGCGGCTGAAACGCGATCACGCGGTCATGGCAACTGAGCGCTTCGGCATACCGTTCGGCCGTGTGCAACAGGTTTCCTTTTGTGGCCCAGGCCAGATGCAAGCCGGCGTCTAGCGCCAGGGCAGCGTCGCAGCTTTCCAGCGCTCGAGAATACTCACCCAGCCTTTCCAGCAAGATGGCCCGGTCGACGAAGGTAATAGCGCTGGCCTTGCCGGTTTCTGCAATTTTATCGAGCAGTGCGAGCGCATCGGCGACGCGATCATGGGCGGCATAGGCACGTGCCAGGTTGGCCAGCAATTCCTGGTTGTCTGCCAGGTGTGGCAGCGCGGCTTCGAACGATGCAACTGCCTGAATTGTTTCCCGCTGGCCTGCGTGCGCAATGCCACGCAGGTGAAGTGCGTGGGGATGGAGCGCAGCATCGCCAGGAATCCTGGCCAGCAATTGCAATGCTTCGTTGAACCTGCCGGAAGACAGCAGCGCAATTGCCTGGTGCAGCAGGTCGAGATGAGCATCCACGCCATTCATGCAGCGCCGCGGCGCTGATCGCCGGTCCAGGTCGGCAGCGCCGTATGCGGTGGCGCTGGACTTTCCTCGATGTGGCGATAGCTTTGGACATTTTTCCTGCCGTCGGTGAAGTTACCGCTGGCGAGCTGGGCAAGGCCTGTGGCGAAACGGAGCCGGTGATTGCCTGGCTCTGCCAGTGCAGCCTGTTCCAGCAATGCCAGCGCTTCCTCGCGGCGTTGAAGCAGGTGCAATACTTCGATACGCAGCATCACGGCCAGTTCATTTGCCGGGTCGAGCGAGACAGCCTCCTCGAGGCTTTCCAGCGCCTCGGGCAAGCGGCGCTCGCTGCGCAACACCTCGGCACGGCAGCACCATGCAGCCGATGAAGTTGGGTCCAGCCGGATGGCGGTATTAAGACTGGCCAGCGCTCCGGCGCCGCGCTTCAGTTTCATCAACGCAATGCCGCGTTGCAGCCATAGCGCAGCGGAGGAGGGCGCCAACGAGATTGCCCTGTCATGCGCGGCAAGCGCTTCATCGACGCGCTGCAGCAGCGCGAGCATGGAACCCATGTTGCTCCACGCGCAGGCGAAGGCAGGATCCAGCCTGGTTGCCTCAACCTGGCATTCCAGGGCCTCATTGTGCTGTCCCAGCTTGCCCAACGTGACACCCCGGTGCGTCCACACTGCCGCATCGGCGGCATCGCAGGCAAGCGCCTTGTCGTGGCAGGCCAGTGCGGGTACAAGACGCCCCATTGCATGCAGCGTCACGGCCATCGCGGACCAGGCCCTGGCGCCGGGTGCGAGGGAGGTGGCGCGTTCATGGCACGCGAGCGCTTCGGTCAAATTTTTTTTCGTGTGATGCAGATTGCCCATGGTGCTCCAGGCACGCGCATGAAGTGGATCGATTGCAATGGCCTGTTCGCACTGCGCGATGGCTGCCTGATACTGTTTCAGCGCCTGCAGCGCGACCGCGTAATCGACCCGCATGTCGGGGGACGCCTGGTCGCAGGCAATCGCCTGCTCATAGGACGCCGCCGCCTGGGCCGGCATGCCGATTTCCCATTCGACGCGGGCAAGATGGCGTCGCAGCGAGCCGTTTTCCGGCTCGACGACACAAGCCTGGCGCAGCAGCCTGACCGCAGTGCGCATGTCGCCGTGCATCGCGCGAATAAGGCCCAGCATTTGCAGCGCGGCTGCACAGGCTGGATGCGAGCCAATCAGGTCCTGGAGCAGTACTGCGGCATTCGTGCTTTCGCCCCGGTCCAGCATTGCACAGGCTGTTCGCAAGACGTTTTCGGTAGTGGGTGACATGGGTGGCGGTCCTGTAGTGGGCGGACTTGCTGCGGCCTGGGTCGGTTTGCCGGCGTGACCAGGCTACCCTGTGGGTTGATAAGCCCTGACATTGGTTCCATGGCGCCGCAATGCATCAATTGCAGCGGCAAAAAAAAACGCCGCACGAGGCGGCGTTCCAACGAGTCGGGACAAGCTTACTTGCCTGGGTCCTTCATGTTCTCGAACTTGTCGAATTCCACGTTGAACAGTTCGCCGTTGACCTTTTCCACCTTGCGGATGTAGACCGTCTGTACCACGTCGCGGGTCTGCGGGTCGATCGTGATCGGGCCGCGCGGGCTGTTGATCTTCATGCCCTTCAGGACAGCCATCGCCTTGTCGCCGTCGATCTTGCCGCCCAGCTTGTTGGCAACTTCATAGATGGCGCCCATGCCGTCGTAGGCGGCAACCGCCATGAAATTGGGACGGCCGGCGCCCGGGTTGGCCTCTGCGAAGTTCTTCAGGAAAGCCTTGTTCTCCGGGGAGTTGTGCGCAGCCGAATAATGAAAGGACGTGATCACGCCCAGCGTCGCGTCACCCATCGCAGGCAGCACGTGGTCGTCGGTCAGGTCGCCGGTGGCGATCACCTTGATGCCGGCCTCGGCCAGGCCGCGTTCGCGGTAGCCCTTCATGAAGGCCACGCCCTGTTCGCCGGCCGGCACGAACACGAAGACGGCTTCCGGCTTGGCATCCTTGATGCGCTGGATGAAGGGCGCGAACTCGGGATTGCGCAAGGGGACACGGATGGACTCGACGACCTGTCCGCCGCCGGCGACCAGCGTGTTCTTGAATGCGGTCTCGGCGTCGATGCCCGGGCCATAGTCGGCCACCAGCGTGACAACGCGCTTGATATTGTTCTTGACCGCCCAGGTTGCCATCGGCGCCGACACCTGCGGCAAGGTCATCGAGACGCGAGCGATGTACTCGGACTTGGTGGTGATGATGGAAGTCGCCGCATTCATGATGATCATCGGCTTCTTGGCCTGCTCGGCGATCGGTGCGACCGCCAGCGCTTCCGGAGTCAGCCCGAAGCCGGCAAGCATGTCGACCTTGTCCCTGGTCACGAGTTCCTGTGCCAGCCTTTTGGCAATCTCGGGCGCCGGGCCGGTGGTGTCCTTGAGGATCAATTCGATTTTCTTGCCGGCGACCGTGTCGCCGTGCTGTTTCATGTAGGCTTTCATCCCGCCTTCCATCTGCTTGCCGTAATCGGCGAACGGTCCGGAAAACGCGGCGATGACGCCTATCTTGATGGTTTCCTGCGCTTGTGCGCCGGAGGTGGCGAGGCTGAATACGCCGACGACTGCCGCTGCGCGAAGCAGGGTGCCAAATTTCATTTTTGTCTCCTGATAATTAAAATGCCAGTCCGGGGTGCCGGTCAAACCGGCTATAGCATAACGGAAAGAGTTTTAGTCTTGCAGTTCGTTAATCATACTTTGGTGCGTTTATCGAACACATTTTCGATCGGTTTCGCTGCCTGCCGCGCCGTATTCGTCGTCCAGCGCGAGCGATCTACTCGATTATTTCGTATGGAAGGCCGACGTAATTTTCCGCAATCGTGGTTCTTCCCGCAACCGAGCCTGTGTAGTACTCGAGTTCAGCGAGCTGGATACGCTGGTTGAAGCCGTCGTCGGAAAACTTGTGCAGGATGGACGTCATCCACCAGGAGAAGCGTTCGGCTTTCCAGATGCGCCTGAGGCAGATTTCCGAATATTTTTCGACCAGGTCGGTGCGCCCATCCAGCAGTGTCTTGCGCAGGATGTGATAGAGCGTATAGACATCGCTGGCCGCCAGGTTCAACCCTTTTGCCCCGGTCGGCGGCACGATGTGGGCGGCGTCGCCAACCAGGAACATGCGGCCGAACTGCATGGGCTCGGCCACGAAACTGCGCAGCGGAGCGATGCTCTTTTCAATCGACGGGCCGGTCACCAGCGCTGCCGCGGTGTCGGCCGGCAGGCGCGCACGCAGTTCGTCCCAGAAGCGTTGGTCGGTCCAGTCCTCCACTTTTTCGTCGAGACCGCACTGGATGTAATAGCGGCTCAGCTGGTCGGAACGCATGCTGCACAATGCGAACCCGCGCGCGTGGTTGGCATAGATCAGTTCATGCGCCACTGGCGGCGTGCGTGACAGGACACCGAGCCAGCCAAACGGGTAGACCCGTTCGAACAGGCTGATGGCGTCTGCCGGCGCCGATTTGCGCGAGACGCCATGGAAACCGTCGCAGCCAGCGATGTAGTCGCATTCCAGCACCACGGTCTCGCCGTCCTTGACGTAGGTGACCCGCGGCTTGTCCGAATAAAAATCGTGCAGCGCGACGTCCTGCGCTTCGTAGACCGACACGGCGCCGCTTTGCGCCCGGGCTTCCATCAGGTCGCGCGTGACTTCGGTCTGGCCGTAGACCATCACGGTCTTGCCGCCGCTGAGTGTCTTCAGGTCTATCCTTTCCCTGCGGCCGGCAAAGGAAAAGGCAACGCCTTCGTGCACCTGGCCCTCACGGTCCATGCGTGCCGACACGCCGGCCTCGCGCAGCAGGTCTACCGTTCCCTGTTCCAGCACGCCCGCCCGGATGCGTCCAAGCACATACTCGGGGGACTTTGCTTCGATGATGACAGTGGCGATGCCCTGGCGATGCAGCAGTTGGCCAAGGAGCAGGCCGGACGGGCCGGCGCCGATGATGGCAACCTGGGTTTTCATGGTGGTCTCCTCGCAGTGTCCGGGCGAGCGCCATGCGGGCAACCCGGTGTCCGATCATCTACCGGCACGAACGAACGTGGAATGGATATTTCCCGTTAAAATTTGCACATTTCGTGGATTTCGGATTTGCCCATGCCATCGTCGACCATCCCCCGAACGTCCATGTCCTCCATCCCCGTCTTCAAGCTCTACGGCGAGCACGGGCCGTGGCCGACGCCGGACATGATGCACTGCGAAACGATTGCGGCGCGCAGCACATTGCACAATTGGGAGATCCGGCCGCACCAGCATCATGGCCTGTTCCAGGTACTCTTCCTGAAAGCCGGCCTGGCCCTCATCCGGGCCGATGACGACCAGCTCGACATGCAGGCGGACCAGGTCTTGCTGGTGCCGCAAATGTGCGTCCACGGATTCAACTTCGCCCCCCATGCAGAGGGACACGTGCTGACCCTGGCTTATCCGCTGCTGGCACGCGTCGGCGGGAGCGCCGGCGAGGCGCTGCTACGCTTGCGCAAGCCTACCCTTCACACCCTGCCGCCCGGCGAGGAGGGCGATGACCTGCGCCAGCATTTCTCGACCATCGACCGCGAGTACCGGCAGGCTGCCACCCATCGTGGGCTGCTGCTCGAAGCTCTGCTTGCCGGCATGATCGCCTGGCTTGCACGGCAAATCGTGCCGCCGGCGCTGCAGGTGG
Source organism: uncultured Noviherbaspirillum sp. (assembly GCA_963522035.1). Classification (GTDB taxonomy): domain Bacteria; phylum Pseudomonadota; class Gammaproteobacteria; order Burkholderiales; family Burkholderiaceae_D; genus Noviherbaspirillum_A. Next base: position 10,146 of record CAUQYP010000009.1, on the reverse strand, counting down.
CGCAGTCTGCCCATGCGGCCCGCGGCCCTCACCATGTCAGCCGCTTTTGCCAGTTGATCGAGGACGAGTACAGCAGCCAGCATGCGGTGTCCTGGTACGCCGGCCGCCTCGGCATTTCTCCGGCCCACCTGAACGCGTTGTGCCGGCAGGCGTCGCACCAGTCGGCGCTGGCGCTGATCCATGAACGACTGCTGCTGGAAGCGCGGCGCAGCCTGGCTTATTCGGCGCGATCGGTCGCCGACGTGTCCTATGCGCTTGGCTTTGCCGACCCGGCGTATTTCACCCGCTTCTTCAAGCAGCGCGTCGGCTTGTCGCCGAAGGCTTTCCGGACCCGCGCGCAGGCCACCTTCAGCGCGTCGGGGGCAGCGCTGTAGGGTTCATCTACCGGCTCATGTGGAGTCGCTACAACAGGGCTTGTCGATTACCTATCGAAAGGTGTTCCATTTCTGTCGGGACTGTCTTCCAACCGCCCTGGATAATCACGGCGGTTGACCGGCGTGGGCCGGATGCGCAGCATCTGTGAAGGGGCCGTGCCTTCACGGCGGTACGCAACGCTGCAGGAGAGGGCTACGATGGACGCAAGGCAGGCGGTCGTTATTACCGGAATGGGCCTGGTCTCGCCCATCGGCGCGAACGTGGCGGAGCTCTCCTCCGCATTGCTGGAAAGCCGTTCAGGCATAAGGCAGATCCAGGCGCCGCCGCTAGCGCGTGCCTACCCGGCCGCCATGGTTACGATCGATCCCGGCGAAAAACTTTCCGCACTGGCGCTGGTGTATCTCGACCGCTGCCAGCAACTGGCCTTGCTGGCAGCGGGGAATGCCTTGCACGATGCCGGCCTCGATCGCATGGACCAGTTCGGAGACCGTGCCGGCCTGTACTACGGCAATGTCAATGGCGGCAGCGCCACCGCCCAGGACGCGTACCGGCAACTGTTCTGCGAGCAGATGCAGGCTGGCAAGCCTTATGTGCTGATGGCGGTCATGCAGAACGGCGGGGCGGCGCAAATTTCGATCAAACACGGCATTACGGGTCCCGTGCATACCCATGGCAGCGCCTGCGCCGCGTCCGGCGCAGCGCTAGGCGAAGCGGCGCGGGCAATCCGGGACGGTTACCTGGATATCGCCGTCGCCGGCGGCGCCGAAGCGCCATTGACCGGCGCCATGTTTTGCGGATTCGAAGGCGCACGTGCGCTGGCGCGCGTCGATCCGGGCGACGTCGCCCGTTCCTGTCGCCCATTCGACACCAGGCGCAGCGGCCTCGTGCTGGGCGAGGGCGCTGCCTTCCTGGTGCTGGAATCCGAGCGCCATGCGTTGGCGCGCGGCGCTGCCTGCCTTGCCTACCTGGCGGGATACGGGAGCAGCGCCGATGCGCATCATATCGCCATGCCGTTCGCCAACGGCCAGGCACGGGCAATTCGCATGGCCCTCGACGATGCCGGGCTGGACCCGTCGCAGCTGCACTACTTCAATGCGCATGGCACGGCAACCCGTGGCGGCGACCCGGTGGAAGCCAGCGCAATACGCTCGGTGTTCGGCAGCGGCAGCGCTTCCGTCCCGGTGAGCTCCACCAAGTCGCTGCACGGGCACCTGCTGGGTGCTGCGGGCGCTCTCGAATGCATCGTCGCGGTGATGGCGATCAGGCGAAGGCTGCTGCCAGCCACCGCCGGGCTGGAGCAGCCGGACCCGGCCTGCATGCTGAACCATATTGCCAGTGTGTCAGTGCCGAACCAGGACATCCATACCGCCATGTCGCTTTCCTGCGGATTCGGCGGCACGAACGTCGCACTGCTGGTGTCGAAATATATGGGCTGAACAGGCAGGGTGCTTTATCCACTTATGCTTCACAAACCAGGGGGAGCTGATCAAATGGGTGCACCGGACATCGCGTTTTCATTGCTGAATCATGTCAGCTACAGCCACATCGAACTTCAGTTCGACAAGAGCATCGCGCATACCTTATGGGTCACGATGAAAAAAAATAGTGCGCAGCCTGCCCACCACTTCTCGCTTCCTTTGCTGCATGAGCTTCGCGATGTAGGCCGGAGGCTGCAGGCGGGCGCTTCGCGCTGGCATCACGACGGCGCGATCGAACCGGTCAACTACGCTGTTCTCCGTTCCGGCCACCCGGACTATTTCAGCCTGGGGGGCGACCTCAGGCTGTTTCGTACCTGCATAAGAAAACGGGACAAGGCATCCCTGCTCGGCTATGCGCGCCTTTGCATCGACATGATGGTTGAACGCAACGCCTGTTCGAATCCTGGCATGAGCACCATCTCGCTGGTGCAGGGCAGGGCGCTGGGCGGTGGCTTCGAGGCCGCGCTTGCGGCAGATTACCTGGTTGCCGAGGAACAGAGCACGTTCGGGTTCCCGGAAATCCTGTTCGGCCTGTTCCCCTGCACCGGCGCAATGAGCCTGCTGACGCGCCGCGTGCCGGTGCATCAGGCGCAAAGGCTGATGACGTCCGGGAAACTGTACTCGGCCTACGCGTTGCATGCGATGGGACTGGTCGATGAAGTGTGCAGCAAGGGAGATGGCGTCACGGCGGTCGAGCGGCATATTGCCCGCCATGCGCACCGGCGCGTGCGCCGCGCAGTGGAGAGGACCAGCCCGCTCGACCTGGCGGAACTGCAGCAGGTCGTGGAAGACTGGGTAGAGCTTGCGCTCGGGTTAAAACCCGAAGCGCTGCGCGTCATGGACATGCTCATCAGCATGCAGCATCGCCGTAGCGCGACTGGAGAGGCATCGGCCATCGAAGACTTTGTTGGCACCGGCGCTGGCGGCGATGAATCAGCCTCCCTGTGACATCATCTGGCGACGCAGCGACCCGGCACTGTGCGCCGCCGTCCGCCCTATCTCCGCGGCCAGCGCTGCGCCCTCGCGGTGCAGGTCGGCCTGGACGATATGCATCAGGCGCGTCGCGATGGAAGACAGTTGCAGGGCGCCCACGCTGACGCTGATGCCCTTCAATGCATGCGCCTTGTCGCGCGTTTTTTGTACATCGCCCCGCAATATCGATTCGATCAGCACAGCGCATATCGCCTCGATATCCGCCGCCGCCGTGCTCAGCAGCTGTTCAAAGAAAACCATGTCGCTGCCGAGCTCACGCAGTTCGGCCATCGCAGCCTGGTCGATATACCGGCCGGCAAGGGGACCGTCCTGGCGCGGTGCGGGGCCAGCTGAAAATACATGGCTGACCGCCTGGCGCAACGTGGCGAGGTCGATCGGCTTGTGCAGTACCCCAACGGCCCCGCTATCCATCAGGCGCCGTGCGGTGGCCGTCGAATTATCGGCGGTGAGGATATAGGCCGGGACCGGGTCGAGCGTTCCGAAGCGGTAGACCTGCAGCACCGACGCGCCATCCATGTCATCCATGTTGAAGTCCAGTATCGCTAGATCGACTGCCGACGTGGCGAGCTGGTCGATCGCCTGGCGTCCGTTCGCCGCCGTCACCACAAGATGGCCGTCGCGTTCGAGGAGTTCCCTGGTCAGCGCCAGGTTGGTGGCGTTGTCATCGGCGACGAGTATGCGCTTGTTGCGGACCGTTTCCCCTTGTCCGGGCACCACGATGTCGATAGGCGGCGCCCGTTCCAGCCAGACATCGAACGCAAACAGGCTGCCTTGCCCGAGAGCGCTCTGTACCGTCAACCGGCTGTTCATCGCCCCCAGAATGCCTTGCGCAATACTCATGCCCAACCCGGTGCCGCCATACTTGCGGGTGGTGCCGGCAGAAGCCTGGAAGAAGGGTTCGAAGATTTTCTGGTGAAGCTCGGGCGCGATGCCGATGCCGGTGTCGTGGCAGCTAAACCGGACCAGGCAGGCGGCAGGCGTTTCTTCCAGCAGCGCGATCCGGATCAGCACTTCGCCGTGCTCCGTGAACTTCAGTGCATTGCTACCCAGGTTGAGCAGCACGCGGCCCAGGTGAAATGCGTCGCCCATCAGATGCGCAGGCATACGTTCATCGGTGCGCACATGCAGCAGGACGCCCTTGGCCAGCGCGGTGGCAGCCAATGTCCTGCGCAGCAGTTCGCCAAGCTCGGCAACGCGAAACGGCATTTTTTCAAGCTGCAAGGCATCTGCGCCGTATTTGGCCGAGTCCAGCAGCGCGTTAATCTGGCTCATCAACTCCCGCGACAGCGCGAGTATGGTGTCGGCGCGCCGCTGTATGCGCGGGTCTTCGTACTCTTCGCGCATCAACTGTGCCGAGGAAACGATGCCGGTCAACGGCGTCCGCAGTTCGTGGCTCACATTGGCCAGCAACTGTGTCTTGGCAAGGCTCTCGGCTTCTGCACGGTCGCAAGCCTGCTGCATGCCGACGATCAGCGAGCGTGCATAAAGGGGCACCACGGCGAGGAACAGCAGCACCGACACGGCAGCTACAGGATGCTGCTGCCAAGGCGGTGTCGTCAACGCGACCAGGATGAACCCGCTGATCGAGGCGGCCTGGCAAATGGTCATGATTAAAGGCCCCATCCGGAAGCCGAAGCCGAGGATCGTAAACAGGTACAAGCAGGTGAACAACTGGCCCGCTTCGCCCATCAGCGCCAGGCCCAGCGACAGCAGCAACGGGTCCATGACGGCGGTAGTCCTGGCAATGAGGACAGGTTGTACCCGTGCCCCCGGACGCACGGCCACTATCACGGCGACGTTATAGACGACATTAAGAATGAACACCGGAACGATTTGCCGGAAGCCGATCTCCCGCGTGGCTGGCCCCCAGTACCACAGGCAGAACAGCATGGCGAAGCAGACCGGCATACCCAGCCGGGCGCGCAGGCCGGCTTGCGTGCGGAGCTTCTGTAACAGGAACGATTTGTTGTCGGTAACCATGATTCCAGTGTTCGTACGTAGGCCTGCATTGAACGTTACGGGATATGACTTTTAACTTTTGCTAATTATTGGAGAGTGCGTGCGCTGCCCTACTTACCATGGCCGGCTACGCAGCATCCTTCCCGGATGCAGCGAACCAGGCCTTGAAATTCAAACCAGGGAGAAACCATGCCAAGCAATGAGCAGATCCTGAACAAGTTGCTGTCGACGCTACATCAACGATTCGCAATCGATACCGCACAGGTGAATAATGCTTCCCGCCTGAGTGACATCGGCATCGATTCGCTGCACCTGGTTGACATCATGCTCGACATGGAAAACGAATTCGGTTTCCGGTTCGAGTCACTACTGTTGCCGCCTGATCCTTCCCTTGAGCAGATCTCGCTTGCGATCTTGCGGGACAGCGACACGCCAGGCTAGGCCATCGCCAGCGAGCGGTATTGTACGGGCGCGACTACGCGGGCCAAATGACACAGGGGGCACGTTGTTTGTGCCGCCGCAGACTTTTTGACGTTAACCGTTTCGTGTTCGGGCAACGTCAAACGGATATTTTCTGCTGTGCTAATGTCTGCACGATTCGTGCAGGTTGTTGCTGCATGATCTCAATCCGTTAATCAATCAAAAGGATGCAGCAATGGATAAATCACTGGACATCGCCGTGCTGGTAGGCAGCTTGCGCAAGGACTCGTTAAACCGGAAGACCGCGTCTGCAATGGCCGAACTTGCGCCGGCGTCGATCAGGCTGGAACAGGTCGATATCGGCCAGCTTCCGATGTACAACCAGGACCTGGACGACGCGCCTCCTGACGCATGGACCGCGTTCCGCGAACGCATCCGGAAGGCGGACGGCGTGCTGTTCGTGACGCCCGAGTACAACCGTTCAGTTCCGGCGGCACTTAAAAATGCGATTGACATCGGTTCGCGTCCTTACGGTCACAGCGCATGGCAGGGCAAGCCGGGCGGCGTGGTGACCGTGTCGCCAGGGGCCATCGGCGGCTTCGGCGCCAACCAGCATCTGCGCCAGATGCTGGTCTTCCTCGACGTGCATCCGTTGCAGCAGCCGGAAGCCTACCTGGGCAATGCCGGCAAATGGTTCGGCGAAGACGGCAAGCTGCAGGACGATTCTGCACGCAAGTTCTTGCAGACGTTTATTAACGCCTATGCTGCCTGGACACAGCGGCTGACCTCGTCCGCGAAGTAGTTTTTCGGGTTGCGCGGCTGGCAGATTGCTGTGAAGGTCGCGTAATACGTTCGGTAAATGGATTAACGTTCATCGAATGAACCATGTTGATTAGCGCGTCACCTAGTTGCCCGTTGTTAAACATGGGGAATTGTGTGAGTGATAAGAACGTCGTAAAAGCCCGGAGTTTGCCTTTCGATCCGCCGAACAGCGCAGCAGCGCTTCACCAGTTTCTTTCACAGTATCCGAACGATGCCGGGGTAAAGCTGGAGGGGGCGTTCGTTGCGCCGGTGATCAAGGTCAGGAAGCTCGAGCCCAAGAAGCTCGATGCACAGGGCCGGGAAGCCTGGTCTTTCTATCTCCTGAACATGCAACAGAGGCTGGCAGGGACCGAGCATGCGCAGATAGCCCGGGATGCCGTCGTGTCGCTGCTGAAGACGGAACCGTTGAAGCTGTCTGTCGGCAAGCTGCTCGGCCCGTTGAAGTATTTGATGGATGCCGAGCAGGAGCGCCTGAGCAGCGCCAACAGTTTTGTGAAACGCTGGGTTGCCAAGGAAAAGCTGGTGCTGCAAATAGCAGTGCCGCACGATGGGGGCGAAGCCAGCAGTAAAAAGGAAATTCGCGAAAGGGAAGCGGTCCTGACTGCCTGTTCGGTGCTATCGAGGTTCAGTAAGGGGGAAGATGGCGATATCGATACCGCCAGGATCCGCGATGAAGCCTATGCGATCGGCCGTGACCTGACCAGGGAAGAAGTCGATGCACTTGGCCTTGCGCGCTTCATCCTCCTGTCAAAACTGGATGTGCTCGCTGGGTGCATTGGACCGGAAGTCCCGTTATTGATCAGCCTGTGCGCCACTGCCTCGGGCAAGACGGAAAGCGAATTCCGCGCCGACGAGAGCACCAAGCGCGACGTGCACAACATCATGCAGGCGCTCAAGGCACGGTCCGACATCGATGAATATCACACGCCCACGCCGCCCGGCACGGTTGCCGAGCGCAAGGTGCGTCGCTTGTCCATGCCCGTGTTCGCAGCGCCCGAAACAACCGCGTCGACGACGTCGAATGCGAACACGACGTCGACGGCGTCGAACACGCCGCGGCGTCTCACGCCTGAAAAGGAATGGGCAGTGACGGACTCGGCGCCACCGGTCAAATCTCTCCCTTCAACGCCGAGAAGGGAGCTGTCCGGCGCCAGCCAGGGTGGACAATCCACGCCGTCTTCCTCCTCGTCGTCGACTTCCGGCATCAGCGCGACCCATGGCAGGAGCGATGGGCGCGCATTGAACATGGGCGCTGCGATGGTCGAGTTGAAGGCCAGGCAGAAAATCGAGACAGGCGTAACGGGCGATGATGCTGTTGCGACACCTGGGCCGAACAGCCCGCCGGTGACGCCACGCAGCATGTCACGCGAGCCCTCGCTGGCAAGCTCCGGCATGAGCACGAGCAGCAATGCCGGCAGCACCCGTTCCCCAAAGACACCGTCCGGCAGAAAACGCCTGGACGATGCCTCCCGGGCTGACGCAATCAGGCAAAAGAGTGACGGTGACGACAGCCTGCTACGGCAGCCAAGACGAGCGAAACCGCCGAAACGGCGTGTCAAGTCGATGGAGAGCAGATCGCCGGATGCTTCCGACCAGTTGGCGCTGGACGCGGCCCGCACGGCTGCCAGGACCTTGAACGCCGACCTGCTCAAGGCATTGACCGATACCGCAGTGTATAAAAAATGGGAAGCAGCGGAACAGCAGTTGCATGCGGACCTGTCGCCGGAGGCGAGCAGGGCAGTAGGCCGGCTGATTTCCTATTCCCACAAGGTAAGCCTTGAACAGGGCGAGGAGCAGGCCTCACTGGATAGGGTAATCAAGATGCTGCGGCCCCAGGTGAAGGAAGCGAGGGCATTCGTCATGGTGCGCAACATGCTGCTGGCGGAATCGCGAGGCGAAACAGGCACGAAAGCGGCAAGCGCTTTCCCCGAACTGCTGTCGCTGCTGGTGTTCGCGATCGACGCGGAACGGAAGTGGCGCCAGGAGCACGATGCAAAGGCGAGTCACTGAGTAGCCTGCGCGTCCCGGCGCCGCGTGCTCATTTCACCCAGCTGTCCTTCAGCGTGGCGATCCGGTTGAACACCGGCTTGCCAGGCACGGAGTCCACCCGGTCGGCGACGAAGTAGCCGTGCCGCTCGAACTGGAAGCGCTGTTCCGGCATGGCCGCGGCCATGCCGGGTTCCAGGTAGGCAGTGGCCACGGTCTTGGCATTCGGGTTCAGCGCAAGCTTGAAGTCACGGCCGCCGGCGTCCGGATGCGGGTCGGAGAACAGCCGGTCGTACAGCCGTATTTCGGCTTCCACCGCATGGGCGGCGCTGACCCAGTGAATGTTGCCCTTGACCTTGTAGTTGGCCGAGCCTTCGGTGCCGCTCTTGCTGTCGGCGAAATAATTGCAGTGGACTGCAATGACCTTGCCATTCTCGTCCTTGTCGCAGCCGGTACATTCGACGACATAGCCGTAGCGCAGCCTGACCTTGTTGCCGGGGAAGAGCCTGAAGTAACCCTTGCTGGGTACCTCCATGAAATCTTCTCCCTCTATCCACAGCGTCTTGCTGATCGGGAAAGTGCGCACGCCGCGTGACGGGTCGTGCGGATGCACCGGTGCGCTGCATTCGACGGTGTCATTTTCCGGGAAGTTGTCGATCACCAGCTTCAGCGGGTTCAGCACCGCCGCGGCCCGCGGCGCCTTCGGGTCGAGGTCGTCGCGCAATGCACCTTCCAGGATGCTCATGTCGATCCAGCTGTCTGCCTTGGCGACGCCGATCCGCTCGCAAAAAAGCTGCACCGACTCCGGCGTATAGCCGCGCCGACGGATGCCGACGATGGTCGGCATCCGCGGGTCGTCCCAGCCATCGACCACTTTTTCCTCGACCAGTTGCAGCAGCTTGCGCTTGCTGGTGATCGCATACGTCAGGTTGAGCCGGGCAAATTCGTACTGGTGCGGCAGCGGCCGTTTCAGGAAGCCGCCTTCGGCCAGGCGTTCCAGCACCCAGTCATAAAACGGCCGGTGGTCCTGGAACTCCAGCGTGCACAGCGAATGCGTGATGTTTTCCAGCGCGTCAGAGATCGGGTGGGTGTAGTCGTACATCGGGTAGATGCACCACGCGTCGCCGGTACGGTGATGGTGCGCATGGCGGATACGGTAGATGGCCGGGTCGCGCATGTTCATGTTGGGCGACGCCATGTCGATCTTCGCGCGCAGGATGTGCTGGCCGTCCGCGAATTCACCCGCTTTCATGCGACGCAGCAGGTCCAGCGATTCATCGGCCGGGCGGTTGCGGAACGGCGAGTCGCGGCCCGGTTCGCTGAAGCTGCCGCGGTTGGCCGCCATGTCCTCGGCGCTCTGGCTGTCGACATACGCATGGCCGGCGGTGACCAGGTATTCGGCCATCTGGTAGAGCAGCGGGAAATAGTCGCTGGCGTAGTACAAATGTTCGTCGCCGTCCTGTTTCCAGTCGAAGCCCAGCCAGCGCACGCTGTCGATGATGGTGTCGACATACTCTTGGTCTTCCTTCGCCGGGTTGGTGTCGTCGAAGCGCAGGTGGCAGCGGCCGGCGTAGTCGCGCGCCAGGCCAAAGTTCAGGCAGATGGACTTGGCATGGCCAATGTGCAGGTAGCCGTTCGGTTCGGGCGGAAAACGGGTAACGACCGGGGGCAGCGCCTTGCCCTGCGCGTCCTGGCGGCTGCTGTAGTGGCCGGTGGCGACATCGTTGTCGATGATCGCTCGCAGGAAGTTGGACGTTGGCGCGGCGGCAGTGCTTTTCGTATCGTTGCTCATGGAGATGATTGGAATAGGCGTGCAATGGTGGGTGGCGGCATTTTACCGTAGCCCTGCCCGGGAACGAGGGGGGTTGCCGGCATTGCCGCCGGCGCCTGGGCTGTTAGAGCAGTTTCGTGCTGGCTGGCGCCAGCCGGCCTGTAAGCGATATTGCTTGCTCCGCGCAGCGACAGTTGCCGTTGCTTGTAGCCCCGCGCAGCGACCGTTGCGGTTGCTTGTAGCTCCGCGCAGCGACTGTTGCCGTTGCCGTTGCAGTTGCAGTTGCTTTTGACGCGGTTTTTGACGTGGATCCCCGTTAGACGGCGACGCGTCGCCAGGGAC
>CAUQYP010000008.1:0-51485 GCA_963522035.1 uncultured Noviherbaspirillum sp. | reverse complement strand
AACGGCAACTGTCGCTGCGCGGGGCTTAATGCAACGGCAACTGTCGCTGCGCGGAGCTTGCCAATGTGACTTTTGATCGACCAGTGGTGTAATGCGTTCCGCTTATCAAGCTCCACGAGTTGTCGTGGCTTGATCCCTTTGCCCTCGCAAACCAATTTACGGTAACCTGCGCCGATGAATAATCCAGACCCCACCCCATTTCCCGCCGCGCGCTTCATCAAGGAGATAGGCCGCGGCAAGAAAGGCGCACGCAGCCTGTCGCGCAGCGACGCCCACGACCTGTATGCCGCGATGCTGGCCGGCCGCGTCTCCGACCTTGAGCTAGGCGGCCTGATGCTTGCCATGCGCATCAAGGGCGAGTCGGTCGCCGAGATCGCCGGCTTCCTCGACGCCGCCGAAGCCTCGTTCGATCCGGTGCCGGTGCCGGCCGCGGCGTATGCCCCGATCGTCATCCCGAGCTATAACGGTTCGCGCCAGATGCCCAACCTGACGCCATTGCTGGCGCTGCTGCTGGCGCGCGCCGGCGCGCCGGTGCTGGTCCACGGCGTGGAGACCGACCCCGGCCGCGTGACCACGGCCGAGATCCTGCGCTATATCGACGTGCCGCCGGTCCATGCGCTGGATGAAGCGGCGGCGCTGTTTGCGGCCGGGCTGCCGGTCTTCATGCCGGTGACGGCGCTGGCGCCGAGGCTGGCGCACCTGCTGTCGCTGCGCCGCATCCTCGGCGTGCGCAACTCGACCCATACGCTGGTCAAGATAATGCAGCCGTTCGACGGCCCGGCCCTGCGGCTGGTGTCCTATACCCACCCGGAATACCTGGCGATGCTGTCGGACTATTTCACGACCGAAGCCCCGGTCGGGCGCGGCGACGCGTTCCTGATGCGCGGCACCGAGGGCGAGACGGTGGCGAATGCGAAGCGGGCGCAGCAGATCGAGTGGTTTCACCAGCATCAGCGCACTACGCTGGTGCAGCGGCAGGAACCGGTCGATGAATTGCCGCCCTTGCCGGCCCAGAGCGATGCAGAAACCACCGCTGCATGGATCAGCGCTGCCCTGCGCGGCGACCAGCCCGTGCCGGCGCCCATTGCCGAACAGGTGGAACAGTGCTTGCATGTAGCGAAGGCATTACGCTAGACGCAGGGTTTGCAACATGAACAATATAGCCAAGGTTTTCCTGGTGGGCGCCGGTCCCGGCGACCCGGACCTGTTGACCATCAAGGCCGTCAAGGCCATCGCCGCCGCCGATGTCGTGCTGCTCGACGACCTCGTCAACCGCGAGGTGCTGCAGCATGCGCGGCCCGGCGTGCGCGTCATCGAAGTGGGCAAGCGCGGCGGCTGCCAGTCGACGCCGCAGGAATTCATCGAGCGGATGATGGTCGCGGAAGCCCGCGCCGGCCATTGCGTAGTGCGGCTCAAGGGCGGCGACCCGTTCATTTTCGGGCGCGGCGGCGAGGAATGCGCGACGCTGCGGGCCGAGGGCATAGATGTCGAAGTGGTCAATGGCATCAGCAGTGGCCTGGCCGCGCCGTCTTCCATCGGCGTGCCGCTGACGCACCGGCAGTACAGCCAGGGCGCGGTCTTCATCACCGGCCATGGCAAGACCGCCGAGCACAATCCGGACTGGGCGACGCTGGCGAAGCTGGACCTGACACTGGTGATTTATATGGGCATCGCGCGCTGCGCCGAGATCCAGGCGGCGTTGCTGGCTGGCGGCAAGCCTGCCGAAACGCCGGTGGCGGTGGTGCAGTCGGCTACCGGCGCCGCGCAGGCGCAGCTGATTACCACGCTGGGCAAGTTGCCGGCGGCGCTTGCCGCGTCCGGGCTGGGCAGCCCCAGCATCATCGTGATCGGTGACGTGGTGCGCTGCGCCGCGCAGCTCCCGGCCGGGATCGCGCTCGCCGCTTAAGGGAGAGCGAGGGCGGACGAGGGCGGGAGCCGCTACAATCGCGGCTTCGTTTTTTTGATTCCCTGTCATGTCCAACCATTTTGATGTCGCGGTGATCGGCGCCGGCGCCGCCGGCATGATGTGCGCCGCCGTCGCCGGCCAGCGCGGCAAGCGCGTGGTGCTGGTCGACCATGCAACGAAACTGGCCGAGAAAATCCGCATCTCCGGCGGCGGCCGCTGCAACTTCACCAACATCGACGCCGGCCCGCAGAATTTCCTGTCCAGCAATCCGCATTTCTGCCGCAGCGCCCTGTCGCGCTACACGCCGCAGGACTTCCTGGCGCTGATGAAACGCCACAATATCCCGTGGCACGAGAAGCACAAGGGCCAGCTGTTCTGCGACCGTTCGGCCGAGGACATCATTGCGATGCTGCGCGCCGAGTGCGATGCCGGCGGCGTTGCCTGGCGCATGCCGGCAAAGGTGCAGTCGCTGCAGAAGGAGGGCGAGAAGTTTGCCATCGGTACCGATGGCGGCGAGCTGACGGCGGACAACGTCGTCGTCGCCAGCGGCGGCCTTTCCATCCCGAAGATAGGCGCGACCGACCTGGCATTCCGCATTGCGCGCCAGTTCGACATCCCGGTGATCGAACCGCAGCCTGCGCTGGTGCCCTTGACCTTCGATGCAGCCGGCTGGCAACCTTTCGTGCCGCTGGCCGGCATTGCGCTGCCGGTCGAGATCGAGACCGGCGCGAAGAAAGCCAGGATGCATTTCCGCGAAGACCTGCTGTTCACCCACCGCGGCCTGTCCGGCCCGGCCGTGCTGCAGATTTCCAGTTTCTGGCAGCAGGGCGGGGCATTGACCGTCGATCTGCTGCCGGAAATCGACGTGGCGGAAGAATTACTCAAGGACAAGGGTGCGATCCGCAAGAATCTTGGCAACCATGTTTCACAGTGGCTGCCGGCGCGCCTGGCCGAAGGCTTGTTGAGTGCCAACGGTTTCGATCCGGCGGCCCGACCCGCCGACATGCAGGACAAGCAGTTGCGCCGCCTCGGCGACACCCTGAACCGCTGGACCATTGCCCCGGATGGCTCCGAGGGCTATCGCAAGGCCGAGGTGACCCGCGGCGGCGTCGACACCCGCGCGCTGTCGCAGCAGAGCATGATGGCCAACAAGGTGCCCGGCCTGTACTTCATCGGCGAGGCGGTGGATGTCACCGGCTGGCTCGGCGGCTACAACTTCCAGTGGGCCTGGGCGTCCGGCGTGGCTGCGGGGAAGGCGATTTAGCGCGCGCAATTTAATTCATCAAAGTGCCTTCCTTTTGAAAAAAAGGGCTGTTATACTCGCCGTCTTCCAATTCAAACCTCTGGTTTTTGTACATGACCACTATTCGCCTTAAAGAAAACGAGCCGTTCGAAGTCGCTATGCGTCGCTTCAAGCGCACCATTGAAAAAACCGGCTTGTTGACCGAACTGCGGGCGCGCGAGTTTTACGAGAAGCCGACCGCCGAGCGCAAGCGCAAGCTTGCTGCCGCAGTCAAGCGCCACTACAAGCGCATACGCAGCCAGCAGTTGCCGAAAAAACTGTACTGATTACCCGCCGCACTTGTTGCGGTCGAGGTGGCAACCCGCTCCGGAAGCTCCGCAGCGGGTTTTGGCATTTAATGATCCGTTTTGATCCGCGCTGCGGGTCGCTGAAAGGAGTGTCATGAGCCTGAAGGACAAGATCACCGAGGACATGAAGACGGCAATGCGCGCGCGCGACGCCCAGCGCCTGGGCGCCATCCGCCTGCTGACCGCCGCCATCAAGCAAAAAGAGGTCGACGAGCGCATCGAGCTCGACGACGCGCAGGTGCAGGCCATCATCGACAAGATGATCAAGCAGCGCCGCGACTCGATCAGCCAGTTCGAGGCTGGCGGCCGCCAGGATCTCGCAGACGCCGAAAAAAGCGAACTTGCCGTGCTGGCCGACTACATGCCGGCTGCCTTGTCCGAGGACGAGGTAAGCGCCGAAGTCGCAGCCGCCGTGGCCTCCATCGGCGCTGCCGGAGCGCAGGACATGGGCCGTGTCATGGCCGTGCTCAAGCCGAAGCTGGCCGGCCGCGCCGACATGACCAGGGTGTCCGCGCTGGTGAAGTCGGCCCTCGCCAAGGGCTGATCCAGGCCGCCGTCCCGACAGCGCGCCGCCGTGATCCCGCAATCCTTCATCCAGGACCTGCTTGCCCGCGTCGATATCGTCGACGTGGTGGGCCGCTACGTGCAATTGAAGAAGGGCGGCGCCAACTACATGGGCCTGTGCCCGTTCCATAACGAAAAGTCGCCCAGTTTCACGGTCAGCCCGACCAAGCAGTTCTATCACTGCTTCGGTTGCGGCGCGCATGGCACGTCGATCGGCTTCCTGATGGAATATTCCGGCCTCGGCTATGTCGATGCGATCAAGGACCTGGCGCAGAACGTCGGCATGGTGGTGCCGGAAAACGATGACCGGCTGCCACCCGCCAAGCGCGCCGAGGCGCAGGCAAAAAGCCTGGCCCTGTCGGATGCAAATACCCGCGCTGCCGACTTTTATCGCCAGCAACTCAAAACAGCGCCGCAAGCCATTGCCTATCTGCAAAAACGCGGATTGACCGGCGAGATCGCCGCCCGCTTCGCCATGGGCTATGCGCCTGCCGGCTGGGACAGCCTGCGCACGGTCTTTCCCGACTATGCCGACCATGCGCTGGTCGAGTCCGGCCTTGTCATCGACAGGGCGGCGGAAGAGGGCGGTGGCCCACACAAGCGCTACGACCGGTTCCGGGATCGCATCATGTTCCCGATACGAAATACCAAGGGCCAGGTGATCGCATTCGGCGGCCGCGTCATGGACAGCGGCGAGCCCAAATACTTGAATTCGCCCGAGACGCCCTTATTTCAGAAGGGCAGCGAGTTATACGGTTTGTTTGAAGCGAGGCAGGCAATCCGGGAAGCCGGATATGTGCTGGTCACCGAGGGGTATATGGACGTCGTGGCGTTGGCGCAGCTTGGTTTCCCGCAGGCAGTGGCAACCCTGGGCACCGCCTGCACCCCGGTCCATGTGCAGAAACTGATGCGCCAGACCGACCAGGTCGTGTTCAGCTTCGACGGCGATGCGGCAGGCCGCCGGGCCGCGCGGCGCGCGCTCGATGCTTGCCTCACGCATGCGGGCGACAGCAAGATCATGAAGTTTTTGTTTTTGCCGGACAAGCATGATCCGGACAGCTATGTGCGAGAGCACGGGGCCGAAGCATTCGAGGCGCTGGTGCGCGACGCAATGCCGCTGTCCCAGTTCCTGCTCAACGAAGTCACGGCGGACGGTGAATTGCATACGGCGGAAGGTCGGGCGCGGGCGCAGTTCAATGCCAAGCCGATGCTGCAGGCGATGGCGCCGTCCTCATTGCGCCTGCAACTGGTTCGCAGCCTGGCCAATGCAACGCAGTCGACGCCGGCCGAGATCGAAACCTTGTTCGAATTAAGTAGTCCGGTAGCCGTTGCGCCGAAACGTGCCGCGCCGCCGCGTGCCGGCAGCCGTTCCGCGCCGGAGGGCCTGGAAAAAAAGGTGATTCGCCTGCTGATTGCACAACCAGCCCTGGCGGCCGGCATAGACGAAGCCTCGCTGGAGGCGTTGGCCCAGGACTCGCCGGACGGCGGCGCGTTGCTGTCGCAACTGATCGCCGAGGCGCGCGCGATGGGCGACCTGGCGACGTTTGCCATGCTGGCCGAGCGCCTTCGAGCTGCCGGGCCCGAGTTCGACGCATTGATCGGCGCAATCGCCGCCGACACCGAATATGATGTGGATAGTGCAAGAGTGGAACTGGCAGGGGCGGTACGCCAGGCCAGGCTGAAACTGCTGGGCACCGAAATGGAAAGGCTGGCGTCGGGAGCGATGACGCCGGAATCGCATGCGCGTTACCGCGAGTTGATGGCGGAAAGAGAGCAGCTCAAGCAGCAGGCAGTGACCGAAGCGGGCGCGCGATGACTAGCTAATGTTGCTTGACTGATAGTATGCTATGACATTTCCATAACACTTTCGATTCAGCGGCTTGGGGGGTTAGGCGAGTACAGGTTTTTAACAGTTCAGGAGAGCGTGGCGCTGACGACACCAGCTACGCAATCAATCCGATGGCGGGCAATATCCGCAAACTTTGGTAGTTGATTCCATGGCGAACGCAATGAAGAAACCCGTGAAAAACCAGACGGCCCCGGCGCATGAGGGCCAGATATTGCCGGCTGGACCGGCAGGCAAGGCCGGCGCTTCCCCGTCGAAAGCGGTTTCTCGTGCGCCAGCGGCCCCATCGGGCGGCAAGACATCTTCAACGAAACGAGCATCCACGCCAGCGCCCGCAACGGTTGCGGTCAGCGCGCCCAAGCCTGTGAAGGCGGGCGGGACGGTGGACAAATCCTCACCCAAAGCGGCCGTAGAGCCGGCTTCTGCGCAATTGAAAGCTCCCGTGACGACCAAGAAAACCGAATCCAGAATTGCCGGCCAGGCGGCAAAGCAGGCGCCGCAACAGGCGGAGACCAAGGCTGAAGCGCCCGCCGTGGGCAGTGTCAGCCAGACCACCGACGCGGCTGCGCTGGCGGCCATCGACACCTCGGGCTATGTGCTGCCCTCGGTCAAGGTGCCTGGCCGCCGCGGCCGCAAACCGAAGGAATTCCAGCCGGAGAACGACGAGGTCGCCGCGCTGAACGCGGTGGAGCGCGCCGAAATGAAGGCCGTCGACAAGGCCAAGGCCAAGGACCGCAAGGCCAAGGAAAAAGCGCTGCTCAAGGACGCGTTCTCGTCCGACACCGAGGCCAGCGAGGAAGAGCTCGAGCGCCGCCGGCAAAAGCTCAAGACCCTGATCAAGCTCGGCAAGGAACGCGGTTTCCTGACGTATTCGGAAATCAACGACCACCTGCCCGAGAACATCGTCGACCCGGAAGCCATCGAAGGCATCATCGGCACCTTCAACGACATGGGCATTGCGGTGTATGAGCATGCGCCGGACGCCGAGCAGCTGCTGCTGTCGGACAGCGTCGCGTCGGCTGCCAGCGATGACGACGCCGAAGCCGCCGCCGAAGCGGCCTTGTCGACGGTCGACTCCGACTTCGGCCGCACGACCGACCCGGTGCGCATGTACATGCGTGAAATGGGTTCGGTCGAGCTGTTGACCCGCGAAGGCGAGATCGAGATTGCCAAGCGCATCGAGGACGGCCTGAAGGACATGATCCAGGCGATTTCCGCCTGCCCGACCACGATTGCCGAGATCCTGGCAGCCGCGGACCGCATCGGCAAGGACGAAACCAAGATCGACGAGATGGTCGACGGACTGGTCGACCAGAACCAGTCGGACATCATCCCCACGCCGCCGCCTGCGGCGGAGGCCGAAGAAGACGATGAAGAGGCCGACGACGAGGAGGAAAGTGAGGAAGAGGAAGAAACCAATGCCTCGGCCGGCGCCGCCGCCGGCTTTTCCGCCGAACAGCTGGAGCAGCTCAAGCGCGACGCATTGGGAAAGTTCGCCGTCATCGCCGAGCAGTTCGACAACATGCGCAAGGCGTTCGAGAAGGAAGGCTATAACTCCAGGCCCTACGTCAAGGCGCAGGAAACCATTTCGAACGAGTTGCTGGGCATACGCTTCACGGCGAAGGTCGTGGAAAAGCTGTGCGACACGCTGCGCGGCCAAGTCGACGAAGTGCGCCACATCGAGAAGCAGATACTCGACGTGGCTGTTAACAAGTGCGGCATGCCGCGCAACCACTTCATCAAGGTATTCCCGGGCAACGAAACCAACCTCGACTGGATCGACGGCGAAGTCAGCGGCAACCATGCTTACAGCGTGATCCTGGGCCGTAACGTCCCGACCATCAAGGAACTGCAGCAGAAGCTGATCGACCTGCAGGCGCGCGTGGTGCTGCCGCTGCCTGACCTGCGCAACATCAACAAGAAGATGGCCGCCGGCGAGATGAAGGCGCGCAAGGCCAAGCGCGAAATGACCGAGGCCAACCTGCGGCTGGTGATTTCGATCGCCAAGAAATACACGAACCGCGGCCTGCAGTTCCTGGACCTGATCCAGGAAGGCAACATCGGCCTGATGAAAGCCGTGGACAAGTTCGAGTACCGCCGCGGTTACAAGTTTTCGACCTATGCGACCTGGTGGATCCGGCAGGCGATCACCCGCTCGATCGCCGACCAGGCGCGCACCATCCGCATCCCGGTGCACATGATCGAGACCATCAACAAGATGAACCGCATCTCGCGCCAGATATTGCAGGAAACCGGCGCCGAGCCGGACCCGGCGACGCTGGCGCTGAAGATGGAAATGCCGGAAGACAAGATCCGCAAGATCATGAAGATCGCCAAGGAGCCGATCTCGATGGAAACGCCGATCGGCGACGACGACGACTCGCACCTGGGCGACTTCATCGAGGACAACAACACGCTGGCGCCGGCCGACGCCGCGCTGCATGCATCGATGCGCGGCGTGGTGAAGGACGTGCTGGACTCGCTGACCCCGCGCGAAGCCAAGGTGCTGCGCATGCGTTTCGGCATCGAGATGTCGACCGACCATACGCTGGAGGAAGTTGGCAAGCAGTTCGACGTCACCCGCGAGCGCATCCGCCAGATAGAGGCGAAGGCGCTGCGCAAACTGCGGCACCCGTCGCGCTCGGACAAGCTGAAGAGTTTCCTTGAGGGCAGCAGCTAGGGTTCAAAGTGCTGGAGTTTTCGTTGTACAATGCTGCCCGGCCCTGGGTTCAGGGCCAGTTGGTTTTGGCGGGATAGTCGACCGTTAGAGCCGTAAAGCAGCAAGTAGGGCCTCTAGCTCATGCCTGGTTAGAGCAGCGGACTCATAATCCGTTGGTGCCGTGTTCGACTCACGGGAGGCCCACCAATATAATCAACCACTTAGTACAGAGAAATAAAGCTGGCTAAGTGGTTTTCACGTTTTTTACTACGACGTGTACCCACTGTGTACCCCAATTTTAGTTATATATAATTTCTAGAATCCCGCCGAAGACCAGCCGCGTGTAGATATTGGAGTTCGTGGACGAGATCTCTAGAAGTCTACGTGGCAGAAGAAATTAAAATAGACGCGAAATTTTTCGACCAATCAGAACGCGCCACAAGCGATTTTTTCGACCCGAGCAGGGGGAGGGTGAACGACCCCGGAAAATGCCGAGAAAACGGGGT
Source organism: uncultured Noviherbaspirillum sp. (assembly GCA_963522035.1). GTDB lineage: Bacteria > Pseudomonadota > Gammaproteobacteria > Burkholderiales > Burkholderiaceae_D > Noviherbaspirillum_A. The sequence continues at coordinate 42,414 of CAUQYP010000008.1, read as the reverse complement.
CAAACCTTCTGCCGCGCAGACTCCTAGACGAAATCCCTCCTTTTTCAGGATTAGCCAGACTGGGAGAGACGAAAGAACGGTGTGGTTAAATAATAGCTTTTACTTATAACGCAAGATTTTTAAGAATTAAACAAAAAGGCTAATTTAGCTGAAGATAGCAGTTCCTGGTTACGTGCCAATACGAAATTTGCCATTCAACGATTGTTCTATTTTTGGTACTTTCAAACGACACAAAATATTTAAATGGTACCTTCTAACCCTGTATTGGTATATTCCTTTGAGGCAGGCATTGCACAAACCGCTATGCTTCCCTTACTTTTGGCACTTTTCGCCACTGTGTTAGTGCTTTCTATTGTAAAACTAGGGTCGGATAGGCGATACAAGAATTTTGGTAAATCTGCATTGCCGATTATTTACGCGGCTGTTTTGCCATTTCTAATCATCACAAGTCTTGGTCCGGCTATTTTGAGTTTAGTCGGATTGTGGGACCGTGCGTCTAATTTTGAACTGGATGTGATGTTTTTTAAGACGGAGCTTGCTTCAGGCGCTTTAGCATTACGACTGGCAAGTTTTTTTATTGCATATCATGTAATTCGGCTTGAAACTCAAAGACTCAAAAGAATCTTTGGCGCAGAGGGCAGCTCACCTTGGGAGCTAAAAGACGAGAACAAAGACCATGTGATCGTGGCAGAGACACAATATCTCTTCTACGGAATTGTCGCTGCCGCACTTTGGTATACTTTGATTGCTGGAAAATCAGGTGTCCCAGCAGCTATTGCTTCATGGGGGTTAATCTACATTCTTGATGACTGGACTGTAATGCAGGAGTACATGTTAATACGAAAATGTTTGCCAACATCTTGGCTTTACTGGAAAATTTTCATTTTTAATATTCTCTTGCTAGTTTGCGTAGGTCAAATGTACATGGTGGCAGGCGCAATGATGTACATATTATTTTTTACTCTTCCAATTATTTGTGTTGCGCCATTCTGGTTACGCAATTATTTAAAGCTACGCGTTTCCTATTCTAGGGATTATAACCGACCCATTTAAGCATTAATTTTTTTGATGACTGAGTTACAAGTGAAAGCTGTTTTCCTGCTGAAGTGTGACAGTTGTTAATGAATTGACGTATCGGGTTTATGGTAATTTACTATTTTAGCGGTCAATAACTGTAATGGTGTGTGCCAATTATAGATTGTACGAAGCCTGGAATTTAGGCTGCTGGCAAGGGCTTACCACCCTGTCCCCAATGCTCGTTCCATTTCGGCTGCCGATAAGATCCTTGCGCAACTTTCCCAATCAAGATTCCCAACCTTTGCGTAGCGATCATCAAAAGGGTGCGTCTGCTGAATCCCATCAATAAGGCGCTTGGCGTCGTCAATTTGACCTTGTGCCACATCGATCCATAGTGATTCTAGAACGTCTGGAATCTGTCCAAACAAGTCGAAAATATATTCCAGACGACTCGCGAGAAGTTGATGAACCCGATCTTCAACCGATCCACGATAGCGCAAGTTACAAACGAAGATCTCATCTCGAATCTGGCCAATCCGCTGAATGCGACCTTTGCGCTGTTCTAGCCGGGTTGGGTTCCATGGTAAGTCTAGGTTAATGAGTGTGCCAAGACGTTGCAAGTTGAGACCTTCAGATGCGGCTTCGGTGCCAATAAGCAGCCGGATCTCGCCATGCTTAACCTTGGCCTTAATGTCGTCGCGCGCACAGGACTTGAAGTGTCCACTGATCAAAATGCCTGAATTAGCGCCGCCAGCGTAAAGACCAATCGGTTCCGTTGGGAAATGCTCTCGGGATAACAATTCGGCTAGCCACCAAGCGCTGTCGAAATACTGACTGAAAATGATGCAGCCTTGCGCTAACCAATTTTCGTTAACGAGATAGTTCAACACCTGTTGAAATTTTGGGTCGCGGTCCTGACTGACTTCAAGGGCTTTTAGGCACCTTGCCAATTCGGCCCTTTCTTCCGAAGTCAAATTTTTCATCTCGGATTCGGCCACAGAATTGCGAGGTTCGCTATCGTCGTCCTCGGTATCAATGGACTCATCGACGGTTCCGGCGCGACGATCGATAGACGTAACACCAGTACCCCACGTGGCAAGCATCTTCTCTGTTGTACGGCGCCCGGCGTAGATTGAACTACCCATGCGCCGAAGTAACAGGGTCTTGAGGAAGCCTGCGCCTTTTACACGCAGACTAAGTAGCCGACAAAATTCCTGGGCCGCATTGTAAGCATCTTGCAAATAGGGCGGCAGGGGCACGGCCTCGTTCTCACCTTCACCAAACAAACGTACACGTACCGGCTTCAGATAAGGCTCACCGGTTGCAGGGTCGATTGTATCTTCAAGATACCTACGGGTACGGCGAACGATGTGACGTATAAACGGATTATGTTCGCGACCAAAATCATAAGCGACCTGACCGAGGAGAGTGCGGGTAGGGCTGTTCATTTTACTGATCAGGTCACCTGGAGCGACGTGGGTACCGTCGTCCAGATTAAGTCGCTGTCGCAGTAAGCGAAAATTTGCTCCTTCAATGCGCGGTGGCAATGGATTGCGTACCCAAGGCCATGTTTCGAACACGTCGCCGGAAAGTTTCTTGTCTCCCATTACTATTGGTAGACAATTTTCTGGCTTACGCCACTCGCTCCAATCGTTGCCCAGCACAGCCTCGTTTCCAGCAGCAAGGATAGCCAACAAATCCCATGCTTCGATGGGGTGTAGCTGCACAGGCGTAGCAGTGGCCAGCAGCATACTCTTGGTACGTTGGCTGATTTGGGCCAAGAAGGCCGCCAACTTGTTGTATTCCGGACGCGGTGTCAAATCATTGGGGTCGACCTTTTTGCGTCGTGCCCTGTGGGACTCGTCGCAGATCACACACTCAAAACTCATACCCAACAAGTGCGACACAATCTCGTTGCCCGCCACTACCAAACCTTGAGAAATAATGCCGAAGCGCCGTGGGCAGCGTCGCACTCCCTCTGGTCCGATTACAGGATGCTCTATACCCTGTTCGTCCCGCCAGCCGTTTCCCAGCCAAACCGCACTAGGCATTCCCAGCAAGTCGCGTAGTTCGTCCTGCCATTGCAGCATCAATGGTTTAGGCACTAGTATCAGCACTGGTTTTTTTCCTGTAAGCGCCATCAACAAGGCCGCCAGCGCCAATTGGACTGTCTTTCCTAATCCCACTTGGTCAGCGAGTACAAAACGCGCCGAGCCACGCCGATGAGCATCGAACGCTAACTTCACAAAATACTTTTGATGCTCCCACAGGCCAAACTCTTGTCGGTAGACTGGTGATTCTACTGCTACCGACGCAGGACTGGCCTGAGCGTCGCGTTGCCAATCGTCCAGTGCAATTTCCTGCCGATTTGCCAGACGCTTGATGTCCTGCACAACGAAGTCGGCCAATGGAATGGCCAGAGGGTGGCTCCATAGAGCATCAAATTCGGTCTGGACCCAGTCAACCGCCTCAGCGCTATCGTCTTCCCACATCAACTCATAGTTGAGTCGCCAGGCCGATAAGCTTTCATTGACACTTCCAAGAAAACTGGTTGCCCGGTTATCAGCATAGCGGATGACGCCTGCTTTTCCGTGCACGAGACCAAAAGCTGCGTCAGGCAGTACACGCACTTCTATCTTGCAGGAGGACAGCAAATCAAATAGCCGGCCGAATCGTTCGCGTCCCGCATCATTAGCGGCATGTTCCTCGGGGGTTGAGGCACACCAGGACTGCCGCATTGCTTGCTGAGCCGCTTTGGCAGTTTCCACGTCAGCAGGTTCCAGATCGGAATTGCATACCACACGCACCTTCCCAGCCACGTTTTCGATGGCCTCTCCGGCCACCTCCAAAAGGGAAGAACGGAAATAGCCGGCAATGCGATCATAGGTGATGGCCCCTGCCAGTCGAGCGTGTAACAATGAGGCGTCGAGCTTTTCCCGGCGGGACGAATGGCGGTTGATCGTCATTGGAAAATTAGCGGTCGATCAGTGATCATTCTCGACTGCTCCCGCGAGACGCTCCGCAGCATCAGCATCATCGGTCCAATGAGGCATGTGGCTGACGTGTGCAAGTGGCTTTAGATACGCGAGTAGAGCCAAGATCGCCTTCCGCTTGCCCCAGTAGTCTATGGCACCATCGGTCTTGAGATAGTCGAGACCGGAGCGCGCATTTTCCTCGCGAACAGTTTCATGAATGGCGAACAATACATGGCGGGTCAAACTGCCAGCGAAACCTTCTCCGTCTAATTGCTGACGATGAAACTCGCTGGCTGTTTTGAAACGCACAGCATTAGCCTCGGAACGTTGATAAAGATTTGTGTACTCGCGCACACCAAAGCCTTTGGCCAATTCCTGATAGGCGCCAGAGCGGGCCTCGCGATGGCGTTCAAGCTCAAGCCCCTTGAGATAAAGCCGTTCGGCCGCGAAAAGACTTTTCCAGTGAAATTCATCGAAACCACGTGGGATTAAGTGATTAGCAGCAATTTCGACGGCACGGTCGATGACCTTTTCAAACTCCGATTTTTCATTGCGTGCGCGTTCCCGGAATAGCTCATGACGAATGTCCATGCCTTCAATATCGGAAAACTGAGTCAACACGCGCAAAGCGGCTGCGTAAGCAGCGAGCTGGTAATCAGTGTCGCTGAAGTTGGGCTCCGATTCATCGTCGAGCGCCGTCATGCTATCGAGTTGCTGTTTGACCTCGTCTTCGATTAGCGGATAAATTTCGTCGAGCCAGGCCGAACGCTGGTCAGTGCGTTTACGAAGCACTAGATTAACGGTGCCTTGGACGTAGTTCCCCTTCTTTGTACCGCCAGTGGCTGTCTCGGTACTGATCGTCCAAGCAGCGGTTACTTTGAGGCCGCTGGCCCAAAGTATCATCCCGAGATCACCCCACACCGCGGGGTTCTGGTGTGTAAACTGCACAAGCTGCATGCCGCTGTCGGGCATTTGGCGCGCCAATCGTGAGTAAATGTCCACCATTGAACGTTTGAAATCGTCACCCGCTCCTTGTACCGACAATGCGGCTACATCTTGGAAGCGCCAGTCCTTGAATGCAGTCGGCAAAAGACCCTCGTACCATGCTAGAAAAAAGTTGGTTAACTCGTGGTAATTGATGGCGTCCGCATAGGGTGGGTCAGTGAACCAAATGTCTGACTCTGCGGTAACCTCACGGGCGTCAATCAGCTTTGCCGTGGCATTTGGATTGGCAAGGGAGGCTTCGGTCAGATCTGCACATAAGAAGTTTTTAATTCCCTCTAACGGCCGGCTGCCGTAAAGGGTTTGCGTATTCAGTGCTTGATTGAAAAATACATTTCGAGTCGACCCTGGACCTTTTGATGCATGAGCGTTGATTCCACACAATCGGGATAAATTATCCACTGCCGCCCCTACGCCAACTGCTGCCGCACCTACTCTCAATGGGTCCTCGGGATCCGGCTCGACCGCATTTTTGATGAATGTGCCCAGCATGAACAATTGACGCGGGGTAAACAGATGGTGCCAGTAAGTCCAGCCGCGTTCACGAATAGGTTGATCAGTGTTGTAGCCGCTTGGGATTAGCTTGCTAGGCAAGTAGCCTTTTGCCTGCCAATCGAAAAAATTAGCAGTCACGAGTTTTAATGCTTTCCTCTCGCGTGCTAAGTCTTCTTCGTCGGGCGCAGCGTAGATGCGGCCACCATCAGGAGCCGCCCAGCGTATGCAATAAAGCCGCTCCTGAAATACATCGCCCGGCCGTGGGACAAGGTCAGTGTTCTCCCAAAGGCGCAGTCCATAAACGGTTTCTCGATTCACTCTCCGGTCGTCTCGCAGGTCCGAAATCGCGTAGCTGTTGCTGGTTTCCGGACAGATTAGGCGTCCACCTTGTAAGGTGGCTTTCTTGGCTTGGAGCATCATTTCTGTGCTGGCGCCAGAAACGATTTCAATATCGTAATTGTTCTTCGAAAGATTTTTCTTGATTATCGCGCATACTCTGTATTTTTCCGAGATTACCCAAGAGCCAGTCAGTGGAACCCACAGGCCGGTGGCCGGAGACTTGGCCTCCACGACATAATAAAGCTGCTCGTGCTGCCAGCCCTTATCGTTGGTCTCTAGCGAATACTTACTAATTTCGTTTTTAGTTGCGGTATAGGCGGCCTGTTGGATACCCCGCACCTCGGCGCGAGCCTTAGCGTCGCCACCGACAAGATTGAGTGCACCCCAAGTAAGCAGTGCCGCTACGGGATTCAAGTCTGAAGCGTAGGCTGTGCAACCAATTCGTGCTGCCTCGAACGGAATAGAGCCACCGCCACATACCGGATCGCCCACACGGGCAGTATGGCCAAAACGCTGCACGCCTAGCTGGTTCACAAGTTCTGGTAAGGTCTTTGCCGACGTTCCCAAGTGAGCATTTATTTCCACCCAAGTTGCTGGTAAAGGGCCATCAATTTGTTCTGGACGTAGGCAATAATCAAGCTTTTCATCATAAGCAAGGCGGTCGAACGCTATACGCTGGACAAGATCCCTTTCCTCAGCGCTCAGCCCAGTTCCCCAGCGTGGTTTAGGATCATGATTTTCATCACGAAGCCAAGTACGAATCTCCCTCTCAGTGAGTAAAGTTTCCAATCTCTCTTGATCAATGGGTTTGACCTTCCGCTGCCAAAGACCCGCATCATCCATGGTCATAATTTTGAGAAAGATCTCACGATCTCGTTTCGGGTCATTCGACACTGGCATTAGCAGACCAATTAGGCAGGCACGAACCAGTACGAGTGGCTTGCGTCCCCACCACTTTCCTACCCCGGTGAGGGTTTGACTTGAACCTGCGCCCGCCATACGTTCTTTGTAGGATTCGGCCGAAACACGTGCGACTGGGAATTGTTGTTCTATGAAGCTTGTTACGGTCATGGTTGTTTGATTCATTTAAGTCTTGCTATCGTTTGGCACGAGTTCGAATTCAGCCAATCGCCGCTGAATTAAGCCTTCTGAAACAGGGTTTTCCGTAAGCGCGTACCGCAACGCTTTACGCCAGCCCTTACCGCGCCCGGCAAGCGCATGGCCCGTAGCCGCGTTCGTCATGGTGTAAAGCCACCAACGCTCCTCTGGAACCAGCCCAAGCCAATTACGGATCGCGATGGAAATCAATGCTGGATCACATTCTTCTACTGCCCAAGCCAGCACACAAAGCTCCTTGCCCAAAGTACGGTCAATGGGGACTTGTCCTAATTGTGGCCATTTGGCGGTCTTCTGACCGTAGACACGAAGGCGCCGGTTAAACTCGGCTTTCACATCTTCGGCGATCATGTCCCAAACGCCGCGTTTGAGAATTACGCGAAGGTGCGCATTTGTTGCATTGAGTGGAACGGGAATCGGAGTATTTTCATTTGGAGCGAACCATTCGAAGTGCTCAGACAATGTTATTTCGGCAGATTCATTTTTGCTGCGTGGCAATGTTAGCAGGAAGTAGTGTTCCGATAGCTCAGGCTGAAAACCGAAACCAAGCGCTGACGGTTTCTTATTTTGAGGAGGCTTTGCTTGCGACATTACTGGCTGACCTCGCCTGGCTGCAAGCTGCCGTGGATCGCAGCAATCCAGTCAAGCAATTGCTGTCCGCGTTCGAAATGAATACTACTGACGCTAAGGGTGACCTGACTGCTACCGATGATCTCCTGCATTTTTGCGACGGTTTCACGAAGATAGGGGCCGGCCAAAAGCTCGACTTCCCCTGCAATGAAAGATAGGCTTACATCGGTTTCATTTCCGGTCACGTCGACTACTACCTCTTTCGCTTGACCTTGATGTTTTTCGAGCAAATCAAGAAATGCGAAGGCAGGTGCCGAAGTAAGATTTTGATGTGGACGAGACCAAATCGCATGCTTGTTGCCATCAACTGCGACTTTCTTAGTTCGGTATTCTTGAACGTCAATCTTCTCTACTGATGAATAAATGTCTCCTTCTTCCGCCACAGCCAAGACGAAGCGGCATTCGGTGGGGAGAGTGAATGGGGTGTCATAAACTCCGCCAGCAGCGAGCGGGTCTGTACCATTCGTCGTATAGCGCACACGGCCACGTGGAACAGGATGTAGTTCGACACGCCAATCGTCGTCCTGCTGAAAAACGCGATACTTGACTGCCAGTGTGTTCTTCCAGGAAACGGAATCGCCACAATCATGCTTGTCTGTCGAATCAATGCAAAGAAACGTGAGCTTTAGCTCCTGCGTACGAAAGTTGTTGTATCCACCTTCGGCGTCACTGACTTTGAGCGATCCAGTCGTAGGCACAGCATCGCCTATTTCGTAATAGACAATATCTCCGTTAATTGGAGTTATTTTGAGAAACGCTTCACCAGTTTTGTCATCTCGTGAGAGCAAACGTACTTGAACTTCGGTCTTTGGCGGAGGGAACGGTCCCTTTTCCACTGATGCGCCGAGGTCATGCCAATGTCCCTCGTTGATAGCCTTTGTTTTGAGCGCGTCGAGCGCGTCCGGGCGATGCAGTGGCCATGAATCGCTCATCGCCGCACGACGCTTAATCTCACTCCACTTCGCAATTTTCTGCCCCTGAAACAAGCGTTCCTCACATTTGCGTCGGAAGGTGTCACTGCTCGTTTCGGTTTCAAATTTTTTAGCATTGGTCAGCGTGTCACGAATCAATTTTTCGCCGTCGAATTGATTGTCCTGAAAATGGATACGGCAGTCTGTGCTTCGAAGGTGCCCCATGCTCGGGTAGACAAGTGTAGTGAAAGTTTCCTGAATGGCGGAACGAAGGCGCAGCGTTATTTGATCGAGATTTTGATCGGCTTGCTGTCGCTGTGGGTCCTTCGTGGTGACGCCTGTCGCGCCCATTTCCGCGAGAATACTATTTATGGCTTTGTGTTGAGCCGATTGTTCCAGAACATGACTGAGCGTTTCTTGGGAGCCGGTAAGATACAACGCACGATTTTTAAATTCCTGGTCTGCGTGAAACTTGACCCACTCCTTGGGCAGTTTTGTAGCAGGATCGATATCGTTTCCAGGTTGGATAAGCAATAGCGCCGATCTGTCAGCATCCAGATGAACTTCGTCGATTGCGGCGAGCATTTCAATACGCTGATAGCAATCACGCACGCTAGGTTGAAATAATCCTTCTAAGTAGGCACGCAATTCTTTGAGGCAAGTCTGCTGATTGTATTGTCGGGCGGTGGAGTGCAACTTTGCGGCAAGGTTTTGAATGTCTTTGAAATAAAGCCTGCCGTCGTTGCTCTGGTGTAAGTACCATGCTTGTGTAGGCAGGTAGTCGACAATCTCTTTCTTGATCTTGGAAATGTCGCGCCCCGGTGCACATAGAAACGCCATAATGTCGTTCTGGCGCAGACCATGCGTCGCGCCTGGAACGCTCGCCAAGCTGGCAACTAGTAACAGTTTCGCAACATCTTGCGTATCGGTGCCCCCATACTTTGAATCGATTTCTTCGGCGACCGAGTGCCCATTGTTCGCTATATCGTGGCTGATTGCCTCAGTGAGTGAAGGATTGATCGAACGAATTTCTGAGACAATTTCGTCGCTGTTAAGGTCAAGATCGTATGGGTGAATCAGTTGCAGCTTGTCAGCTTTTCCAGTCTCCCACAGATTAGAAACGACCATTCGCATGAGTCGGATGAGACCGCGCGTCTGCTGGAAGCCGGGGTTCTCTTTGAATCTAGCATAGAGATCACGTAGGCCGAAGTGAAATGGATATGACTCTGCTAACTGGGCGGCGAAGGAATCCGGCGAGTGATTAGTGACATCCATTTCCCGCGCCACTTTGACGGCAGCGGCATAGTCATTTGCGACCTTGGTCCGCATTGACTGCTCGGGCAAAGTCTGAAAAAGTCGGGTGCGAAGGATGTGATACAGCTCTTCGCCCTGAGATGAAACAGGCTCGATTCGTAATGCCGAACGGCTAGTTTCGTTCTTAAGATTGTCCAGCGCAGTGTTGAGTAACGCGCCGCCAGTTTGCCATGATGCCGTTAGATCAGCGATGACCACGCAAACGTTTGACAACTCAGCCTTATTGACAGCAACCAGCAGATTGGCGATTGCCGTTGCTGTGACAGTGGATAGCGTCGTCGAACCAATGGACTTGGCCTGTACCGCTTCAAGATAGGGGGGGAGTTCGTCCAGGAAAATCAGCGTTGGTTCGCCTTTCAGGAGGTTAATCCAAGCACTCTGCCCGGGGGCCTGCAGCGGTTGGTAATAGTCCTTGAACACATCCTTCTTACCAAGTTGGTCGGCTAGTTCGCCCCAAATACCAAACCGGGCATCGGTTTGCCGACCATGGAAGCCGATAACCCGAACACCTCCCACTTTGCAGCCGACTCCATTCCTGCCAAGCACCTTTTCACGCAACGCGGGATGTTTGGCAAGCAAACCCAGGGCGATCATGTTGTGTGTTTTGCCGCCGCCCATTGATTGCGTCAATAAAAATGTGCTTGCCTGATCCCCACGATTTTCCAGTCGAGCAAAAGTTTTCTCGAATAGTGTCTTCATCCCACTGGTAGTGAAATTTTCCTCGAAGAACTTATCTCCGTCGATTTTTCCTTCCAAAAAATCGGATAGGTCAAGGACGATGTCTCGTCGGTTACGGTCAAAAACGCTTTGGCGAGGTGTGCAGTGAGTCTTTAGGGTCATAGTTGTCTTTGTGTACTTTATTTTTCCTACATGCAACGTGGATTTTGCGCTAAATTTCTATACAAGGGAAGTGTCTGAAAAGTGCCCGTGGGGAAAAATTTTGGCTTTTGACGAATTGCTGATTATGCAAGTTTAGGAACGTAAATCTTGCACCTAACTAAGCGCATTTTTCAATAAGTTGGTTGCGTTGAACAATGGATTGATAGGCCGACAAAATGCTTGACGCAAGGCCATCTTGTGACTTTTGCGCACTTATCTATGCCATTCTTCGCAGAATGTCGTCAATTCTTTGATGCCGGAGAGTGTAAAATCATGCCCGAACCAAAATATTTCATAAAGGAAAGTTCATGGACTCGTCTCCGGATTTAGAATTTATTAGTCGTGGCTTCAGCGAAATTAAAGAGGAAGAGGGCGGTAAATTTCCAAACGCCTACACAGCTGGTTGTTCAGGCGACCGCTCTGCTTGCTGCACGAGAACTTGCTCAGCGGATCAGAACTTTGTCGCCTCTGCCGAAGCGTGGGAAGATTTTCTCAGTATTGAAGGTGGTGAGATTCAGTATTGATTAACATAGAACAATACCCGGTAGGTGTCTCACCAATGGAATTAAAGGAGCTTCCAGAGTATCCATACCTGCGAGACGGCGTTGATGTTTACGTGGGGAACGAAAATGAATTGACATTTGTCTATTTATCCACACGCAAGCGACTACGAGTCAAATGCCACCCCGATCTAATCGAGTCCTTGACTTGGATGCGTGGCCGAAAAACCGTTGCTGACATAGAACGCACGTTTCATGAACTATATCCAACTAGTGTTTTATCTAAAAACGCGATTAAAGAGTTTCTATACTACTTACACAAAAAAAATATAATCGTCGACGAACTCTGGTTTGAAAAGCTCGGGTTACCAAAGCAATATCAGGAGCGCATGGAACGCCAACTCCATTTCTTGATGGATACAGTAGACGATTCCTCTAAGGTTGCTGAAATACAAGGATGCATCCGTAACGCTAGAGTCGCTATTTTTGGAGTGGGCGGCGTAGGTGGGTGGATCGCTCGTCAATTAGCTATGCTGGGGTTTGAAAATTTTGTGCTCGTTGACCCTGATCTTATCGAAGAGAGTGACTCGGCGCGCCACGGTTTTGCTGACTTGAGGTGGATTGGGAAATCAAAGGTCGACATGATAGCAAATGGACTAAGAGCAATTGCCCCTGAAATTGGGGTGGTAACTTATCCAATCGCTTTGACTATCGATACGAATTTGGACGACATCTTAGGCGACATTGGGCTTATCGTAAATGCCGCGGATGAACCCTATATCGGCTACACAAGCATCAAACTCTCGCGCTATGCCGTGCGCCGGAATCTTCCTCTATTCGTTGCTGGAGGCTTCGATGCACACTTGGCAAGTTTTGGCGAAATGATTGTTCCGCGCAAAACCCCATGTGCCGACTGCTATGCAAATTATTTTCGAGCCAGTCTCGCCAATTGGAAGCCAGTTGCACATCCAGTCAAAAATAGAAGTAAAGGGCAAGGGGGGTGGTCTACGCTAAGTGCAATTAGTGCCTCCGCCGCAGCGCTACAAATTTTGAAATATTTCATTAACCCAGAGCTTGTCTATAAAGGCAAGCGAACGGAATTTCTGGCCGCAGATTATTCTACGTATGCCTTCGAGGTTAATCGTGATTCCAATTGCAAAATATGCGGAGATTGACCAGAAGGTTCGCCTACGCCCCTCCGTGTCTTGGGTCGAGCGGGAAAATGCTGTTATCGAGTTCTTTTTCGCCAATACGAGAAAGCGAAAATCGGTTCGCGTCATAGAATCGCTCGTGGCAGCGTTACGGCAAATGGATGGAAAGCAATCTCTGGCAAAGATTGCCGAAAATCTGTCGATACCGTGCGAACAGCTCTTGGCATGGACAAATAAATTGATTGACTGGTCCGCCGTAGAAAGAATGTCAATTGCCGAATGGGTTGAGTCATCTCCATGGCGGCGCACCCTACACATGTTGGAAGATTTCATCCCGGACTTCGATTTGCAGCAAGTATGGCAGCGAATTGGAGACACTCAATATGTAATACTGGGTTGCGGTGCGGTCGGGTCATGGGTTGCAGATGGTATCGTGCGAATGGGCGGACGTAAATTTCTGCTTGTTGACCCGGATAGAGTTGCCCCGTCAAATCTGAACCGATCTTTATTTTCCGCTACCGATGTTGGTGCATTCAAAACGTTAGCGATTTCGCAACGCATTCGAAGCATCAAAGGCGAGGCAGTCGTAACAGAATTTCGTGAAATGATTGCATCCCCATCGGACGTTGGGGCCCTGATCGAAAGCCGCAACGCTCAGGTCTTAATTAGTTGCATGGATCACCCCAGTGTTGATGTCGCCGCGGGTTGGGTTAATCAGGTCTGTATTGCTCATGGGATTCCACTGGTTATTGCCGGTGGCTATAATCTGCATTTGTCACTGCTTGGCATTACAATAATTCCGGGGCAAACGGCGTGTTTTGAATGCAGTCTCATTCATCTAAGAAAACTGCAGGCGAAAAATAACTTGCAGGTGAAGAAATTGCCGCGTCCATATCGGAACATTGGGAATGTTGCTCCTCTCGCTGCCATTACTGCGTCAATTGCAAGTATGGAAGCCGTTCGGGTCGCAGCAAATCATACTCAGTTCTCTCCTTCGATGACAAACCGCCGAGGGGAATTTAATTTTATGGACGAAGTTTTTGGCTGGATAGATATTCCAAGACAACCCGAATGCAAAGTTTGCTCTGATCTAATCAGAAGTCCACAGACAGAGGGATCGTCGACGTCTTAATGGGTGCCGTTATTATTCAAACCAGATCCTCATGGTATGACTACCCAGACATTTAAAGGGCGACGCCATCTTTTTCAGTGCCGAAATTATAGTTGCTATATCAGAACTACTCTTTCAACGTCCATATGGTCAGCAAAATCGACCTTCGGTCTGGGCTGGTAGAGGTATTACAAAGATAATGATGGCCCTGCAATAAATTTAGATGTTTTTCTGCCGGTTTTTCCAATGATCGACTTGCACGGTTTGCGTGCAGGTATACAGCTGTACACCTGTACGCTACTATAAATATGTAGTTTCATTTGAGCTGTTTTCGCACTAACCACGTCACTAACCACACGTCACTAACCAGTAAACGTTAGGTCTTTGAACTGGCTGGTTGAGCCCCTGCTGCCTGGAGCTGCATCGATAAATATCGATGCCGGGGATACGAAAATTGTCACACACGGTAGATGAGCTGAAATCGAACGTGCCTTTGTCTGCGCTGAAGGGCGACCGAACTTATTCCTACCGCCTAGCCCTATCGGGTGAGCTCTCTACCTGAATTGATGGCCGGCGATTCATTTTGACTTAAATTTATCTAAACACGCCAGTAATCAACTGGACTATGTAACGAATTGGACATGTTGGACATGTTTGGCCATATTTTACAAAAATCTACCTCTGTGAATTGAATGGGAGACTTTATGAAAACGCCTGTAACTTGTCCAACTTGTCCAAGAATGTGCGGTTGGCGGTGTCCGTTTTTAGACTAGCCGCCCTTCACACGAGAATATATACCCCCGTTTGTATGGCTAAAGTCAGTTAAGCACAAACCGAACCGCACACGTACACCAGCCGACTTTCCACCGCCGTAACCTCGTTCATCCAAGCGCCGGCCAAGTGCTGTCGAGCTTGCCGGCTTTAAACCGTTGGCAACGCTCCATGTCTGATAGTTAGCGTATAAGTCGCTCGATGTCACTTTGTCATGTGCGCTGGCCACGGTACACTCTTCGAGCCACCGCCCAGTAAGGTCTTGATCGACCTTATAGGCTTCAGTCGCCAGCCGTATTGTGGCGGGTGTATCAGCCAGTCCACGGCAATGCCAATTGATACAGCCGGCTATCATCCAAGCCAAGATGTGTGGTGCCTCATCCTTGAGTACGGAAAGAAGATGAGGGTCGCGGTCATCATCCGAAAATGTCCGGTTAAAGGGGACCAGCCGAACCCGACGCCAGATACCGTTATCGTTGCCGCGAACTACAGGCTTATGGTTCCCTGCCATCACCAGCTTGAAATTCGGCTTGAACTGAACTGGGGCGGAGTAAAGCTCACGAACAGCCATGCTGTCACCCGACACCAGGTTCTTGACCAGAGATTCAGCAAACGCGGTGTTGTCCTCGGTCTCACTGCATAGGACTAGTCGCGCACCGATAAGAGCTGCAAGGTCAGGCGTTGCACCGCCAGCTTGACGTTTTGCTTCGCTAAGCGTCTCTGACGCGATGGCACGGCCGTAGTCGCCCATGATGTGCTTGAGGACTTCGATAAAGACGCTCTTGCCGTTTGCCCCGTGGCCAAAGCAAAACAAGAATATTTGCTCTTGCGTCGAACCAGTAAGCAGATACCCGGTAAAGCGTTGTAACCATTCGATGAGCTGGCCATCGCCATTGAATACCTGTTCGAGAAACTGTACCCAGCGGACCGCCTTAGAGGCATTGCCGACAGCAGCAGGACTCAGGCTCTTGGTAATGTAATCAGAAGCAGTAGCTGCCCGAGTCGCCCCGTTGCACAGGTTAACTACTTGCCGTGCTTGGTCAAATCCGACAGTGAAATGATCGGAATCAATATGGGCCAGCGGCAGACGTATGGACGGGAAGTCAGACAGTATTGAAACGGTTGCAGCAATACTCCGCTGTTCTTGCGACTTGCGTGCCCATTTTGCGAAATGCTCGGCGTCATTAATATGCTTGACGCCCTCGGCATAAATGGCAGTAGGCAGTCCGGCAACAAGCACTCTCACACCAGCGCCACTGTCCCATTGCCAGGCGCCAGCTTTCCACACAATCCACAATTTTTTGTCTGGAACATATTGAAGGCAGTGGCCGTGAGCGTCCAACATTCGCTGCGCATTACCTAGCTCGCTTAAAGCACGGGTATCACTCGTACCGTCGCGGGCGTCACATTTCGGCAGGGTTGGTGCGGCAAATGGGATGAGCTCGTGTGGCGACACATCTGGTTTACTGTGCAGTTGCTGGCGTACTGCTTCCAACCCTTCAGCGCGTTGCAAGTCATCCCAATCCCCTTTATCTCGGCCATCGGCGAATATTGGCAGTAAGACATTGGCAGGAGCACCGGCACCGGCAGCAGCATTGGCAAAGACCCGGCCTGTGCCGTGCGCGTCCAAGTCCCCGGCTATACACAGAGCCGATGCAGAGAATTGACGGCGAAGGTCTGCAGCAACTGTAGCCATGTTGTGGGCAGAGAAGGCAATAACGACAGTGTCGCCGGTGGCCTCATGCACGCTGCACCCTTTCGCCCAGCCTTCTACTAACACAAGCGGCAGCCCATTGCTGGGCTTGCCAATGAATAACCGGCCGCCTTCTGCTTTACCCTGATACATAAATTTTTTCTTTCGACCTACCTCCGGATAAATGAACTGCAGTGTTTGCAAGTCGCCCTCAGGACCATGCACGGGCAGTACAATGGCGCCGGCCGCATTTTGACGTGCGAGGTAAGGAGTAATTCCTTTCCGAACCACGTAACCATTTGCTGTGTCGACTAGAACAGTTTTGCCTAAGACGGTAGCGGCGGTAATGGCTGCTGCAGCGTATTGTGCGGCAAGCTTTGCGTCTGCCTGTTCCCTAGTGACCTTGGCTTTTTCGCGGGCGTCGTGGTACTGCTGGCTGGTAAGCGACGGCGCGTTGCTTTCCCGACGTTGCCAGATGAACGAAACGCCCTTGCGTTTGCATCCAAAGCGAGCCCCAGCACCGTCAGGGTAGGGATTACACCACCCGTCAGTATTATTTAGCGTGCCATTGGTTGAGAAGCGCGACCACTTGCCGGGCGGCATATCCTTTTGTTCTGGGTAAGGCATGGCAACATGAGCAAATGCCTCGGCAAGCGATGGACAAAAAATGACATTTTGCCTCACTTTGTGCCCCTCTTTATATTAAGCAGCAGTACCGGTGTCAGCAATGCAAAGCTAGGCATCACCTCTGATTTGGACTCCCATATAGGCATCACTTGACACCGCCATTGCGTTTGCTTAACCAATAATTGATAGCGCGGCGACCAACTTCGGACAGGGAATACACACCACGGCGAATAGCACAGCCATCCCGGTCACGATCACCGATCATCGTGCAAGGCAGGCCCACTTTACCCAGTCCCAAGCTACGTAGTTCAGCAATCAAGGCTGGTCCATTGCTGCAGCCTGCTAATCGGTCCAACTGCTCCCGGCCCATGGGACGTACCCATAAAGCTTGTATGGCACGAAGGTGTCGTGGGTTGTCCGTACCTAAGAACTTGAGTGGTGTAGTAGAATCGCAGGCACTTTCAGCGATCTTGAAAAGGTCCGGTTTGGCTTGGAGGCGGTTGGACTTTTTCATTTTTTGCCCACACTCAGTTGTGCGACCGAGTCAGCAGGCCACATCAAACGACCATTCGGCAGTTTGACCGGGCGTAAGCAGTAATAAGCGCCAGTTTCACAGAAACGTTTACGGATTGACTGTGCTTTAAGATGGAGTGCAGCGGCTAACTGTTCCGTGTTCATAAATAATTCCCAAGTTATGCGAAGCAACGCGTTTCGCTATGGAAAGAAGTTTATTTTTTGAACCATGCTCCACCTCAACCCTACACCATGACTATATTTGGGTGGTGTAAGGTATCTTCTTACTCGATCTCTTTTACCTCTCCTCCAGCGCGAAGCCGCTCCCATGCTTTGTTGAAGGTACTAGGTTTCTCAAATACATCTTTGCCATGCAATGCTTTTCTTGCAAGTGTCTTGGCAGTCCCCTTGCCATTTTCGCGCTTGGGCAGTTTTCCATTCTTATACCCATTGCTGTCCAGCCATTCCATTATTTTTAGTTCTTGTGCGCGCAGAATTGGTTGCGCAAGGACAGGCGGTATTGAAGGCGCAACTATTGGAGGAACAGGGGGCTCAGGTATAGGTTGTGCCGTTATAAGAGGTACGGTTGGTACCGATATGGCGTCGTCATCTAAGTCAGGTAACGGTGTAACATCGCTCACGATTCCAATAAATCCACGGAAATAACCTTTTTTAACTATTTCGCTCTTGTCGTTCTTTAGGTCGAAAACAATTTCTTCTGCGGGCACTTCTTCAACGTTAAATTCATCTCCATTGGCACTTCCCCAATCAATCAAATGCTTAGATCTTACGAACAACGTCACTAAGAATTCTGAGCTCGATGTAAAACTCTTGTGCATTGCTTCCACCTCTCCAGGGGGAAGAATGCGGCCAATAGTGTCGCAAACCGTTAGTAATCCTCTGGTAGCAGCGTCCGTTAGTAAGGCACTGTAGATTTCGCGCGTGTTTTTTAAGGTCGGATGATGTATTGATCCTGTTCCGAACGCGCTGGCGGCATGTCTAGCCATGCCTTCGGCTACCGCTAGCAGCGGTATGGTATCCCCACCCAGTTCAACATGCCTTCTTAGTGTGTATTGCATTCACGCTCCTTAAGCGCTTCGACCGTTTTTGAAGATTGCTCGCCGGCCAGACACTGAAGGCAATATCGCTTCTTCATCAGTCGAATTAATGATATAGGGTCGATAGGGATTTATACCTTGGCGGATGTTACATAAGTCAACCTTGGCTCGAGTGGCAAGAAGTCGAGTCCAGCCTGCTCTAGTATCCATGCTTCTATTTTTATGTGCCACATGCGCAGTAGGTCGAGCGGGCGGCGAATATAATTTTTCTCGCGTACACCTTGCGGCTTGTGTCCTTGAATTTGGGCGGCGATACCACTAGGGGTTTCTGTCCATTCGCATAAGCTAGCAAATGATCGGCGTAGGCCATGTAACGACAAATCAAGGCCAGCAACCGCACAAGCTTGGTTATGCGGTTTGGTGGGGTCTGCTAGTCGCCCATCAGAAGCGGTCATGCTTGAGAACACCCATTGATTGCGTCGGGGGAGGGATAAAATTAAGTGCTCCATATAAGGAGGCAAAGGCACTACACGCAGCCCGTCCACCTTGTCACGAATAGTCAAGCTTTTCCATTGAAAGTCCACATCGGTCCATTTCATGCGACCTATTTCTTCGCGGCGTGCACCAGACAAAAGTAGGCACTGTAAATATGCCGATGTGACGGGATTCCCAAGTTTGCGGACAGCCGCAAACCACGCGGACAACTGTTCTCTTTGGAGGACATCGTTTTTTGTGTTTGGCTTTCCTAGGCTCTCGCGAGTTTTCTTACTTTGGGCCGGATTAGCTGTAATAATTTCGCCATATTTAGGATGATCGGAGCACCAGTTCAAGAAGGCTTTGAGCATGCGCCATGCAAGGCGGGCACTTGTTGGCCTTGTTATGGCTTCGGTCTTCGCCCACGCCTCAATGCGCTGTGCAGAGAGGTCAACTAGGCGAACAGCGCATAACGATGCCAGTGGCGCAGGTTTCGTAACCTTTTGACTACTACGCTTTCTTGGCTCGCCGCCTAATTTAATCATCTTCACATGATCTGCGGCATGACGTTCGCCCCATTGGTGTGCTCTATCAGCGATGTACACGGGCCATACGTCTGCAAGCGTAATAGAGTCACGCACAAGCGCAACAGCAGCAGCGGCTTTTGCGGCATTCTCGGCGGCAGTCCTCGCCTCGCGTTCTGCTTTTTCGGCAGCCAAACCATCCGCTTTCAATTGTCGCGGGTCTTGGCCGTTATTGATTATGACCCTCAATCGTGCCGCTTCTTTTTGAGCGGCGGTGATGTCCCATACCGCTGGGTCGCCAATTGTCATGCGTATAACTTGCCCTTTCAACTTACCTTGGAATATGTATGATTTCCGTCCGCCAGGCGAGGCCCTAAGGCCCAAACCGGGCACGACAGAGTCCCATAAGAAAGATGGAATCTTGCCAGACTCGCATTCAAAAGCGCTCACCCGACCAGCCGTAAATTTTACTTTCGCCAATTCTTCTTGCTCCTAGCGGACAATCGTGTACCCTGTGTGTACCCCATTTTGTAGTATACCAATCAATTTATATCAACGCAGAAATTTGCTGGAAAATTTCTAAACAACTGATTTTAATGAATTTTTTATTTTCGCTCGTCTAGATCAACATAAATAAATGACATTTCTTGCGGACTCATAATCCGTTGGTGCCGTGTTCGACTCACGGGAGGCCCACCAGAATTTATTAAAGGGGTTACAGGATTTCCTGTAACCCCCTTCTGCTTTAATCAGATGAAAAACCAAGCCAGTTAAGGTCTTGGCTAGCCTGCCAGGCGGGCCGATACCGGCTGCGAAATTTTCAATCGAGGCATTTCCCCAAGAATTAAACAGGCGCACCGCATCGAACTCGGCTGTTGATCGGATCGGTCCTTCCGGCGATTACAGTCGTGATCCTGGCTTTCGGCTGAACATAATAAACAGCATGAAATTCAGCACGCCACAAGGCCGGGCGACTTATGCGGCCTACCGGTTCTGCCTTGCCATTGATCGGGTCCTTAATGCCGCGTCGAGCGCAGAAAAAATGCGGGCGAATGCGTGGGCCAATGCCTGGTCCACGGCTTACTTCGCGCGGACGGACAGGCGCAGCGCATCAAATTCCGAAAACTATGGCAACCAGGTAGAGCGCAGGCGCCGTGTCAGGTTTTCGAACGCACGGTAGTCCAAGTGCTGCTGTGCGCATAGCCGATCACCGGCCATATAAGGCTGGACGACCTCCTTTGCCAATCACAAGGTCCTGCGCATTCCTGCCGCCCCGGACCAGCGTCGCAGCGTCATCGCTGTGGTGCCAGCGTGCAACTTCCCGTCATGCCCATAAATTTTTGTTACCATTCAGTACCAAGCTGCACTGTTACGCCAGCGCCAGTATTTCCGTAATATCCCCGACAACTTCCGCCCCCAGGCAAAACCAGCATGACCGTTCAACAACGCAATAACGTCCAGGTCCATAGCGACGGCCCCATCACCATGCTGTTTGCGCATGGTTTCGGCTGCGACCAGAGCATGTGGCGCTACCTGGCGCCTTCCTTCAAGGAGAAGTTCAGGGTCGTCACGTTCGACGCGGTGGGCAGCGGCGGCTCCGACCTGAAGGCGTACAACCGCACGAAGTACGGTTCGCTGCATGGCTATGCGGACGATATCCTGGAAATCATGGACGAATTCTCGGTCGGTCCCGTGGTCTTCGTCGGGCACTCGGTCAGCGCCATCGTGGGCTTGTTGGCAAGCAATAAAGCGCCGGACAGGTTCGCGGCGCAAGTCATGGTGGGGCCGTCGCCCTGCTATATCAACGACGGCGATTATGTCGGCGGCTTCACCCGGGAAGACATCGAGGACATACTCGCGACGATGGATGGCAATTACCTCGGCTGGTCGAGCAATATGGCGCCGGCCATCATGGGCGTGCCCGACCAGCCGCAACTGGCAGCGGAGTTGACGGAAAGCTTTTGCCGTAATGACCCGGTAATCGCGCGCCACTTCGCCGAGGTGACCTTCCTGTCCGACCACCGGGCCGACGTGAAGGCGTCGACCACGCCGGCGCTCATACTCCAGTGCAGTGAAGACATCATTGCGCCACTCACGGTCGGCCAGTACATGCACCGCAATATGCCGGGCAGCGTGCTGCACATCATCGACAATGTTGGCCACTGCCCGCACATGAGCGCGGCGAACGCGAGCTACCAGGCCATACACGATTTTCTCTCGTACTCACTAGCCTAGGCCATGTCCGGGACGCCGTCGCCGCCAGATGAGGTCCTGTTCGAGCAGGCCGCATGCGGCCTCGTGGTGACTGCGTCCAACGGCCTCATCCTGCGTGCCAACAACACATTCTGCGGATGGCTGGGGCATGACGCGGCGTCGCTGGCAGGCCAGCGCCGCGTGCAGGAATTCTTCACGATGGGGGGCCGCGTCTTTCACCAGACGCATTGCGGCCCCATGCTGCATGTGCAGGGCTCCGTCGCCGAGGTGCAGGTCGACCTGGTGCATCGTGACCGCAGCCGTCTCCCGATGCTGATGAATATCGTCCGCTCGCAGCATGCAGAAGCCACGGTGGATGCGTATGCATTTTTCATCGCCACGGACCGCCGTTCCTATGAACGCGAACTGCTCGTCGCGCGCAAGGCGGCCGAGACGGAACTGGAAGCGCGACTCGGCGCCGAGGCATCGCTGCACGAGATGAACCACAAGCTGTCCGTGGCCGACAGGCGCAAGGACGAGTTCCTCGCCACGCTTGCCCATGAACTGCGCAATCCGCTGGCGCCGATGCGCAACGTGGTCGAAGCGATGAAGCAAAAGTCGATGGACGTACGCCGGCAAGAATGGGCGCTCGGCGTGCTGGACCGGCAGCTCACGCACATGACCCACCTGGTGGACGACCTGATGGAAGCCTCGCGCATCAGCCAGGGCCGCCTGGTGCTGCGGCGCCAGCCGATCGACATCGTCCCGGTGCTGCGCTCGGCGCTGGAAGACGTCGGCGGCATGGTCAGGGCCGCGGAGCACACGATGGATGTCACGTTGCCGCCGGGTGCCATCACGGCCGATGCCGACGCGACCAGGCTGGCGCAGGTATTCGTCAACCTGCTGACCAATGCTATCAAGTACACCCCGCGCGGCGGCCGGATAACGGTAAAGGCCTGGCAGCAGGGCAGTGTGGCGAAGGTCTCGGTGCGCGATACCGGCATAGGCATTCCAAAAGAAGCGCTGACGACGGTGTTCGACATGTTCTCGCAGCTTTCACCGGCCCTGGAACGGTCGCAGGGCGGCCTCGGGATAGGGCTTGCACTGGTGCGCGGCCTGGTCGCGCTGCATGGCGGGACGATCAGCGCCGCCAGCGAAGGGATAGGCAAGGGCAGCGTGTTCACGGTGCAGCTGCCGTCACTGGACGCGCCGCTGCAACTTGCCGCGCCCGGTCCGGGACAAGGCGCGACGCGGTGCCGCCGTATCCTGGTGGTCGACGACAATGTCGACGCGGCGGCAAGCATGACCATGGCCCTCGAACTGATCGGCCACGAAACGCGGGCAGTGCATGATGGCGCTGCAGCGCTCCAAACCGCCGCGACTTTCCTGCCGCAGGTGATCCTGCTCGATATCGGCCTGCCAGGCCAGAACGGCTACGAGGTTGCGCGGCAGGTCCGGCGCATGCCCTGGGGCCGAGGCGTGCTCCTGATTGCGGCCACGGGCTGGGGGCAGGAAAGCGACAAGCAGCTCGCGGAGGACGCGGGATTCGACCGGCACCTGACCAAACCGGTGGACTTCGGCAAGTTGCAGGCGCTGCTGTCGCAAGGGCGCGCATGATCGCGGCCGCGGGTCGCGCTCTTGTACCAACCCCAAGTCATGGTGTACCGAGCGTAATCGATGGCGCCGATTCATCGCCGTGACCCGTAGGGTGTAATAAGCGATAGCGCATTACACCATAGCCGATAAACAGGTACCGACTGTCAGCGACGGGTGGTGTAATGCCCTTGCGGTTATTACACCCTACGAATTCTGATGGCACCTCATAACCCGGGTTTGGCATTACTGCGCCTTCAACTGCAACAGGACGCTCCAGTACTGCAAATTGAGATTGTCGTCCTCGCAGGTGCTGTCGCGGGCACAGGCACCGGTCTTGTTGATGCGGTTCCGGTCCGGGTCATGGCTCAGCGAGAGCAGGTCTTCCTGGTTCAGCCGCAGCCTGCGCCGTGCGACGGACTGCACCACGTTGCCGCCCACGGTTTCGATCTTTTCCGCATCGGTGTCGACCTCGACAACCACTTCGCAATGCGCCGGCGCTGAAAACCCGGGTTGCAGCGCAGCCGCTCGCCATGCGTTGAAGTCCTTGAGCAGCGGTGCGCCGCGCGAGTAGCACAGCAGGTCGCCGGGGGCGGGCGCCGTGGTGCGCGGGTCGCATGCGCGGTAGGCATAGCCTTCCGCCTGCTGCAACGCGCCTTGCACGTATTGCCAATGGGCGGAGGCGTAGCGGAACTGCTGCGGGTTCAATCCGGCCTGGTCCATCACATAGGAGATGAAGGCCGCCGACCAGGGGGAGTCGTTGAGCGCGGCGCGCACCGCGGCCTGGCGCAGCGCGTCGTCGCCATCGCCGCCATCCATCCGTTCGACCAGGTCGCGCAGCCGGGTCTCGTCGGCGCGGCCGCCGGCCAGCGGGTTTTCCAGCAGCCCGGGCACCGACAGCACCTTGCGCCCCCAGGCCGAGCCGGGCACGTGCCGCTCCAGCGTCAGCCAGTACTCCCACACGCGGCGCCATGCGTAACGCCCGGGCTGGCCGGCGTCGGCTGCGCCGGAGGCCGGGTCGCGCAGGACCTCGGTCTCCGATTCCGCCGCGCCAGCTTTCCAGATGGCGCCGGCGGCATTGATGCGGTGGCCGCTGAACCGGGTGTATTCATCCAGCGCGGTCCTGACGATGGCCTGCGCCAGCGCGCCCGGCGGCGCCGGGCGCGGGCAGGCGGAAGCGGCAATCGCCGCGGACGACACGGCCAGCAGCAGGGTGCCGGGCAAGGTGGAAAGTAACAAGCGCATGGGAGCGGGGAAGCGAAGTGCCCGGGGCGCGCTGCTGCCGCGCCCGTTCCGGCGATGCGCCATCATACTGGCTGGGCGTTTCCGGTTCCCAGCGGTCTCAAGCGGCAAAACCTTATTCCTTGACCGCGCCCGTCATGCCCGACACGTAGTATTCGACGAAGAACGAATACACCACCGCCACCGGCAGCGAACCGAGCAGGGCGCCCGCCATCAGCGCACCCCAGTGGTAGACGTCGCCTTCGACCAGCTCGGTGACCACGCCCACCGGCACCGTCTTCACTTCCGACGACGACACGAAGGTCAGCGCGTAGATGAACTCGTTCCACGACAGCGTGAAGGCGAAAATGCCTGCCGAGATCAGCCCCGGCACCGCCAGCGGCAGGATGATCTTGACCAGGATCTGCCAGCGGGTTGCGCCGTCGATCAGTGCGCATTCCTCGAGTTCATAGGGTATGGAGCGGAAGTAGCCCATCAGCAGCCAGGTGCAGAACGGGATCAGGAAAGTCGGGTAGGTCAGGATCAGCGCCCATCGGGTGTCGAACAGGCCCAGCTTGAAGACGATGGCGGCCAGCGGGATGAAGAGGATGGACGGCGGGATCAGGTAGGCCAGGAAGATGGCGAGGCCCACCTGCTTCGCGCCCTGGAAGCGCAGCCGTTCTATTGCATAGGCCGCGAACACGCTGGCGGCCAGCGAAGTGAAGGTGGCGACCGTGGAGACGACGACCGTATTCCACATCCACTCCGGGTAGGGTGTGTCGAACAGCAGCTTCTTGAAATGGGCCAGCGTCGGGGCAATGACCCAGAACGGGTTGCCCGACTGCGACAGCAGTTCGGCGTCCGGCTTGAAGGCGGTAATGGCCATCCAGTAGAACGGGAACAGCATCACGAACACGAACAGCAGCAGCGGAATGTAGACCGTGACCCAGCGCCGCGGCAGCGACTGCAGGTAGTCCATGCCATGGCTGTCGGGCTTGTCGGGCTTGGCGGCCCGGGCGGGCCTGCCCTTGGGCGCCAGCGTGTCGACGGTGTCGGCCTTGTTCATTTGTCGCCTCCCTGTTGCCAGCCGCGCCGTTGCAGCCCGAAGTAGGAAAACATGATGGCCGCCAGCAGGAACGGAATCATCATGGTGGCCAGCGCCGCGCCTTCGCCGAGCGAGCCGCCCGGTATCGCGCGCTGGAAGGACAGCGTCGCCATCAGGTGCGTGGCGTTGAGCGGGCCGCCGCGGGTCAGCACATAGATCAGCTGGAAGTCGGTGAAGGTAAACAGCACCGAGAACGTCATCACCACCGCGATGATGGGCGTCAGCAGCGGCAGCGTGATGAAGCGGAACTGCTGCCACGGCGTGGCGCCGTCGATGGCGGCGGCTTCATACAGCGACGGCGATATGGTCTGCAGCCCGGCCAGCAGCGAGATGGCGACGAAGGGCACGCCGCGCCAGACATTGGCGGCAATGGTCGAGAGCCGCGCATTCCACGGGTTGCCGAGGAAATCGATGTAGCGATCGATCAGCCCCAGCTTGACCAGCACCCAGCTGATCACCGAGAACTGCGCGTCGTACAGCCACCAGAAGGCCAGCGCCGACAGCGCAGTCGGCACGATCCACGGCAGCAGCACGATGGCGCGGAAGAAGGACTTGAACGGCAGGTTCTTGTTCAGCAGCAGCGCCAGCCACAGTCCCAGCACGAACTTCAGCACGCTGGCAACGGTGGTATAGAAAATCGTGTTGAACAGCGCCAGCTGGGTCAGCGAGTCGCCGACCAGGTAGCTGTAGTTGCCGAGGCCGACGAACTTGCCGCTGCCGCCTATCTTGGTGTCGGTGAATCCCAGCCACACGCCCAGTCCGAGCGGGTAGGTGAGGAAGACCAGCAGCAGCAGCGCGGTCGGCAGCATGAACAGCAGGCCGAGCGAATTGCGGTTATTGAAAAATCGAGAAAGCATGAATGTCCCCCGTGGCCCGGCCGCGCGCACCGGTAATGCCCCGGCTTGCGCCGGGGCGGTCGATGCTGTTTCCTAGACCTTGTAGTAGCGCTCGGCGCGGGTCGCTGCGCGTGCCGCCGCGTCCTTCGGCGACTTCGCGCCGCTGGCCGCTTCGGCCACCATGTCGAGCACGATGTAGTCCGCCATCGCCGCTGCCGAGGCCAGGCCCAGCGGGCCCGAGTAGCCGTTGTCGAGCATGATGCTGCCGCCGTCGCGGTAGACCGTATGCTTGGGGTCCTCGGTCCAGATCGGGTTGGCCTCGTACGCGCGCAGCGGCTGGCTGACGTAGCCGATGGCGGCCTTCATCCACGGGTTGTACTGCTCCGGCTCCATCATGAACTGCATGTAGGCCTTGGCTGCATTCGGGAACTTGCTGTGCTTGAACTGCATCATCTGCGTGATCTGCATCAGCTCGGTCGGCTTGCCTACCGGACCGATGGGGAAGCGCGCATGCTGGATGTCCTTGGCCATTTCTTGAAGCTTGGCGTCGGGCGAATTCTTGGCGGCGTAATAGACCGAGATGCCGTTCGCCGTCAGGCTGACCTGGCCGTCGAGGAAGGCCTTGTTGTTGGACGGGTCCTGCCAGGACAGCGTGCCGGGCACGAAGGTCTCGTACAGCTGCTTCGCATACTCGAGCGAGGCGACGGTCTCGGGCGAGTTGATGACGACGTTGCCCTTCTCGTCCACCATCTTGCCGCCGTGCGACCACAGCAGCCAGTGCGCCCAGTTGTTGCCGTCGCCGACCGCCTTGCCGAGCGCGAAGCCGCACGGCGTGTTCTTGGCCTTCAGGGCCTGGCACAGCTTGAGGAAGCCGGCCGTGTCCTTGGGTATCGCGTCGAAGCCGGCCGCCTTCACCTGGCTTTCACGATACACCAGCGCATTGCCGACGATGCCCAGCGGCATGCCTATCCACTTGCCGTCGCGCATGCCGTAGCGCTTGCAGACGTCGTACCAGCCGCCATGCCGGCTGCCCAGCGCTTCGGCGATGTCGGTCAGGTCGTTGAGCTTGTCCGGGTACTGGTGCGGGTCGTCGAACCAGCCGATGATGATGTCCGGCCCGCTGCCGACATTCGCCGCCACCGCCGCCTTCGGCCGCACGTCCTCCCAGCCCTCGTTGTCGACGCGCACTTCGACGCCGGTCAGCTGCGTGAATTTTTTGGTATTGGCCAGCCACATGTCTTCATCGCCCTGCACGAAGCGCTTCCAGCGCAGCACGCGCAGCTTGGCGCCCGCTTCGGGCTTGTAGAGCAGGCCGCCCGGCGCCTGCGCCAGTGCCGAGGGACCGATTGCGGATGCGGCGGCCAGTGCTGCGCCGGATGCCAGAAAATCCCGTCTTGTATATCGTTTCATGTCTCCTGCTCCTTGTGGTTGGCGGGTCGTTGCCATGCTGCCCTGTCGCCGCGGTGCGCCGCGGTTTTGCTTGTGAAATGGGAAGTGTCAGTGGACGCTGCGCAGTGCCTCCCCCGACACGGCGTCGAACAGGTGGGTGTGCGCATGGTCCGGCGCCAGGCGTATCACCTCGCCGGGCCTGAAGTCATGGCGCTCGCGGAAAATCGCATTGATGTCGGTATTGCAGAAGCGCGAATACACCTCGGTGTTGGCGCCGGTCGGCTCCACCACGGCAACCTCGGCCGCCATCGCGCCGGCGCCGCCGACCGCCAGGTGCTCGGGGCGCACGCCGTAGACCACGGGCTGGCCGTCGGCGCCGCCGGCACGGGCCGGCGCGGGCCGGCGCGTGCCATCGGCAAATTCCAACAGCATGTCGTCGCCGCTGCGGCGCAGCGTGCCCGGGATGAAGTTCATCGCCGGCGAGCCGATGAAGCCGGCCACGAACAGGTTGGCCGGATTGTCGTACAGGTCCAGCGGACGGCCGCGCTGCTCGACCCGGCCGTCGCGCATGACGACGATCTGGTCGGCCATGGTCATGGCCTCGATCTGGTCATGGGTCACGTAGACGGACGTGGTCTTCAGGCGCTGGTGCAGTTCCTTGATCTCGGCGCGCATCTGCACCCGCAGCTTGGCGTCCAGGTTGGAGAGCGGTTCGTCGAACAGGAAGACCTGCGGGTTGCGCACGATGGCGCGGCCCATCGCCACCCGCTGCCGCTGGCCGCCGGACAGCTGGCGCGGATAGCGTTCCAGCAGTTCACCGAGGCCAAGGATGTCGGCGGCGCGCTTGACCCGCTCGGCGATGGCGGGCTTGCCGACCTTGGCCAGCATCAGCGAGAACGCCATGTTGTCCCTGACCGTCATGTGCGGGTACAGCGCATAATTCTGGAACACCATCGCAATGTCGCGCTCCTTGGGCTGGACGTTGTTGACGACCCGGCCGTCGATGGCGATCTCGCCTTCGGTAATCTCTTCCAGCCCGGCCAGCATGCGCAGCAACGTCGACTTGCCGCAGCCGCTGGGGCCGACCAGCACCGCGAACTGGCCGTCCGGTATGTCGATGTCGACGCCGCGTATCACCTGGGTGCTGCCGAACGTCTTCTGTATGCCGCGTATCTGGACCGATGCCATGCCTGCTCCTTTTTTATACTGATTTCCGCCGCGCGATGGCCGCGCGACGTTCAGGCGGTGCTGTCTTGTCTTCCCTCCACCACGACATACGAAGGCCTGCCGTGCCGCATCCAGTCCACCAGGTTCTGCGCAGCCTTGCGGCGCAGCTCCTTTTCCGCCAGCGTCGAGTAGAAGGCCGCGTGCGGCGTCAGCAGCACCCGCGGATGGCGCAGGATGGCCGAGTCGTGTTCCGGCGGCTCGGTCGGCAGCACGTCCAGCGCGGCGCCGTCGAGCCGGCCGGCGTCGAGCGCCGCCACCAGGTCGTCCAGCCGGACCAGCCCGCCGCGCGCGGTATTGACCAGCACGCTGCCGGGTTTCATCAACGACAGCACCGACGCATCGACGATGTTGCGGGTCTCGTCGTTCAGGGGCACATGCAGCGACAGCGCGTCGGCCTGCGCAAACAGTTCCTGCATGCTGACCCGTTCGACATAGGCGGGAAAGTCGCCGTCGATGATGTAGGGGTCGCAGGCGACGACACGCCTGAAGCTGTTGCGCCCGATGTGCGCCATGCGCTTGCCGATGCGGCCCAGCCCCAATATGCCCAGCGTCATGTCGGACACCCGTTCCATGCGGCCCGCGCTGCCGAAACTCCAGGCGCCGCGGCGGATGTCGCGGTCGTACCAGGGCAGGTGGCGCAGCAGGGCCAGCGCCATGGCCAGCGCATGGGTCGCCACTTCGCCGACGCCGTAGTCCGGCGAGTTGGCGACCCAGACGCCATGGCGCTTCGCGTCGCCGGTATCGATGGTGTCGAAGCCGGCGCCGTAGCGGCTGACGATCCGCACCCGCGGGCAGGCGGCGAACACCTTGCCGCCGACCGGCGCGTATTGCACCAGCAGGCCGTCGCAGCCGTCGGCGGCGGCGATCACCTCGTCTTCGCTGCGGCACTGCGCGGTGACGACCTCGACGCCCGCGGCCTGGTAGAGCGCCTGCTCCAGCGCGACGTCGGGGAAATCATGATCGGTGATGAGTATCTTCAAGGCGGCCCCCTGCTCAGTGGTTGTCCTTGGGCACGGCAGCGCCGGTCCGGCCCACCAGGAAGTCGAGGTCGGCGCCGAGGTTGGCCTGCTGCACATGGTCGACATACAGCTTGGTCCAGCCGCGCACTGCCGGCGCGGCAGGCGGCTGCCACTCGGCGCGGCGGCGCGCCAGTTCCTCGTCCGACACGTGCAGGTGCAGCCTGCGCGCCTCGACGTCGAGCTCGACCATGTCGCCGTCGCGCACCAGCGCCAGCGGCCCGCCGGCCGCCGCCTCCGGCGCCACATGCAGCACCACGGTGCCATAGGCGGTGCCGCTCATCCGTGCGTCCGACACCCTGACCATGTCGGTGATGCCTTTGCGCAGCACCTTGGGCGGGAGCGGCATGTTGCCGGCCTCGGCCATGCCGGGGTAGCCTTTCGGGCCGCAGTTCTTCAGCACCAGCACGCAGTGCTCGTCGACATCCAGGCTTTCGTCGTCGAGCCGCGCATGCATGTGCTCGCTGTCCTCGAACACCACCGCCCGGCCGGTGTGCTTCAGCAACGCCGGTGTCGCGGCGGACGGCTTGATCACCGCGCCGTCCGGGCACAGGTTGCCCTGCAGGACAGCGATGCCGGCGGCCGGCTTGAACGGCTGGTCGAACGCCCGGATGACCTCGCGGTTCCAGTTCGTCGCGTTCCTGCAGTTGTCCCACAGGGTCTTGCCATTCGCGGTCAGCGCGTCGCGGTCGATGACGGACTTGAGCTCGCGGATGAGCGCAGGCAGGCCGCCGGCGTAGTAGAAGTCTTCCATCAGGTGCTTGCCGGACGGCTGCAGGTCGAGCAGGCAGGGCAGTTCATGGCCTATTGCATCCCAGTCGGCCAGCTTCAGGTCCACGCCGATGCGCCCGGCAATGGCCAGCAGGTGGATCACCGCATTGGTCGAGCCGCCGATCGCGGCATTGACCCGTATCGCGTTCTCGAAAGCGGCGCGGGTCAGTATCTTCGACATGAGCAGGTCTTCGTTCACCATGTCGACGATGCGCCGGCCCGACATGCGCGCCAGCACATTGCGCCGCGCATCCACCGCGGGTATCGCCGCATTGCCCGGCAGGCTCATGCCCAGCGCCTCGACCATGCTGGCCATGGTAGAGGCGGTGCCCATGGTC
This sequence comes from uncultured Noviherbaspirillum sp., assembly GCA_963522035.1. Taxonomy (GTDB): domain Bacteria; phylum Pseudomonadota; class Gammaproteobacteria; order Burkholderiales; family Burkholderiaceae_D; genus Noviherbaspirillum_A. The sequence goes on along the minus strand of CAUQYP010000008.1, from coordinate 11,625 downwards.
ATGCAGTGGCCGTGCGAGCGGTGCATGCAGCTTTCGGCATCGAAGAAGTCTTCCTGGCTCATGCGGCCGGCGCGCACTTCTTCCGACATCTGCCAGACACCGGTGCCGGAGCCGATCTCGCCGCCGCGATAGCGGCCGTTGAGCATGGGGCCGCCGGATACGCCGATGGTGGGCAGGTCGCACGAGGCCGCGCCCATCAGCAGCGACGGCGTGGTCTTGTCGCAGCCCATCAGCAGCACGACGCCGTCGAGCGGATTGCCGCGTATGGACTCCTCGACATCCATGCTGGCGAGGTTGCGAAACAGCATGGCCGTGGGCCGCAACAAAGTTTCGCCGAGCGACATCACCGGGAACTCCAGCGGAAAGCCGCCGGCTTCCCAGACCCCGATCTTGACCTGTTCGGCCAGCGTGCGGAAATGGGAATTGCAGGGCGTCAGCTCGGAAAACGTATTGCAGATGCCGATGACGGGCCGGCCGTCGAACTGGTCATGTGGAATACCGCGGTTCTTCATCCATGAACGGTAGATGAAGCCGTCGCGGTCCTGCCGGCCGAACCAGGCCTGGCTGCGGCGCGGCGCGTCTTTCTTGTCGCCCATCCTGTCTCCTGCGTCTGTTTTGATTTTTTATACGTCCGCCATGCGACGGCTGGCAGCGAAGCTACATGGTCGGCCCCAGTATCCACGGCGCGAATTCATCCTCGCCCATGCCATGCTCTTCGCTCATCGTGCGCTGGCCCGAGGCCACCGCGATAATGCGCTGGAAGATCTGCTCGCCGGCCTGCTGCACCGTCAGCTCGCCGTCCAGTATGGCGCCGCAGTTGATGTCCATGTCCTCGCTCATGCGGCGGTACATCGCGCTGTTGGTGGCGAGCTTCAGCGACGGCGACGGCTTGCAGCCGTAGACCGAGCCGCGGCCGGTGGTGAAGCAGATCAGGTTGGCGCCGCCGGCGACCTGGCCGGTGGCGGAGACCGGGTCGTAGCCCGGCGTGTCCATGAAGACTAGGCCATGGCTCGTGACCGGCTGCGCATATTCGACGACATCTGCCAGGTTGCTGGTGCCGGCCTTGGCCACCGCGCCCAGCGACTTTTCCAGGATGGTGGTGAGGCCGCCGGCCTTGTTGCCGGGGGACGGGTTGTTGTTCATCTCGCCGCCCAGCCGGGACGTGTAGCCTTCCCACCAGCGGATGCGCTCGACCAGCTTCTCGCCGACCTCGCGCGACACCGCGCGCCGCGTCAGCAGGTGTTCGGCGCCGTAGATCTCGGGCGTCTCGCTGAGGATGGCGGTGCCGCCATGGGCGACCAGCAGGTCCATCGCCGCGCCCAGGGCCGGGTTGGCCGTGATGCCCGAGTAGCCGTCGGACCCGCCGCATTGCAGCCCGACCCGGAGATGGCTGACCGGCACCGGCTCGCGCTGCACCGCGTTGGCCGCGGGCAGCAGCTCCTGCACCAGCGCGATGCCGCGCTGTATCGTGCTGCGGGTGCCGCCCAGTTCCTGGATGGTCATGGCCCGCAGCCGGTCGGACTCCGCCAGGCTTTCGGCGCCGAGCAGGGCGCTGACCTGGTTGGACTCGCAGCCCAGGCCGATGAAGAGCACGGCGGCGAAGTTCGGATGGCGCAGGTAGCCGGCGGTGACGCGGCGCAGCAGGTCAATGGCTTCGCCCTGCGAGGCCATGCCGCAGCCGGCCTTGTGGGTGATGGAGACCACGCCATCGACGTTCGGATAGGCGGCCAGCGCATCGCCCCGGAAGGCGTCGGCGATCTGCCGGCAGACCGTCGCCGAGCAGTTGACGCTGCTGATCACGCCGATGTAGTTGCGGGTGGCGACCTGGCCGTCGGGCCGGACGATGCCCTGGAAGGTCAATGCCGCGTCCGGCTTGCTGTCGCTGCGGACGTCGGCGCAGAACGCATAGTCGCGCTCGAAGTCGCGCATCGCAAGGTTGTGGAGATGCACATGCTCGCCGGCGCGGATATCGCGCGTGGCGAAGCCGATGACCTGGCTGTAGCGGCGCACCGCCGCGCCGGCGGCGATGTCATGGGCGGCGACCTTGTGGCCGGCCGGAATGCTGGCCGCGGCAACGCCCGGCGCGCCTGGCAGCGCAGTGCCGGGCGCGATGTCGCGCATGGCGACCAGCACGTCGTCGTCGGGTCCGAGCCGCAGGGCCAGCGGCATGGCGCTGCGCCGGGTGATGGACTCGGGCGATATCGATATTTCCTGTGCCACGGTGTCTCCTGTCTGTGTTTTATCAAATCAGACCGTGCGCAGCCGGATCCTGTTGCAGGCCACGGCTTTTGAATGAAGTGCAGTCTATTGCAGAAAAATGAATGGGTAAAGTGGTATTACCAATATTTGACGGCCATCATGGGCTGTGCAATATTGATGGCCCATGATGCGCAGGTCATGCGGCAAGGCTTCAGGCAATTCTGATCGAGACAACGAAGACCACGGGAGACCACGATGGAGCAAGCCAATTTCTATCACTTCGCCGGGCGCCATGCGGTCGTCACCGGCGGCGCCGCAGGCATCGGGCTGGCCATTGCGCGGAGGCTGGCCGCGGGCGGCGCCGCGCTGACCTTGTGGGACCGTGACGCCGCGCAGCTGGAGGCAGCGAAGCTTGCGCTGGGCAGCACTGCCACGGTGCATTGCGTGGTCGTCGATGTTTCCAGCGCGGACCAGGTCGATGCGGCGCGCGACGCGACCATCGAAGGCGGCGGGGCGGTCGACGTCCTGATCAACAGCGCCGGCATCACCGGGCCCAACACCACGGCCTGCGACTACCCGGTCGACGAGTGGGACCGGGTGATCGCGGTCAACCTGCGTGGCCCCTTCCTGGCCTGCCGCGCGCTGGTCCCGCAGATGCAGGCCAGGAACTACGGCCGCATCGTCAACATCGCTTCCGTCGCGGCAAAGGAAGGCAATCCGAACGCGTCCGCCTACAGCGCGTCCAAGGCCGGGCTGGTCGCGCTGACCAAGTCGCTGGGCAAGGAACTGGCGCAGACCGGCGTGCGCGTGAACTGCGTGACGCCGGCCGCTGTCCAGACCGGCATGTTTGCGCAGATGACGCAGCAGCATATCGACTACATGCTGTCGAAGATACCGATGAACCGCTTCGGCCAGCCCGACGAGATCGCGGCGCTGGTGGCGTGGCTGGCGTCGGCGGACTGCTCGTTTTCCACCGGCGCGGTGTTCGACATATCCGGCGGCAGGGCGACCTACTGATGGCCGCCGAACCACGCTACGAAGCCGCCGCGCTGCGCGACTTCGCGACCGCCCTGCTGCAGGCGGCCGGGCTGGCAAGCGAGCCCGCCGCAGTGGTTGCCCGAACGCTGGTGGACGGCGACCTGCTTGGGCACGATACCCACGGTTTGGCGCTGCTGGCGCCATATGTGCGGGCACTGGATTCGGGCGGCATGGCCAAAGAGGGCATGCCGGCGGTATTGTCGGACCGTGGCGCCACGCTTGCCTGGGATGGCATGCGGCTGCCAGGGCCGTGGCTGGTGCACAGCGGCATCGACGCGCTGGCGCCGCGTGCGCGCCAGTACGGCAGCGCGACGCTGGTGATACGCCGCAGCCACCATATCGCCTGCCTCGCCGCCTACCTGCTGCGCGCGGCGGAGGCCGGCTTCATGATGGTGCTGGCCAGCTCCGACCCGGCGGTGCAGAGCGTGGCGCCGCACGGCGGCACGCGGGCGGTGTTTACGCCCAACCCGCTGGCGGTCGGCATACCAACCTCGGGCACGCCCTACCTGGTCGACATTTCCGCGTCCGTCACCACCAACGGCATGAGCGCGCGAATGCACAAGGCCGGGCGCCGGTTCGACCATGCGTGGATGCTGGACGCCGAGGGCAAGCCCAGCGACGACCCGGCCGTGCTGGCCGCCGACCCGCCCGGCACCATCCTGCCGCTGGGCGGCATGGAGGCGGGACACAAGGGCTTCGGCCTGGCGCTGGCGGTGGAGGCGCTGACCGGCGGGCTTGCAGGGCATGGCCGCGCGGATCCGCCCGACGGCTGGGGCGCGACGGTCTTCATGACGCTGTATGACCCGTCGGCCTTCGGCGGCAGCGCGGACTTCCTGCGCCAGATGGACTGGATAGGCGATGCCTGCCGCACCAATCCGCCGCGGCCCGGCGTCGACGCGGTAAGGATGCCGGGCGACCGCGGCATGGCGTTGAAAGCGCGGCAGGAGCTTGACGGCGTCGTGCTGCATCCGTCGATTGCGCCCATGCTGCGCGACTGCGCCGCGGCCCATGGCATGGTTTTCCCGGAACCGCTCGCCGCCGGGCAGTAGGGGGCACGGCGCATGCTGCACCGCCGCGTATAATCCCGGCTTCGCTGCGCCGGCCTGCTGGCGCAGCAGCAGGAACAAGGCTGACGCAGTCAGCGCCGCAGCACGCCGTGATCACCATAAAGCCATGCCCATCCAAGCCATCGAACCGCAGCGCCTGTACCGCCAGATCAGCAACCAGTTGAGGGAGCTGATCATCAGCGGCGAATTCCCGGTCGCCTCGCGCCTGCCGTCCGAACGCGACCTGGCGGTGCAGCTGGGCGTGTCGCGGCCTTCACTACGCGAGGCCCTGATCGCGCTCGAGGTGGAAGGGTATATCGAAGTGCGGATGGGTTCAGGCATCTATGTCTGCGAGCTGCCGGCGCAGCCGCCGGAAGGCTTCGACCTGTCAGGGGAAGAGGGGCCGCTGGAGCTGATCCAGGCCCGCGCGCTGCTGGAAGGCGAAGTGGCGGCCACTGCCGCCAAGCTGGGCAAGAAGCGGCACTTCGACGCGGTGCGCGACGCCATCGACCAGATGGAAGCCGACGCGCTGGCCGGCGTCAAGCCGCTGGACGCGGACCGGCAGTTCCATGTGGCCATCGCCGAGGCCACGGGCAACAGCGTACTGGTCGGCGTGGTGCGGCGCATGTTCGACCTGCGGCTGGGGCCCTTGTTCGACCAGCTGCACAGCCACTTCGAAACCCCCGAGGTCTGGGCCCAGGCCATCGCCGAACACCGCGCCGTGCTGGCCGCGCTGCGAGCCAGGGACCCGGAGCAGGCGCGCGAGGCGATGCGGCATCACATGGACGTGGCCTACCGCAGGCTGAGTTCGAGCCTGACGAAATCGCCGAAGAAGACCGCTGTCCGGACCGGAAAGGCAAAGGCGGGCTGACAGCGGCAGTTTCGCTGTCTCAGCCAGCCGTCACTGCGGCAATGCTTTCCTCCGTCATGCCGACGTCCCGCGCTGCCTGCGCGATCTGCGCCCAGCTCGCCGCGTCGATCGGCGTGCCTTGCTCCCGCTCTGCGCGTTTAGCCAGCTCCGGTTCGCCCGGCACCAGCACGCCGTCGACGCCTGCCGCCAGGCGCGAGCTTCGCAGCCAGTCGACAAAGGCATCGGCTTCCTGCTCCGCATCGGGCGCATCGAATGCCTTCGGGTCGATGATGACCGACATCATGCAGTTGATGATGGCGCTGTTTGTCATCAGGCTTCGTTCGTGCGTCGTGAAGCCGCCGCTCAGCGCGCCGGCAAATAACTCGCACATTGCAGCCATGCCGTAGCCCTTGTGCCCGCCGAACGGCAGCAGGGCGCCGCGCGGGTCTTCATGCACGTCCTTCGGGTCGTTGCTTGGATTGCCGGCGTGATCGATCAGGCTGTCCGGCGGCACCGCCTGTCCCTTGTTGTAGGCCACCCGCGTCTTGCCGAAGGCAATGCGGCTGGTGGCGAAGTCCAGCACCAGCGGCGGCCTGCCCGCGCGGGGAAAGGCGGCGCAGAACGGGTTGGTGCCGATGCGCGCGTCGATGCCGCCGAAGGGCGCGACCAGCGGGTCGCCGGCGACGTTGACGAAGTGGAAGGACACCAGGCCGGCGTCGGCGCACTGCTCGGCCCAGTGGCCGATGCGGCCGATGTGGTGCGCATTGCGCAGGCCGACCGCGCATACGCCCAGCCGCTGCGCACGCTGTATGCCCAGCGCCATCGCTTCATGCGCCACCACCTGGCCGAAACCGCGCACGCCTTCGATCGTCAGCACCGCGCCGGCGTCGCGCGCAACTTGCGCATGGACATTCAGCTTCAGCTCGCCGTCCCGCAACGAACGCAGGTAACGCGGGATCATGCCGACGCCGTGCGAGTCGTGCCCGGACAGGTTGGCCTTCACCAGGTGGTCGGCCACCAGCCGCGCTTCGGTAGATTCGCTGCCGGCCTGTTCCCACAGCGCGCGGACGAAGGCACGCAGCCGCTCCGGCTTGATCAACTGTTCCTGCGTTTCGCGGTGGTTCATCTCGTGCATGGTTGCTGTTCTCCTGAACGATGGATTGCCTGTCCTGGCGCGCATCGCCGCCAGGGGCATGGCATCTTAAATTGGGTTGGCCAATACTTCAAGCGGTCTGCGTTCTTCCTTGACAATGCAGTCGGTTGATGAAATTATTGGTACGGTGGTAAGACCAGATTAGCAGTTGAGAAATGCTGGCGATCCCAGGCCACCCGGCCAATCCGGGACGACAGCACCGGCGGGCCGTTCCACAGAGATCCGGTCACGCAGCACCCCGCATCGCGAAGCGAAATTCGGCATGACAGACCGATGCTCGCGCTGCGGCAATAAGCAAAATTACAGGAGACGACAATGACGATCTGGAAAAAAACCGTGCTGGCGGTGCTGGCAGCCGGGCTGGCTGGCGGCGCATTCGGGCAGACCAAGCTCAAGTGGGCGCACGTATACGAGACTTCGGAGCCGTTCCACAAGTGGTCGGTCTGGGCCGCCGAAGAGTTTGGCAAGCGCACTAGCGGCAAATACCAGGTCGACGTGTTTCCGGCCTCGCAGCTGGGCAAGGAAAGCGACATCAACCAGGGCTTGTCGCTGGGCACGGTGGACATCATCATCTCCGGCTCCAGCTTCGCCAGCCGCGCCTACCAGCCCATCGGCGTCACCTATTATCCATACACCTTCCGTAACGCCGAGCACCTGGTCAGGTACACGAAGAGCGACGTCTACAAGAGCCTGACCGGCGGCTACGCGGAGAAGACCGGCAACCAGATCGTCGCGACCACCTACTACGGCACGCGGCACACCACCTCCAACAAGCCTATCGCCAAATGCGCCGACATGAAGGGCCTGAAAATCAGAGTGCCCGACGTCGCCGCCTACCTCGCCATGCCGCGCGCCTGCGGCGCCAACACGGCGCCGATCGCCTTTGCCGAGGTGTACCTGGCGCTGCAGAACGGCACCGTGGAGGCGCAGGAAAACCCGTTGCCGACCATCGAAGCCAAGAAATTCTTCGAGGTCCAGAAGCACATTGTGCTGACCGGCCATATCGTCGACCACTTGAACACCGTGGTCTCGGGCAAGCAATGGAAGGCCTTCAGCGACAGCGAGAAAAAGCTGTTCACCGACCTGGCCCAGGAAGCGGCGCAAAAGGCCGGCGCCGATATCGTCGCCAAGGAAGCCGAGCTGGTCGACGTGTTCAGGAAAAAGGGCTTGAGCGTGACCGATCCCGACCGCAAGGACTTCCGCGACACCGTGCTCAAGAGCGTGAAGTTCGAGGACTACGGATACCGGAAGGCGGACTGGGACCAGATCCAGAAACTCGACTGAGTTCACGCCTGCTTCCTGCGCGGGCCTGATGCCCGCGCTTCGCCAACCAGACCAGGGACTCGCATGGAACCACTCGCGCCGCCAGCCACGTCGAGCCGGGACGACGCCGCCGGCGTCAGCCATCCTCATCATGCCGTCAGCGCCGAGCAGCTGGCGCACAGCTTCGAGGAGGCCGACATCCAAGAAGCCGGCCTGGGCGATACTGGCGTCGAGGAATGGCTGACGCTGGTGCTGTTCTGGGTGATGGGGGCGCTGGTATTCACCCAGTTCTTTACCCGCTATGCATTGAACGATTCATATGCCTGGACCGAAGAGCTGGCAACCAACTGCCTGATCGCGGTGGTCTTCATCGGCGCGGCGGCCTGTGTACGGAAGGACCGGCACATCCAGGTCGATATCCTGTACCGCTTCCTGCCGGCAGGCGCGGCGCGGCCGCTGTCCACCCTGGTGGACCTCGTGCGGGTCGGCGTGCTGGCCGTCATCGCCTGGCTGGGCTGGCAATACATCGGCCTGGTCGGCGACGAGCCCATGACGACCATCAACTGGCCCAAGAGCATCGTCTACTGGCTGGCGCTGCTGGGCTTTGCGCTGATGCTGGCGCGTGCCGTGGCGGTGGCCCTGCGCAACTGGCGGCAGGGCTATTCGGTGCTGGAGCGGCCCGATGCCTACGACGGCACGGGAGACGCGTAATGGGTGTGCTGATAGGCTCCTTCCTGGCGCTGATGCTGCTGGGCCTGCCGGTGGCGCTGGCGATGGTCGCCGCGTCGCTGCTCTACATCTTCGTCACCGGCTCCGTGCCGAACGTGATCGTGGCGCAGCGCATGATTGCCGGCGTCGAAAGCTTCCCGCTGCTGGCCGTGCCCTTCTTCATCCTGGCTGGCAACCTGATGAACATCGCCGGCATCACCGGCCGCATCTACCACTTCGCGGTGGCGCTGGTGGGCTGGATGCGCGGCGGCCTCGGCCAGGTCAACATCATCGGCTCGGTCATCTTTTCCGGCATGTCCGGCACGGCCATCGCCGACGCCGCAGGCCTGGGCACCATCGAGATCAAGGCCATGCGCGACCATGGCTACAGCGCGGAATTCGCAGTGGGCGTGACGGCCGCGTCCGCCACCCTCGGGCCCATCATTCCGCCGTCGCTGCCCTTCGTCATCTACGGCATGATGGCCAATGTGTCGATCGGCTCGCTGTTCCTGGCCGGCGTGTTGCCGGGCATCGTGATGACGCTGCTGATGATGGCGACCGTCGCGTTCATCGCACGCCGCAACGACTGGGGCGGCGACGCGCTGTTCTCGTGGCAGAAGCTGGGCAGCGCCAGCACCGAGATTCTTGTCGTGCTGGCCTTCCCGCTGGTGACCTGGCTGCTCGTGCGCGCCGGCGTGTCGGTCAACGTGGCAGTCGGCTGTGCACTGGTCGCGCTGCTGCTGGCCGACTGGTACTTCGACTTCTCGGCCGTGATGGCGCTGATGGCGCCGGTGATCCTGATCGGCGGCATGACGCTGGGCTGGTTCACGCCGACCGAGGCGGCGATGGCCGCGGTGATCTGGGCGCTGTTCCTGGGCCTGGTGCGCTACCGCTCGATGACATTGAAGAGCCTGGCCCGCGCCACCATCGACACGATAGAGACCACGGCCAGCGTGCTGTTCATCGTCACTGCCGCGTCCATCTTCGCGTGGCTGCTGACGGTGAGCCAGGCCGCGCAGGTCATGACCGACGCGATCCTCGGCTTCACCCAGAACAAGTGGATGTTCCTGCTGCTGGCCAATGTGCTGATCCTGGTCGTCGGCTGCTTCATCGACACCATTGCCGCCATCACCATCCTGGTGCCGATACTGCTGCCCATCGTGCTGAAGCTGGGCATCGACCCGATTCATTTTGGCCTGATCATGGTCCTCAACCTGATGATAGGCCTGCTGCATCCGCCGCTGGGCATGGTTCTGTTCGTGCTGGCGCGGGTTGCGCGGCTGTCGGTGGAGCGCACCACCATGGCGATACTGCCGTGGCTGGTGCCGCTGTTCGCCGCGCTGATTGCCATTACCTACATACCGGAAATCACGCTCTGGCTGCCGCGCCTGGTGGCGGCCGGCAAGTAGCGCCCATCAATCCGCATAGTCGAAAGGAAAACCGATGACACAACGCCTGGCCAACAAGATAGCGCTGGTGACCGCCGCCGGACAGGGCATAGGCCGCGCCACCGCCGAGGCCTTCGCGCGCGAGGGCGCGCGCGTGGTCGCCACCGACATCGACGAAGCGCTGCTGGGCACGCTGGCCCTGCCGGCCGGCTGCAGCGTGCGGCGGCTCGACGTGACGGACGCCGCGGCCATTTCCGCGCTGGCCGGCGAACTGGGCGGCATCGACATCCTGTTCAACTGCGCCGGCTATGTCGACGGCGGCACCATCCTCGACTGCGACGACCGGGCCTGGGACTTTTCCTTCGACCTGAACGTGCGCGCGATGTACCGGATGATGCGGGCCTTCCTGCCCGGCATGCTCGCGCGCGGCGGCGGCTCCATCATCAACATGGCCTCGGTGGCCAGCAGCATCAAGGGCGCACCCAACCGCTTCGTCTACGGCGCCAGCAAGGCGGCGGTGATCGGCATGACCAAGTCGGTTGCCGCCGACTTCGTGGCGCAAAACGTGCGCTGCAATGCGATCTGCCCGGGCACGATAGAATCGCCGTCATTGCGCGAGCGGATCGCCGCGCAAGCCAGCAGCAGCGGCAAGGGTCTCGACGAGGTCGAAGCCATGTTCGTCGCGCGGCAGCCGCTCGGGCGCCTCGGCCGGCCCGGGGAAATCGCGGCGCTGGCCGTCTACCTGGCTTCCGACGAGTCCGCATTCACGACCGGCACCACCCAGGTCATCGATGGCGGCTGGTCCAACTGACAACGTTCACACAGCAACTGGAGCACGAAGATGAAATTGATGCGATATGGTCCCAAGGGCAATGAGAAACCAGCGCTGGTCGACAGCCAGGGCCGCGTGCGCGACCTGTCGCGGCTGACGCCGGACATCCATGCGCACATGCTGACGCCGGACGGCCTGCGCAAGCTGAACGACATAAACGTCGATACGCTGCCGGTCGTGGCCGACCCGGGCCGCATCGCGCCGCCGTATTCCGGCATGGGCAAGTTCATCTGCGTCGGGCTGAACTATGCGGACCACGCAGCCGAGTCCGGCATGCCGGTGCCGGCCGAGCCTGTGCTGTTTACCAAGGCCACCAGCGCGCTGGTGGGCTGCAACGACGCGGTGGTGCTGCCGCAGGACTCGGTCAAGGGCGACTGGGAAGTGGAGCTGGGCGTGGTCATCGGCGCGACTGCGCGCTACGTGTCGGAGGCCGATGCGATGAAGCATGTGGCCGGCTATTGCGTGGTCAACGATATTTCCGAGCGCGAGTACCAGCTCGAGCGCGGCGGCACCTGGGACAAGGGCAAGGGCTGCGACACCTTCGGCCCGGTCGGCCCGTGGCTGGTGACCGCCGATGAAATCAGCGACCCGCAAAATCTCGACATGTGGCTCGAGGTCAATGGCAAGCGCTTCCAGAACGGCAGCACCCGGACCATGGTGTTCGGCGTCGCCCAGCTGGTCAGCTATATCAGCCGCTTCATGACGCTGCACCCGGGCGACCTGATCAGCACCGGCACCCCGCCGGGCGTAGGCATGGGCTGCAAGCCGTCGCCGGTGTACCTGAAGCCAGGCGACATCATGCGCCTCGGCATTGCCGGGTTGGGCGAGCAGACGCAGAAGGTGTATGCGTGGGATCCGGCGCTGATCGACGGTTAACGCCTGTCAGGCTGCGGGAAACCGCAAGGCCTGATTTAGAACATTTTCATGCTGGCTTGCTTTAGCCAGCTTCCGCTAGAAGCGCCACTTCCGCGCAGCGACAGTTGCCGTTGCATTAAGCCCCGCGCAGCGACAGTTGCAGTTGCTGTTGCTGTTCCGCGTAGCGACAGTTGCCGTTGCCGTTGCCGTTGCCGTTGCCGTTGCGTTTGACGTTGCCTTTGACGTGGGTCCCCGTCGATGGCGACACGTCGCTGGCACCGAAATCGGATAAA